>JAIOZM010000070.1 GCA_021740585.1 Bacteroidales bacterium
CGCACAATCGGTAAGTAAGAGGGTTGAACTGGCCTGTGCACTTGTTGGGTATCCAAGATCAAGTCCAACAAAAACAGGGTGTAATATATGACAAGCCATATCGCCCAGAGCACCGGTTCCAAAATCCCACCAGCCCCGCCAGTTCCATGGTGTATAAATTGCATTATAGGGACGTTCCCGGGCAGGTCCGATAAATAAATCCCAGTCAAGTTGCTCGGGAACTGTCATTACTTCAGAAGGTCGGTTAAGTCCCTGTGGCCATATCGGGCGATCAGTGAATGCTTCAACATGACTTACTTCACCAATTTCTCCATTTGCCAGCCATTCCGCAACCAAATTAACACCCTCTCCGGAAGACCCCTGATTACCCATAGACGTAGCCACCTTATATTTTTCTGCTAGTTTTGTGAGTAGTCTCGATTCATATGCACTATGAGTTAAAGGTTTCTGAACGTATGTGTGCCAGCCACGAGTAATTGCCTCAGCAGCAACTATAGCATGAGTGTGATCAGAAGTTGCCACTACTACCGCATCGATAGATTTTCCCAGCTCCTCATACATAACCCGAAAATCTTTATACTTTTTGGCTTTTGGAAAATGATCGAACACTCTCTGGGAATATTTCCAATCGACATCGGCAAGACCAACAATGTTCTCGGAACTCAAGTTTTTAAGATTAGCGAAGCCCATTCCGCCCACACCTATTCCAGCAATATTCAATTTATCGCTTGGAGCTTTTCGCCCTTTTGCACTAATAATACCTGAAGGTAAAATGGTTAATCCAAATGCGGCAACAGCAGATTTTGTGACAAATTCCCTGCGATTGAGCCCATTTGTTTTTTGATTTTGATTTTTAGCAGTCATATAATTAGATGTTAATGATGATTATTCAATAAAGGATGAAAGATAAGCAAAGACATTTTTAAATCATAATTTAAGGCTCCGGTTTTGCATAGAAATTTTCTGAATTCTATTTTCTCCCCAAAAATGAACCCATGTTTTTCATATCTTTGGTCTCAATGAGCGATTCCATTTATAAGATCATAGAACAAGGGGAGCATGAGAAACTGGATTTCAAATTCGAAGTAAATGATCCACGCAAAATTGCCATTACCTTGTCCTCCTTCTCAAATACCAGAGGCGGAAAATTGCTTATTGGAGTAAAAGACAATGGGAAAATACGGGGGATTCAAACCGAAGAGGAGTTTTACATGCTCGAACTGGCAGCCGGACAATATTGCAAACCTGCCATAGAATTGAAGTATTCAAAATGGAATATTGAAGGAAAAACCGTTCTTGAAGCTGATATACCGGAAGGAAAAGAGAAGCCTTATTACGCGAGAAATGAATCTGGTAAATGGCTTGCTTATTTTCGGCAGTCAGATCAAAACCATCTGGCCAATATAATTCAGATAAATGTTTGGAAAAACCATTCACGCCCTCAGGGTGTTTTGTTAAAATATACTCCCGACGAAAGTCTGCTGATGAAATACCTGACTGAAAAAGAAATTATCAGCCTTAAAATTTTTATGAAAATCGCTAAAATTCACCGCAGAAAAGCAATTGACATTATAAGTAAATTGGCAAGTTTTGGCCTTATCAAAATCATCTTTCAGGAAGGAAAATTTTTTTACAGCCTTAAGGATGAATAGTAATCAATGGCACATGCTTTTCATTTACTACTTTTCTTTATGGCAGAATTAAGAGTGAGATTAAACTATTAGTCCTGAATTCTTTTATCTTTGCTACTGGATGCCTGTTAAACTAACAATTTAATCAATAGATGATTCCGGAAAGAGAAGGTTTGGATAGTATTCTTATGGCAATTAAGGACCGTTCAAACTATGATTTAAGTAATTATTCAATAAATTCTTTGAGTAGGAGATTTGTGAAAATTCAGTCCGATCTGGAAATGACAGAGCAGGAAATCGTGGAAAAAATTTATGCTGATTCATCATTTGTTGAAATACTTATAAAGAAAATCACGGTACATACTACCGAATTATTCCGCGACCCAAAAATTTGGGCAAATTTACGAGAGAATATTATCCCTTTATACAAAAGCAAAAGTGAAATAAATATATGGCACCCGGGATGTTCCACGGGTCAGGAAGTGTATTCAATGATGATCCTTCTCGATTGGCTAAAATTGTTGGACAGAGCCCAGATCTTTGCCTCCGATATTAATGAAGACGTAATTGAAACCTCAAAAAGGGGAGAGTATAAATTTCGATTCAATAAAGATTTTCACTCAAATTTTATTAAAAGCTTTGAAATTGGTGATAATATTAAAGATGATAATTACAATAAGTATTTAAAACTTGATAAATTGCAGGACAAAATCCGGATGAGTGATTTCCTCATTCAGAAACCGGTTTACAGGAAAATTGATCTTGTAAAACACGATAATTTATTTGAGAAGAAATTTGATATAATTATGTGCCGCAATGTAATTATTTACTTTAATTCAGACTTGCAAAACCAGATATTGAAAATGTTTCACAGAATTATGACCGACAACTCTTGTTTAATTCTGGGAATTCATGAAAGTATAATCGGATCTGTATCTTCAAAGTTTGAGAAGAAAGATGGCGTTTACTTTAAGTGTTAAATTAAATAACAGATGAATTATTTTAAGTCCATTGCAATAAAATCATCGATCTTGCTAATTGCCCTTACCATATACTGGTTGTGGGCAGGTCTGGGATTTGCAGACAGACTCAATCAATTCACCGGGTATGAGGAAATGGTATCGAATTTCTATGAAAGTATAGTGCTTGCTCAAAAAATAGAAACACAAACTTTTGTACTAATTGAAACTGCCTCACCGGGAATAAATAAAAAATCTTCAGTGTATTCAGGAGAACTGGAACAACTTCTAATGAACTTATTAACTAATATTTCATTAATTAATGAGGATAATCACATTCAGAAAAGTCTGGCATTAAAAAGAAACAGTAAACTCCTTGAGGAAAACTGCTCTGAAATTAACAGGATTCATAATGAATATTTAATTTTACTTTCTAAAAAAGAAAAACTAAAATCCCTGCTTTCTCAACAACTTGAATCAGAAGAAAATTCAGATCTTTCTTTTGGCTTTCAACACTATTTATTAAGCTATAATCCTGAAATAATTGATGACATTCTGGATGGGATTAGTCCGGAAAGAAAAGCCCAAAGCCTGCTTTCTGAAGAACTTGATGTGGAAAATCCCACCGACCCCATTTATTTATTGAAAGAGATTTTATCACTTGATTACAAAATTGGTTTCTACAATAAATCTGCATTGACCGGGGAGCTCATCCTTTTTTCTAAACTTATTTCAAGGCAATTTGAAACTTTTCTTAGCGATTATGAGGATCTATATGAGGAAGAAAAAGCAAACTTTTACCGTAGATTTTATTTTGCTCTTTTCTTAACCGGATTACTCATTTTGTCTGCATTGTTTTTATACTATAAGTCTATTCTTAGAAACATCAATAAATTGAAATCTATCCTGCAAAACCTTAGTCTCGGAAGATTAAATAAAAATTTTAATTCCAGTCAGGATGCAGAATTTTCTGAACTATTTTCTTTAACAAATTCTATTACAGATAGCCTTATTGAGAAAAAGAGTTTTGTGGAATCATTATCTGAAGGGAATGATGTATTAGGGCAGCATGAATTTCCTCCAGAAGATGAGCTTGGCAATAAGCTGGATAAAATGGCTCGGAAATTTGAACTTACCCGAATTGAGGAAGATGCTCGAAAAGAAGAAAGAAGAATCAGAAGCTGGCATAGTGAAGGCCTGGCACAATTTGGAGAAATTTTCAGGTCTGAGCGGAATGATCTGAAGGAGCTGTCTTTTAAGGTTATTAAAATGCTTGTTGATTATCTCAATGCCAATCAGGGGATTCTATATATTGTGAACGATGACGATGCTGAAAATCAGCATCTTGAAGCTATGGCAGCCTTTGCTTTTGACAGGCGAAAGTATCCTGAAACGAGAATATTATTTGGAGAAGGTCTCGTTGGTACTTGTGCAATTGAGAAAGAAAGCATATATATAAATGAGGTACCTGAGGATTATATTCAAATTACAAGCGGTCTGGGAGAGGCTCCCCCAAGGGCGATCCTTATTGTTCCTTTAAAAATTGAAAATGAAATTTTCGGGATTATAGAAATTGCATCTTTTTCGGAATTCAGAGATTACGCCATCAATTTTACTGAGCAATTGGCCGAGAGTATTGCAACTACTCTGGCAGGTGTTCGCATAAATCAAAAAACCAATCTTCTTCTTGAACAATCTATAGTTCAATCTAAAAACATGGCTGAACAAGAAAAGATCATGAACGAAAACCTTGAAGCTTTTAAACAGGCACAAGAGGAATCGAAAAGAAAAGAGAATGAAATCTCCGGCATATTAAATGCCATAAATGCTTCTGCCCTGGTAGCGGAATTTTCTCTTAACGGAAGATTTTCAGATCTTAATAGTCTTTTTATTGAACTACTGGAAATCTCAAAAGAACAGGCGATAGGAAAACATCATAGTGATTTTGCTGAGGTTGAAAAATACAGTGAAGAGTATAAAAAATTCTGGAGAGATTTAAGGGATGGTGAGATTATTCATAAAACCGAAAAATATAAATTGTTTTCAGGCAACGAAATCTGGCTGAAGCAAACATTCACACCTATTCAGGATGGTGAAGGGAATACGATTAAAATTCTGAATATATCTTCCGATATTACTCAAACGATAATCCAGGAAAATACCCTTAAGGGTCAGTCGGGAGAAATAGCCCGAAGCAATACTGAGCTGAAATCATTATCTCAGGCTGTTGACAATAGTATATTAAAATGTGAATATTCACCTGACGGAATCATTATTGATGCTAACAACAATTATTGCTCATCCCTTGGGTATTCATTGAAAGAAATGATTGGTAAGAACTCCCGGATTTTCTTAAAGGAAGATGAAAAAGAACAATTCAATACTATTATTTCTGAAGTCTTGAAAGGAAAACATTATTCCGGCGTTGTGAAGAGAAGTAAACCCACAGGGGAAGAAATATGGTTAATGGCAAACTTTACCCCTGTGCTTAATGAAGAAGGCAGCATCTATAAAATATACTTTCTTTCTCAGGATGTTACAGAGAAAAAATTAAAATATCAACTCCTCGAGGAAGCAAACAGGGAAATTGACAGACTTAAAAACCTGTTGGAGAGCCTTCAAAAGAAATAAAAATGCCGGAAATAAGCATTGCAGATACAATAAATGTTATCAGGCTTGTTAATGATAAATATAAAGTTGATTTAAGTTGCCTCTCTTCCAGTCAATTTCGGTTTAAACTCGAAAGAATTCTAAAAAATAATAATTTTCTAAGTACAGAAGAGCTTATTGATAAACTTTTAAGCGAGGAAGCCTTTTTTGAATTATTTAAATTTGAACTATTTCATCTTTATTATGAACTATTCCGGGATCCTGAGTTTTGGATGTATCTGAATCAGTATTTACATCAGAGATTTGTAAATCCGTTTTTCCATTTGAAAGTACTAATCCCTGCATACACCAATAGTTCAGAACTTCTCTCATTATTAATTCTACTTGAAGAAAACGGCTGGAGAGAGAATTCAGACATATATATCTCTCTTCTATCAAAACCTGGTCCGGATTCCTTTTTCAATAAGTATAAAAATATTATTATAAGGCCAATAGACAAAGAAAATGTTACCAGCATATTTCCCAATATCCATCTGGAAAAGTATTTTAGTTTAAAATCCGACACGCTCGCTGTAAATAAAAATCTGTTTTCGAGAGTTTACGATTTCCAACAAGATTTTGATTTCAAGCCAGATGGTCAAAATTTCAACTTAATAATGTTCAGAAACCGATTGCTAAATTTTTCACTATCTCACCAGAATAAAATTATCGGGAATCTGGTTTCGGGATTAGAAAAGAGCGGATTGATTGTTTTTGGATACAGAGAAAATATTTCATCCTATATTAATATTACCGATACTATTGCTCCTGTAAATTTAAATGAGAATGTATTTCAAAAATCAAAATAGTAAATGGTGAAAAAACTATTTTTAATAGGGGGTTCTGCAGGCAGTTTTCAGGTTACAGGGAAAATACTGTCATCATTACATTCAGATTACAGCTCCCCTCTTATTTTTTGCATGCACCGGTTGAGAAATGTGCGTTCAGAATTTACTTCCACTCTCTCCTTATCATCAAAAATCCCTGTTAAAGAAATATATGATAAGGAAATAATTAGCAGTCCGATGGCCTATATTGCCCCTTCAAATTATCACTTGATTTTTGAATATGGTTACAGTTTTTGTTTAACCGTTGATGATCCATTAAACCACAGCCGACCCTCAATTGACATTTGCATGCAGTCTGCAGCAGAGGTATTTAGGGAAAATGTTGTGGGAATCATTCTGTCAGGGGCAAATTCTGATGGAGCTCAGGGCTTGAAAAAAATTCATGATATGGGCGGAATCACTATTGTTCAAGACCCAAAAAGTTGCGATATTGCAACTATGCCTGAAGCATGTCTGAATCTTTTTAATCCAGATTATGTTTTGGATGTCGATGGTATCATTAATTTTATGATCAACTTTGAAAGGAAATAAATCCATTTGAAAAATAAAAAGCAATATATAGTCCCATTGATATTTCTACTGCTTTTACAAGTAATGGTATTTATTGGGGCCTGGAATTTAAAATCAGGAATTGACAACGGATTCCAGATTGTAATAATATCTGTTTTTTTAAGCATCTTATTTATTGTTTTGTTTTTTCTTTTAATCATTGACAAATTCCCAAAAATAAATATTAGAAAATCTGATAAAGTAAAAATTGAGGCCGCCGAAAAAGCTAAGGAAGAAAGGGGTATGGTACAGAGAGAATTTACTGATCCCAAAATTGTTGCAGAACAAATCTTTAAAAATGTTTTACTTAGAAGAAATCTGGCTGGTTTTGGAGAAAAATTACTACAAAATCTGGCCAATGAATTTGATGGTATGCAGGGGGTTTTTTATCTTTTTGAGGAAGAAGAGAATATCTATAAACCCTTATCTTTTTACGCCATTCTTTCAGAGAAGGATATTAAAAGTTTTGTTCCGGGGGAAGGCATCGTGGGGCAGGCAGCTATGGAAGAAGATATCACTGTTCTTTCAAATCTTCCTCAAAAGTACCGAAGAATTCAATCAGGTCTCGGACAGGGAGAGCCTTCTTTTTTGTATTTTATTCCCTTCTTTTCCGATAAGAATTGTACAGCAATTATCGAATTAAGTACCTTCAAAGAGATAACAGGAAACCGCTTAAACATCCTAAATTATCTTATCAAACTTGGGGCTAAAAAACTATCTCAATTCCGGGAGAAAACAAATGACTAATAATAAAAACCATATCATCAATAAAAAAGACCTTTTAGAAAGAAGCCTATATGTTTTTGGTGCTTCTGTGGTTTTATTGATATTGATATGGGTGCTTGAAATAATTCTAAAAAAAATACCTTTCAGTATTAGCTCTATTTTTCAAATTCATAAAGATATATCGATCTGGATTGTAGATACCCTTCCCTTTTTGATTAGTGTTTTCTATTATATAACGATTAAAAGAGACTCTGATGCAAAAACTAAACTCTACAAAGAAGCTGAACTACGAAATTCACTATTAAATAAATATACAGAAATTGCCGAGAGATTGGGTTCTGGAGATTATGAAACTCCAATAATCGATGAAGAAGAAAACAATGAGCTCGTATCTTCTTTTAAATACCTTCTGGGCTACCTGAGGGCTACCCGGAGAAAGGAGAATGATCAAACCTGGGTTTCAGAGGGTAAAGAATTAATATCCAGAATACTGAGACTCTACAATAATATTGAAGAGCTTTCATTTAATGTATTAAAAAGCATTTCAGATTATATTAATGTGGAACAGGGAGCCTTTTATGTTTTTAATGAAAACACAGAAATTCTAAGTTGTTCTTCAACCTATGCCTACAACAGAAGGAAATACATAAATGAAGAATTTAAACTTGGGCATGGCCTTGTTGGGCAATGCGCTTTTGAAAAAGACTTTATCTACAGAACAGAGATACCTAAGGATTATATTAGTATTTCATCCGGAATTCTTGGAGACCAGAAACCAAGCAGCATTTTATTAGTCCCTTTAATAAGTAATGAAAAATTAATGGGAGTTATGGAATTTGCCACGATAAGCGAAAAAATTCCAAAGCTATCCATTCAGTTTTTACTCGAACTTGGTGAAATTATTGCCAGAACAATATACAATCTAAAGCTGAACCAACAAACTGAGCTTCTGCTGTTTGAATCGCGCGAACTAACAGAAGAGCTTAGAAAAAATGAAAAGATTCTTGTAGAGAACGCTGATATTATGGAAAAAACCCAGCTGGAACTTAAAAAATCGAACGAGAAGCTGGAAGCCCAGGTTTCTGAAGCAGAAAATGCCCGCGGCAAACTCCATTGGTTGCTTGAAAATGCCTCAGAGGTTATTTCAATATATAATAAAGATTTGCAAATGACTTATGTAAGTCCTTCTGTAAAGAAAATACTGGGCTACTCCCCTGAGGAAATGATGCTGGGAAAGGATTTTGAGCGACTTACCAGAGACGGAGCGCTTGCCTATAAAAAACTTATTGAAGAGACCATTGAGAAGAAATATGTGAGCAGAACAATTACCTATTCTTATGTTTCAAAGGAAGGCGACACCATTTTTCTGGAGTCTTCAGCAAGAAATTTTCTCGAAGATCCATCCATTAAAGGTATCATCATTAATACCTCCGATATAACTGAAAAAATAAGGGCAGAAAAAGAGGAGCGACTTAAGACCAGGATGCAGTCGCTTTCTGAAAATTCCCTCGATCTGATTATTCGACTCAGTACAAATGGGCGGTTTCACTACCTTAATCCGGTTGTGGAAGATTATATAGGCATATCTGCCGAGAATATGGTGAATAAGAATTTGTCTGAAATCAATTTCTCTGAACTTCTTAAAGAGTACTTCGAGAATTCGTTACAGGAAATGAAAATCAAAGCTCAAAAAACAAACTCCGAAATAAACCTGCCTGTACGCATGGGTGAAAAGCTTACGGAAAGAATAATAAGTTTTGATGCCATCCCCGAATTAACCCAAAATGAACTGGAAACCATTCTTTTCGTAGGGCATGATATTACTGAAGCTAAACGAATAGAAAAGGAAATCCAGATTAAAAATGATAAGATCGAGGATAGTATAAACTATGCCGAAAAAATTCAGAAGGCGCTTCTGCCGGAAATAGGATTAATAAAAGAAAATTTTCCCAGATCTTTTGTTTTTTACAAACCCCGCGACATCATATCCGGCGATTTCCCATGGTTCATGCCTCAAAACGAAAATCTGTTGATAGCAGCGGCAGATTGCACAGGGCATGGAGTTCCCGGAGCTTTGTTATCCTTTATTGCATTTTTCCTGTTAAAAGATGTCGCCACTCAAAACCCAAATTCTTCTGCAGGAGAAATCTGCGACTCCCTGCATGAAAATTTTCGGACCACGTTAAAACAAAATACTGCCTTTTCAGATACCCGCGATGGTCTGGATATAGCACTTTGTAAAATAAATCCGGAAAAGATGCAGCTGGAATTTGCCGGGGCACACAGGCCTCTTTTATTATTAAGTGACGGGGAATTAACCGAATTCAAAGGGAACAGAAAAGCTATCGGGGGAATAGAACTCTTGAAAAAAACCGAAGAAAAATTTGAGAATTATAAAATTAATTTAAAAAAAGGAGATAAAGTCTTTTTCTTTACCGATGGATTGACAGATCAACTTGGGGGGCCCTATGGACGCAAATATTCCCCTAACAGATTGAGGAATAATATTTTGGAGAACCCGGGTTATACCATGCAACAATATAACGAGCTATTCGAATCCGATTTTAATATGTGGCAAAAAGGTTTTAAACAATTAGACGATGTGCTGATGATAGGTTTGGAGTTCTAAAATATATTTCCTTCATTACTTAAACTTTTATATCTTAACATGCTGTTTTTATAAAGATAACATCAAAATCAATGGCGCTAAGGCAAAAAAACAAATTTCTTGAATTTGTATATGATTTTTATAGTTCAATGAAAAACCATGAGATCTCATTGGCTTATGAAGGGGAAATGAATCATCAGGTGATGAAAGCATTTACAAATCTTACCATAGAAAAAATGTCCAGGCAATCTGAAAACAATCCCATTCAAAAAAAAGTTTTTCATGTAATGGTGGAATGCCTTCAGAACATTTCAAAACATGCCTTCCACAGCGAACTGAACAGCGAGAACGATTTAAATAATGGGGTGTTACTGGTAAGCAATACCGAAGAATTTTATCAGGTAACCACAGGGAATATTATTGAAAAAAACAAAGTAAAGGATCTGAATGAATTTTTGGAAATGATAAATGAACTTGACGACTCTAACCTCCGGAATTTATATAAAAAGCAGCTTAAAGAAGGGGCTATTTCATTGAAAGGTGGCGCAGGAGTCGGCTTTATTGACATAAAAAGAAAAACCGGCAGAAAGTTGGAATTTCATTTTCTTCCCCTTAATAATTCCCAGTCTTTTTTTATTTTCACTTCAACCATACCTAGAAAATTAAAACCTTAAATTATGGATGCAATATATTTAGAGGGCACAGACGATTGTCCAAGTGTAATTCTGGACAAAGACAAAAACATCTTTAAACTTAGCGGAAAATCCCTTCCGGAAAATGTGAGTGCATTTTATGACCCCATTATCGCCTGGCTGGAGAATTATGCAAAAGATCCCCTAAAAAAAACCACATTTCAAATCCTCCTCGACTATTTTAATACGGCTTCTTCAAAACTTATTCTCGACATATTTATGATTCTTGAAGAAATGCAGGAGAATGGTTCAGAAGTTGAAATTAACTGGCATTATGCCGATTACGATGAAGACATGAAGGAGGCGGGAATCGAATATAGCGAAATGGTGGACCTTAAGTTTAATCTTATTCTTAAATAAACCGAATCCCATTATTCATAAAGAATGAGTGAAGAGATTTTAAGAGCCCTGATGCAACTTTTTGCCATCATCATTAAGCAGGATGGTGGGGTTGAAGAGAATGAGGTAAAGTATGTATGGACTTTTCTTAAAACACAGCTCGGCGAATCCGGTGCCGACAAATATTTTGATCTTTTTCATGAAGCAGCCGGAACTGACAGCAATAAGCAACAAGAAAAACTTACCTCCGTTATCGACTCGGTTCGAATTCTTGGCATCTGCAGAAAAATAAATAAAACCCTAAATTTAAGTCAGAAATATGTCGTATTAATACGATTGTTCGAATTGCTTGCTTCCGATCGAAAAGTTACACCCCAGCGTTTGGCCATAATAAATACCGTTGCTGAGGTCTTTAAGATTAGTAAGGAAAATTTTTCTTCAATGGAGGACTTTGTGCTGAAGAGTGAAGAAGTTCAGAATAAAAATGAAAATATCTTACAGATAAACAGCCATCAGGATATTTCAGAGAATCGCCTTGGAATTAAAGGTACACAGGAGAAAAAAGATGTTCTTATCCTCTACATTCCCGATGTAAATCTATACTTCATAAAATATTCAGGCCACGGTGAACTCCAGTTAAATGGTCTGGGTCTGCACAAAAACAAAATATTTTTACTGGCCAAGGGAAGTACTATAAAACTACCTCAGGGAAAGCCTTTGTATTATAGCGATATTACTGCTTACTTTTTACATTCCCTTTCAGAAGACAAAATACTTTTTGAAGCACAGAACATCAGCTACTATTTTAGCAATGGAGTTCGTGGATTAAAAAACATCTCTTTTTCTGCCTCTCATGGAAATATGATCGCCCTAATGGGTTCTAGTGGAACGGGGAAAACCACCTTACTCAATGTCCTCTCCGGTATTGAAAAACCTTCAAGTGGAGAAGTAAAAATAAACGGATTTAATATCTACGATAAAAAATCAGATCTGTCTGGCACTATTGGCTATATTCCACAAGACGACTTACTGATTGAAGAACTAACAGTTTTTGAGAACCTTTATTATAATGCACGTTTTTGCTTCAACCATTTAAGCGATGAAGAAATAAGAGTAAAAGTAGACCAGACACTTGAAAACCTGGGCTTGCTAAACCGAAAGCATCTCAAAGTTGGAAATCCTTTTAATAAAACCATTAGCGGTGGACAACGAAAGCGTCTGAATATTGCTTTGGAACTTATCCGTGAACCTTCTGTATTATTTGTTGATGAACCCACATCAGGATTATCTTCCCGTGATTCTGAAATGGTGATGGACTTACTCAGGGAGCTTACCCTGAAAGGAAAGTTAATTTTCGTTGTAATTCATCAGCCTTCATCCGAAATATTTAAGATGTTCGATCAGGTTGTGATTCTGGATGTGGGTGGAATGATGGTTTATCATGGGAACCCGGTTGAAGCCGTAATGTATTTTAAACTGCTCGATAATCAGATCAACTCAAATATGGGCGAATGTCCCACATGCGGAACCGTGAATCCCGAGTTGATTTTCAACATCATGGAGGCCAGGGTGGTAGATGAATACGGGGAATATACCAAGACACGCAAGATAGACCCGGAACAATGGGAGCAGTTTTTTAACACTGGCAGGAACGAGAATAAAATACCTGTTCCTGAGGAAAAGCCTAAAAAAAATCTAATTATTCCAAACTGGTTTAAACAGCTTAAAATTTATTTTCAAAGAGACTTTAAATCCAAAATAAGCAACACCCAATATGTTTTATTGAGTTTGCTGGAAGCTCCTGTACTTGGTTTTATGCTGGCATATATAATTCGCTATATTGCAGATCCTGCATCAGAAAAATATATTTTCAGAGAAAACGAGAATATCCCCATTTACATTTTTATGGCTCTTATTGTAGCTGTTTTTCTTGGACTTACACAAAGCGCTGAAGAAATTTTCAGGGATAGAAAAAATCTGAAAAGAGAAAAATTCCTAAACCTTAGTCATTCTGGGTATCTGGTTTCCAAAGTACTTATATTATTCCTGATTTCAGCCATTCAGTCCTTCCTGTTTGTACTTATTGCCAATTCCATACTGGAAATTAAACAAATGCTATTCCCCTATTGGTTTGCTTTGTTCACTACGGCCGCATTTGCTAATATGCTGGGATTGAATATTTCTGCAACCTTTAATTCAGCCATTACCATTTATATTGTAATTCCCCTTCTTATTATTCCTATGATGATACTCAGTGGAGCCATGTTTTCATTTGAAAAGCTGAATCGTAAAATTTCCAGAATTGACAAAGTCCCGGTATTAGCTGAATTTATGCCCACAAAATGGTCGTATGAAGCACTTATGGTGAATCAATTTAAAAATAATTTCTTCCATGTAAATTTTTACGATCTTGATAAGAATATCAACAACGCCGACTTCAAGCAATCCTATTATCTCCCTGAGCTGGAAAAAAGACTCAGAAAAGTTAAACAAGAATTTCAACTTACAGGGAAAGTCGACCAAACAGCAGAAGATCTCTTATTACTTCAAAATGAACTTATCTCAGAATCAAATCTGGTTAATGCCGTACAAATCCCTGACAATAGTTTTTTTAACCCCGATTCATTTGGCTTAGCCGGGGCAAAGGAGGCCGAAAAAATGATCTCAGATCTCAAAATGTATTATTTGGAAGTATTTACCCGGGAAAATAAAATAAAGAATAATAAGGTTGAAAATCTGTTAAGGAATCTGAAAGACACCTATTATAATTACCTCGACGATTTTCATAATGAAGCCGTTTCTGATCATGTGAGAAAAATCTATGAAAGGAAAAAAATCGTTGAATATAATCATCATCTGGTGAGAATGATCGACCCTGTTTATATGGATCCGGTTCCGACAGATGGCAGATACTTAAGTTTCAGAACTCATTTTTTTGCCCCCAAAAAATATTTTGCAGGGAGGTATTTTGAGACCTATAATTTTAACATGGCAGTTATTTGGCTGCTAAGTCTGGTTTTATATCTCAGCCTTTATTTTAATTTATTGAAGAAAATAATCAATTTCAACTGGCGTAGAAATAAAACTTTTTACTAAATTTGAAAGATATAGATCATAATTGATATAGCTTTAACTATTTTCAATGCTTTGTTTCTAAATCAATAAAGCTGTTTAATATAAAAAATGTTAAAAAAAGTAGCATATATTATCATTCTCATTTTAGTCTTTTATTCATGTAAAGGCCCTAATAATGAGTTGAATATGCCTGGCTATGAATTAGCAAGTGGTGATATTCAAATTCCGGAAGAGGCAATGGAGGATATTATTCAAAACATCTCCTCTCCTATTGAAATGGCCGCATTAATAAAAGATTTGGGCTTAAACTTTTCCGATCAATACCTTTCAAATCTTGATCTGGTTGATAATTACTCTTCCAGTTTTAAAATGGCTTATACCCTCGGAATGCTTGGCGCAGATCTGGGTTACCTGAATGTTTATGAGAGAACGGGCTCCTCAGTCAGCTACCTGGCTGCTATTAACAAACTTGCCGACGGATTAAAAGTGTCTCAGTTTTTTGACTTTAATACCATTAAGAGACTTGCCACAAGCAATTCTAATCTGGATTCATTAATATTTATGTCGGTTCACAGTTTTAATGAAATGGATAAGCATTTACAGCTTACAGATCGCTCTAATTTAAGTGCTTTGATGATAGCCGGTGTCTGGATTGAAGGGATGTTTCAGGTAACACAAGTCTCACTTTCTCAAAAAGATCCTGTTTTATCTGAATATATCGGCGAGCAAAAGCTTATTTTAAATAACCTCTTGTTAATTCTCAAAAATTATGAACGCGACGATCAGTTTGCAGCCATAATAAAAGATTATGAAGAATTGAAAAAAAGCTTTTCTAAAGTAGATATTACATATGAGATTTCTGATCCTGAACCTGTTGAACAGGAAGACGGCATGCTAATGGTGGTTCAGCAAGAAACAAGTATTATTTCCATAAGTGATAATGTTCTCTCAGAAATAATTGAAAAAACTAAGACAATAAGAAACAAGCATCAATTGCTATAATGAAAGCTAAGATTCTTAAAATATCAGGTCTATTATTCCTTGCGATGTTTCTTTTAAACAACGTAAAGGCTCAGGAAGAACAAGATCTTGTTCAGAAGTGTTCTGTTGCAGCAGGCGCAGACGCAACCTATCTGAAAGATTTTGTGGTTAAGCTGGACGCAGCAGGCACAGACAATCGCCCACCCATGTATCGACAGTCCCTTGCTCTTCGAAAAAATGTTACCTATCGCTTTTCAATATGCAATATGGAAGAATCTGAAGGGGAAGCCGTATTGCGTGTGTACGATCAGGCAAATATGATACTGAGCACCTGGTATCCCGATAGTGGTAAGGAATTTGACAAAATCAACTTCAAATGTATGAAAAGTGGAGTTTATATGGTTGTCATTAGTTTCAAAGAAGGGAAAAAAGGAGAAGCAATTGGAATCCTTTCTTATGTGAGTAATTAGTCATAGACCCTTTAGCTTCGATGAGCTTGTAAACCCTTTTCATTCATGCATTAATTAGAATTTTCTGTCTTCCTTTTCACTAAATCTGATTTAACAAGATTTACTCCAAAAAAAATTAAATCCACCCGAAAATCTGATTGACCCCATTAAATACAAACACCAATAAAATCATCCCAAATAGTATCCGATTACCCAAGGTGCTTATTGCATTAAAATAATAATTCGACAGAATAAAGGAAGTTGGAATGGCAATTATATAGGCAATTCCCATATCAAACGAGGAAAAAAGGATGAAAACCACCAGACCTGTCACAAATATCCAAAATAATAACAGGTAATAATTTCGAATAAATATCTTTTTGAACTGAAAAATATTCAGCATATAAACACTTGAGATCAAGACGGCCAGGAATAATATTCCAATTATTAACAAGAATCCAAAATCAATTTCCATAGGGATTTCTGCTCTCAGTAAAATTCCATTCATTGTCTGAAATAACTCCCATGGCTTACCTTCTCTCAAAAACCCGATAGCGGCGACAACAAACATGGGAAGGATCACCCCAAAAACAGGCATAACAAACTCCCTCCAATTCCCTTTGCGAAGAATAATCGCTGAAATCCACAATACCGGAAAAAACAATATCAATTTTGCATAAAACAAACTTCCCAGGCCCAAAATTAATCCTGCATCAAAAAACCGATAGCTAATACTTTCTTTATCGTAGGCCTCAAAAAGAAAGTTTATGGAAATAATAACAAAGAATGAACCTATTAATCCGGCAGAAAACTGCTGCAAACCCGAATAAAAACTAACTATCAATAAGAAAAACAAAGCAGGTAAATAACTTCTTCCTTGAAGCAGAATATACTTTCCGCTTATTAAGACCAGTAAATACGCTTGAAACAGTAAAAATATAAATGCGAGGATCTTTGAAAGCAATACATTCTTTGTAAGGAAGCCTTCGATGAAGGCGTATAATATCATCGACTCTGACTGCGAAAAATGCACTGATTTTGAGGAAATTAATGAAGGCAGCCACAAAATTACGCTTAGTAAAAAAATACTAAAAACAGTCGAAGCTTTACTCCCTGAAAACAATCTAAGTAACATATATCAAAATTTATGGTCTGCCCGAATAGGAAAAATGATTATAATAACTCTCCGTTTAATACAAGTTTATACAGCACTTATCCAAAGAAGGACAAAGTTCAGGCATATTCCTTTAAATTCATTTTTTCCTCGCATCAAAGGACTTCAGTATCTTAACTCTTTATAGCCACTCTGTCAACTCATTGATCCTCCTTTTAACAACTCCTCCTCTCCTCTGTGTCAACTCTGTGTCAACTCTGTGAACCTCTGTGAACCTCTGTGTCAACTCTGTGAACCTCTGTGTAACAACTCCTCCCTCCCACATTCAATTGCATAAATGACTTTAACAAAAACCATTTACACTAAATCAAATCCTATATCCTTCCGAAAATATTTCCCCTCAAATTTAATTTTTTCTATATTTAAATAGCATATTTTTAATGCCTCCTCCATATTAATTCCAAGTGCGCTAACAGCGATAACTCTGCCTCCGTTTGTCACTATCGGTTTTCCATTGTTTGTAGAGCCAAAACCAGTCCCTGCGTGAAAAACGATTGCCTCTTCAACACCTTCCAATCCGGTAATCACCTTTCCCTTTTGGTAATCGCCCGGATAGCCACCCGATACAAGCATAACTGTAGTTGCCGTTCTCTCATCAATTTCGAGCTTCTTTTCAGATAACCTACCTTCACCGGTAGCAATCAGCACCTCCAGCAGGTCAGACGTGATGCGCGGGAGCACTACTTCCGATTCTGGATCCCCCATTCGCACGTTATATTCTATAACAATCGGATCTCCATTTACATTCATCAATCCGATAAACACAAAACCCTTATAAGCAATCCCGTCTTTTTTGAATCCTTCGATGGTTGGTTTCACGATTCGCTCCTCCACCTTTTTAAGAAAAGCTCCTTTTGCAAAAGGCACAGGAGAAACTGCACCCATTCCGCCGGTATTCAAACCGCTGTCGCCTTCCCCAATGCGCTTATAATCCTTAGCTTCCGGCAAAATCATGTATGAATCGCCATCGGTAAGCACAAAAACAGAAAGTTCAATTCCGGAGAGAAACTCTTCGATTACTACTTTATCTCCGGCCTTCCCAAACTTCCCGTTGAGCATATTTTCCAACTCTTGCTTTGCTTCAGAAAGATCATTTAGAATAAGAACGCCTTTCCCTGCTGCCAGACCGTCGGCCTTTAAAACATAAGGCGCATTTAGATTGTCAAGAAACTTTTTCCCTTCCTCAATTGAGTTTTTATCAAAACATTTATACGCTGCCGTAGGAATACCATGGCGGTACATAAACTCCTTGGCAAAATCCTTGCTACCTTCGAGAGTGGCGCCCAGTTTTCCCGGTCCAACCACCAAAACATTTTTCAGGTCTGAATCACTTTCTATAAAATCGGTTACACCAGCCACAAGAGGAGCTTCAGGACCTACAACCACAAGTCCGATTTTCTTTTCCAGAATACTCTTTTTAAGATTTACAAAGTCGGTGGGATTAATATCCAGATTTATGCCATGGTCAGGAGTTCCGGCATTTCCCGGAGCGATATATAAATTATCATTAAGCGGACTCTGAGCAATTTTATAAGCAAGTGCATGTTCGCGGCCTCCGGAGCCTAGAATGAGGGTGTTCATGTTTTTGGTTTTTGCAAAGGTAGAAAGGAAAAAGATAAAAGTAGAAAGATAAAAGATAAAAGTGGGGGAGAAAAGATAAAAGGAAAAAGATAAAAGATAAAAGGAAAAAGATAAAAGTGAAAAGTGGGAAGTGGGAAGTGAAGAGTGGGAAGTGGGAAGTGAAGAGTGGGAAGTGGTATATCCTTGCGAACTTTGCGTATTCCTTTGCGTGCCTTGCGTTTAAAATCTTTGCAACCCTAGCGGTTAAATCTTTGCAACTGGGTTTGACGTTTTGGGTTCGGCGTTCTGGGTTCTGGGTATTTCAACTACCACACCATCCTTCGACTAGCTCAGGAACCACCATACCACCACATCATTCCTGGCGTCCCTTGCGCTTTTCTTTGCGATCTTTGCGGTTTAAAAATCTCAATAGTCTCCTCCTACGCTATCGCTTCGGTGGACAGGTTTCTTCTATGTTCTATGGTCATATGTCCTTCGTCCATTCCAACCTGCTCAATTTACGTCTCGAAACAACACTACCACACCATCAAATCATCCTTCGGCTAGCTCAGGAACCGCCACATTACCAAACCAACTTCTTGCATGTTAAAAAAACCTCCCTATCTTTAAACAACATAGCTAAAGTATTATTATCTTTGCTATTAAGTACAGACAGCTTTCATCAGGGTGTAAGGATTTTCTTGCGCCCTTGTTGCGATGCAACCAAGAGAGGGGGAAGTTTGTCTTAAGAGAAGCTAATTTATGGCGTTTGACTGCTAAACATTTAACCTTTAAGCATGTTAAGTGTTTTGGAAATAATTATCTGCAAGAAATGTATTGAGGCAGAATAAAAATTTTGACTATGAAGAAGTTAAGTATAATACTGATTTTACTTGTTGGGATTGGAGTTGGGGTTATTGGGCAGAATAGTGGGGATTGGAGAACTAACCCAGAAAGTCCTTGGAACAATAATGATTGGAATAATGATGAAAACTGGCAGACCTATTTTATGGGTATTGCTTGGCTTAGCCTTACTAATCAATATCCTGGTTATAACGGTAATATATCAACCCAAGTTAACATTTTAAATGGCCATAATATCAACGCCAATAATAATATACAAGGAGCTTTTGGAGGGTCAATTATTATAGAGACTGGAGGGAGCCTTCAATGCTCAGGTTATGCAATAAATGGAGGTTCAGCTTCCACATATTTCCCAACAGTAACAATAGATGGAACATTAACAACCGACTCTTATATTAACGCAACAACATTTTCTGTTGGGTCAGCAGGTAGTTTTACAACTTCTTATGCAGGCACCAATGGCTGGTGGAATTCAACTTATTCTCCTACAACAACAACATTAGGGGGATCAATAGAATTTAGCGGGACAAGCCAAATCATTCCAAATATTTCTGGACAATCATATCATAATCTTACAATTTCAGGTACCAGTACCCTAAGTTCTGGTACCACAAGTTTTACTGGTGAGCTAGAAATAACTTCAGGAAATACCCTAACAATTAACACAGGTAGCAATCTCCTTTTAGAATCATCTTCAGCTACAAATACCGCCTCATTAATAAATTACGGAACTATCAATGGGACAAATACTACTGCGAACATTGAAGTTCAACGCTACCAATCAGGTTCAGAATGGCATCTCATTTCAAGTCCGGTTTCCGGATATGCCATCAACACTTTTGTTTCTGATAATAATATTGACACTAGTCCGAATGAACCTAAAACGCCTACAAACTATGCAATGACTTATTATGTAGGGGCTATTGGTTGGGACGAGCCTTATCCAATTGGGTCAGTTCCAACATCTGATTTTGTTCCAGCTAAGGGGTATATGGTAGGTGTAGTAAGCCCCAATGAAACATTATCTTACACTGGTGTCATTCGCACTTCTAATGTAAGCTACGCATTAACTGCTCCTTCCGGCGATGTTCTAAATTGTGTTGGGAATCCATTTACTTCGGCTTTAAGTGTTACCTCGAATGCTATTGGGTCAAGCGATTATTTTCTAAGCTCAACTAATACTGATGTGTTAGACGAAAGTTCTGTTGGGATTTGGGTTTATGATCCTGAAGCAAATTCTGACGTCGGAGGATATACCCTTTATAGCAGCACAGAAGGGGAGGATTATATACCAGTAGGTCAGGGATTTTTCGTGAAATCCAGAAACCCAAGCACTGGTAGTATTGAGTTTAATAGCACCATGCAAACCCACAATACCACTTCTTTATTCTACAAAAAATCTCAGAAGGCTTCAAGTAAAAATTATCCTGTAGTTTATCTTTCAGTTGAAAATACAGAAAGTAAATCCAGTACAAAAGTATATTTCATAGAGAATATGACCGCTGGGCTAGATCCCTCTTGGGACATCGCGTGTATGGGGCTTGATACGACATTTCAGGTTTACACAAAGCTTATAAATGATTATCCTGAAAAATTTTATATTCAATGTCTCCCGAACAGCAACTACTCCAATATATCTGTTCCAATTGGCCTTGATTATGTTGATGGCGGCTATGTAACATTTTCCGTTGAGTCTGTTACCGTTCCCGCAGAAGGCCTCGCCATACTAGAAGATCGGGAACTGGGAGTTTTTACAGACTTAAAAGCCTCAGGGGCACATTATTCTGTAGTTCTCCCGGCCAACACCACCGGTACAGGCCGTTTCTTCCTTCACACCTTCAATCCACAAACTGTTGACACAGATATGGATGATTTACAGAATATTACTATCTTTGCATTTGATAAGGAAATTATTATTCAGGGAGAATTTTCTGAGAGTACGAATGTAAAGGTCTATGATTTGTCGGGGAGAATGGTATTGGACGCACTATTGAATGATAATTACAGAAATTCAATTGATGCTAAAGGATTAATAGAAGGTGTTTATATTGTACATTTACAAGTAGGTAATCAAGTTAAAACCAGTAAACTTTTTCTAAAATAAATTGTTGGTTAAACTGGATTTAAAGATGTTAAAAGGTTTTTCAATGAAGAATACAAAGCAAAGTTCAAAAGAAAAAAAGATTTCGCGTAAAGAGGCAATGAAAAAAATAGGTTACACTGCTCTTTCGGCCACAACTATGATGATTCTTTTGAATAAACCTAATAAGGCTCAGGCACAACCTGGATCTGAAGAATTACCTCCCGATTGGGAGTGGTAGCTCGGCCCTTCGGCTCCTTCGGCAAGCTCAGGAACCGAAGCTCAGGGACCGAATTGCCCATAGACCATGGACTATAAACGATAGACAAAAGTGGGGATTAGCGGTGAGATTGGGGTTTGTTTTGTGAGGAGAGAATCAGAGAATATTTTATAAAATATAATTAGGGCCCTTGGGGGCTCTTTTTTTGCTTGGGGTGTTTGATTTTGTGTGAAATAGTTTTGGTTTTTTGAAGTGGCAGGAAAAGATGAAAATGCAAGCCCAACCGGGCTTGGAGATCACCGCGTGACATCAACCCCGGGTGGGATATGGGCTAGATTAGTAAAACCGCTCCAGGGTTGTGGGAATGTTCAGGTTAATTTGAAAACCCATAATTCAACCTGATGCGAAAAATACAAAAAAAATATAGTGTTGTTTCCTGAGTCCGGAGGACTCATATTAAATTAGCCCCGGTCACGATTACTATCGTGGCCCGGGGTATATTACCGAGTGTAAAATGCAACCCCATCCGGGGTTGGGGGAAAACCGCATGACATATGCCACGGGTGGGACCGTGGCTAATTCAATGCAACCACGCTGTGGTTGTGCAATAATCAAATTTATCTGCCTGCGATATTTTTGCCCGATCACAATTACTAAAAAATATTTTATGTTGTTTCCTGAGTCCGGAGGACTCATATTAAATTAGCCCCGGTCACGATTACTATCGTGGACCGGGGTATATTACCGAGTGTAAAATGCAACCCCATCGGGGTTGGGGGAAAACCGCATGACATATGCCACGGGTGGGATCGTGGCTAATTCAATGCAACCACGCTCTGGTTGTGCAATAATCAAATTTATCTGACTGCGATATTTTTACCCGATCACAATTACTAAAAAATATTTTATGTTGTTTCCTGA
Organism: Bacteroidales bacterium; assembly: GCA_021740585.1. Classification (GTDB taxonomy): domain Bacteria; phylum Bacteroidota; class Bacteroidia; order Bacteroidales; genus JAGLSB01. Next base: position 22,326 of record JAIOZM010000070.1, read on the forward strand.
GTCCGGAGGACTCATATTAAATTAGCCCCAGTCACGATTACTATCGTGGACCGGGGTATATTACCGAGTGTAAAATGCAACCCCATCCGGGGTTGGGGGAAAACCGCATGACATATGCCACGGGTGGGACCGTGGCTAATTCAATGCAA
>JAIOZM010000071.1 GCA_021740585.1 Bacteroidales bacterium
ATGTTAATTACAATACGGAGGCCACCTTCGATTTCGAAAATAAAACCAAACTGGAGTATTCGGGTAAGGAAGATGAAATTATCAAAAAAATTGAAGCCGGTAACGTTTCTCTGCCACTTTCAGGGAGCTTAATTACCGGTAGTCAGAGTCTGTTCGGACTTAAAACAGAAATGCAGTTCGGTAAATTGAGGATGACCACCGTGCTTTCACAACAAAAGGGTGAAACATCGGTAATTGAAGTGCAGGGCGGTGCTCAGGTGCAGGAATTTGAAATATCATCCGACAGTTATGATGCAAACAAACACTTTTTCCTATCCAATTATTTCAGAGATAATTATAATGCAGCTCTTAAAAGTCTGCCGGTTATAAATTCAGCCATAAACATAACCCGTATTGAAGTCTGGGTTACTAATAAGACCAGTAATTTTGAGGAATCCAGAAATATTATTGCCTATTCCGATTTGGGCGAACCCAAACCTTATAATCCTCTTTTTAATATTGTTGGAGGCGAAATTGGGAACTACCCGAGAAACGAAAAGAACGATCTCTATCAGCAAATGACCTCCGGGCCCTATTCTGAAGCTAGAAATATAAACATGGTTACATCCATTCTGGCTCCCTTTAGTTTGGGTAACGATTACGAAAAAATTGAAAATGCCCGTCGGCTTACCGAAAGAGAATTCGAATTGAATGAAAAACTGGGTTATATTTCTCTGAATTCAGCTCTTAATTCCGACGAAATTCTGGCTATTGCCTATGAATATACCTACAACGGCAAAACATACCGGGTTGGTGAACTCTCCTCTTCAGCGGGCATAAACGCTCCTGATGCTTTATACCTAAAGTTGCTGAAAGGAACAAATTTTACCCCGGTCTCCCCAACCTGGAAGCTGATGATGAAAAACGTTTATGCCATCGGTGCCTACCAGGTAAACCCACAGGATTTTACTCTCGACGTTTTGTATCAGGACGATCGCACCGGTAATGCAATTAACTACATCCCTGAAGGTGAATTGAATAAAAAAATACTGCTTAAATTATTAAATCTCGATAATCTGAATTCGAACCGGGATCCATATCCCGACGGACTTTTCGATTTTATTTCAGGAATTACCATAAATCCTTCAAACGGAAGAATATTCTTCCCGGTATTGGAACCTTTTGGATCCGACTTAAAAAATATTATCGAAAAATACGAACCCGGCAATCAGGCTCTGATCGACAAATACGTGTTTCAGGAATTATATGATTCCACTAAAACAAAAGCCCAACAAATTGCCGAGAAAAACAAATTCAAGTTAGCAGGTAATTTTCAATCCTCCTCCAGCTCCGAGATCATGTTAAATGCCATGAATGTTCCCCAGGGTTCTGTGGTGGTTAGCGCCGGCGGCAGGCAGTTAACAGAAGGTCAGGACTTTACGGTTGATTATACACTGGGAAGGGTAACCATTATTAATCAGGGCATCCTGGAATCGGGAACACCAATAAAAATATCACTGGAGAGCAATTCATTGTTTAGCATACAGACCAAAACCCTCATTGGAACGCATCTCGATTATCGGGTGAACGACGATTTCTCCCTCGGTGCCACCATTATGAATCTCACGGAACGTCCCCTCACACAAAAAGTAAATATTGGCGACGAGCCTATTTCCAATACCATTTGGGGTTTAAATACTTCCTACCGCACCGAATCGCAATTTTTAACAACTTTGGTTGATAAAATTCCTCTTATTGAAACCAAAGAGCCCTCCAGCATTATGTTTGTCGGAGAGTTTGCTCACCTCATTCCGGGTCACTCAAAAGCTATTGATAAAGACGGTAACGCCTATATTGATGACTTTGAAGGAAGTGAAACTTCCATCGATATGAAATCTTTTGCCGCCTGGTCACTGGCCAGTACTCCTACAGGAAGCTTTACCGAAGGCAATCTGAACAACGATTTAAAATATGGATACAACCGTGCCCGGATTGCCTGGTATGTAATTGATCCATTGTTTTTGAGAGACAATTCATTAACCCCTGACCACATTAAAAACAACGAAGCTTTACAATCAAGTAACTACGTGAGGGAGGTTTATGAAAAAGATATTTTCCCTGAAAAAGAAAGTCCAAACAACCTGCCTACAAATATTTCTGTACTCAATATTAGTTATTATCCGACACAACGCGGACCCTATAATTACGATTATACCGATGTAAATCCTGATGGTAGTTTACGAAATCCCGAAGACCGCTGGGCAGGCGTAATGAGGGAAATACAATCCAACGATTTTGAAGCCTCCAACATTGAATTTATCGAGTTTTGGCTAATGGATCCTTTCGTCGAGTATCCGGACAATTCAGGAGGAGACCTTTATTTCAACCTGGGGAATATATCTGAAGATGTTCTTAGAGATTCACGAAAATCATTTGAAAACGGACTTCCTTCTTCAGGCACAGTCCAACAGGTGGATACCACAGCCTGGGGAAGAGTTCCTCTGGTTCAATCGCTGGTAAATGCCTTTAACAATGAGGTTTCTTCAAGGGAATATCAGGATGTTGGTTTGGATGGATTGGGTGATACAGATGAGATTAGTTTCTTCCAGCCTTATATCGACAATTTAAGACCTGTCTTATCACCAGATGCTCTGGATGAGGTGTTGAAAGATCCCTCATCAGATAATTTTCATTACTATCGGGGCTCTGATTTCGATCAGGAGAAAAAGACCATCCTGGAAAGATACAAGGCGTATAACGGACTTGAAAAAAACTCACCTACCTCCGAGCAGTCGATTGAAACCTACCCAACCACCGGATCCACCATTCCCAACGTTGAAGATATTAACCGTGACAATACTTTAAGTGAAAGTGAAGCCTATTATTCCTATCGGATATCCATCAGAAAAGAAGACCTTGAGGTGGGGAAAAACTTTATTGTCGATGAAGAACTCGACACACCCGGTGCTGAAGATTCTTACTCCCCGGTAACCTGGTACCAATTCCGGGTTCCAATTACTGAATTCGAATCCTCCACAGGGGGTATTCAGGACTTTAAGTCCATCCGTTTTATGCGAATGTTTCTCACCAACTTCAGCGATTCAACTTTCATGCGTTTTGCAAAATTAGATCTGATCAGAGGCGAATGGAGAAAATATAATTCGGCAATGATTGAAGGTGGCGAAAACTGGTCGGGACAAGAGCCAAGCAATGGAACTTTCGATATTTCTGCAGTTAATATTGAAGAAAATGCAGGTAAAACCCCGGTTAATTACGTCCTCCCTCCGGGTATTACCAGAGTTATAGATCCCACACAACCACAAATTCGTCAGCTAAACGAGCAATCTATTGTTCTTAAAGTACTTGAACTTGAGGATGGCGACGCCAGGGCTGCGTATAAAAACCTCAACCTTGATATACGACAGTATAATAAAATTGAAATGGAAGCCCATGCGGAAGCTATTCCGGGAATTATGCTCGAAGATTATGAGTTAACCGCTTTCATCAGACTTGGTTCCGATTATACAGGTAACTTTTATGAGTACGAAGTTCCGCTTAAACTTACACCGCCAAATAAATACGACGATGAGTTGGAAGCTGACCGCCTTAAGGTATGGCCAAAAGAAAACAGATTCGAAATCGATCTGAGTATTTTTCAGGACATAAAACAAGAGAGAAATTCAGCTATGAATACTCCCGGATCTGATATTGAATTAACCACAGTATTTACCTCATACGATTCCAAAGGAAATAAAGTAAGTGTGTCGGGTAATCCAAACCTCTCCAACATTAAAACTATTATGATTGGGGTGAGAAATCCTCAATCGGGTAACAATCCGGGAGGTGACGACAGGTTGCCAAAATCAGGTGAAATATGGCTTAATGAATTGCGCTTATCAGGTTTCAATGAAAGTGGAGGATGGGCTGCAAACGGAAGGGTGACGGCAAAGCTGGCCGATTTCGGAACCATTACCCTTGCAGGTAACACCAGCACTGCCGGCTTCGGGAGTATCGACCAGACTGTTCAGGAAAGAGACCAGGAACAAGTTCTGCAGTACGACCTCTCAGGAAACCTCAACCTGGGTAAATTCTTCCCCGATAAACTCGGTGTATCCATTCCTATGTATGCAGGTTATTCAGAATCAATGATTAATCCTGAATACAATCCTATGGATCCCGACATTCTCTTAAAAACAGCCCTGGATAACGCAAACAGCGAATATGAAAAGGACTCTATCAGGAGTATTGCTCAGGATTATACCAACCGAAAAAGTATAAACTTCACCAATGTAAGGGTAATTAAGCAGGGTGGAAAACCGAAAATCTATGATTTGGCTAACTGGTCGGCTAGTTATTCTTATAGTCAGATTAGCAGCAGTAATATCTCTACAGATTATTATAATCAAAGAAATATCAGAGGAGCACTGGCCTACAATTATACCGCCCGTCCAAAAAACATCACCCCGCTGGCCAAGGTAAAGAGCCTGAAATCACCCTATTTCAGAATAATAAAGGATTTCAACTTTTATTATCTGCCATCGCGGTTTGCAGTGCGTACCGACATGAACCGGGTTTACAGTGAAAGAAAATTACGTAATCTGAACAACCCGCTTTTGGAAATCGACCCGACTTTCAAAAAAGACTTCTTATGGAACCGCTATTATGATGTGAAATACGATCTTAGCCGATCGCTAAAATTAGACTTTTCTGCAACTAATGTTGCCCGCATCGATGAGCCCGAAGGAAGAATGTACAAGGAGGACGACGATTATCAGTTAAAGAGAGACAGTATTTTGCAGGAAATATACAGCTTTGGTCGCACCACCAATTATTCCCATCAGATTAATGCTACCTATACGGTTCCATTAAATAAACTTCCTGTCTTTAACTGGATAAACCTTTCTACCCGTTACAATTCAACCTTTAACTGGTCAGCGGGACCTATTCTTACCGATCCGAACATTAATTTGGGCAACACTATAAGCAATTCCAATACCAAACAGGTAAATGGTCAGTTGAATCTTTCTAACCTCTATAATAAAGTCCCCTACCTCAAACAGCTGGAACAGAAGTACAGGACTACAGGACAGAAAAAACCTGCTTCAGAAATACGAACTAAGGATTTTACCTACGAGAAAGAAAATCAGGTTCTCCGCCCCGATTTAGCACGGGCATACAATCACATGCTGAAAACAGATAAAATATCGGTAAAAGTACTAACAAAAGATGGGCAGGAAATTAATGCAAAATTCGATATTATAAATGATAACCGCATCACCATTACTCCCGAAACCGAAGTTAGAGGTGCAACCGTTATTATTACAGGAACCCGTGAATTGGGTGAAAATCCGGTAATATTTATTGCTGAAAATTCCGTGAGGATGCTTACCGGATTAAAAGATGTAAATCTTACCTATAGCTCGAGCACCGGTTCAAATTTACCCGGATATCTGCCCGGGACTCAATATCTGGGAACCTCAAATTACAGTGGAAGCAGTGCCCCCGGCTTTAAGTATATTCTGGGTTTGCAGGATTCAGAATTTGCCTATAATGCATTCGAAAATGGCTGGCTGTCGAAAGATTCCTTAATTAACACCCCATTTCTGCTTTCCGGAAACGAAAAATACAACCTCCGGGCAACCTTCGAACCTTTCAAAGGCCTGAGAGTAGATTTAACTGCCAATTGGATGAAATCGGAGAACGTGAGCGAATATTATATTGCCGATGAATTTGGGAACCTCCCGGTTGAAGAAGACCGAGGAAAAGTAAGTACCGGGAATTTTTCCATGTCGTATCTCTCCTGGAACACTGCTTTTGAACGAATTTTCACCAAAGATCTTGATTTCCAGTCGGAGTCCTTCGACCTGATGAAAGACGACTACCGGCTAAGTATGTCCCAAAGACTGGCCATGCAATATATGGAAGATAATCAGGGCGTTACGCTTACTCAGGATCCTGAGACCGGATATTACGAAGGATTTGGCCCAAATTCGCAAAAGGTTCTCATCTCTTCCTTCCTGGCTGCCTATGGACAAAAAGATCCTTCAAAAGTTAATCTGAACATTTTCCCTAAGGTAACAGAAATGATGCCTAACTGGCGTGTTACTTTCGACGGTCTTTCACGCATAGATTTTATAAAAAAATATCTGAATAGCCTTACCTTGAGTCATGCCTATCGTTCCTCCTATAATATTGGCTCTTATTTTACCAATCCATCAGATATTTATGGTCTTTACGATTCCACTTCCAATAGTTTTGTTCCCTTATACGATGCAAGTTCAGTAAGTATTAACGAGCAATTCAGTCCTCTTTTCAACATGAATATGGACTGGAAAAACAGTCTTACTTCGCGTATAGAGTTTAAGCGATCGAGGACTCTGGCATTAAGCACAGCGAATAGTCAGATAAACGAAATTAATTCAAAAGAAGTAATTGTAGGTACCGGTTACAGATTCAAACAGGTTAAAATAATTATCAACGGACAGGAATACGAAAGCGATCTGAATGTGAGCGCCGATTTCTCTGTCAGAGACAACCGTACGGTAATTCGGAAGCTGAGTGAAGATTCAGATCAGATTACAGCGGGACAAAGAATTGTGACCCTTAAATTGACCATGGACTATGTACTAAGCGACAGGTTTAATTTACGCTTATTTTATGACCAGCGAATCAATAAACCATTTGTATCCCTCTCCTATCCTACCTCAAATACCAATATTGGATTTAGTGTAAGGTTTACACTTTCGCAGTAGTATTTTTTTAAATGAAAACATTAACTTTGATCAAATATTAAACTAAAAAATATCAGATATGAATTTTCCTCAAAATCTTAAGTACACAAAAGACCACGAATGGTTAAAAATTGATGGCGATTCTGCTTTTATTGGTATTACAGAATTTGCAGTTTCCGAGTTAGGCGATATTGTTTTTATTGAAATCGAAACCCAAGGTGAAACCCTCGCGCAAGGCGATACTTTCGGTTCGGTGGAAGCTGTTAAAACAGTATCAGACTTATTTATGCCTGTTGGCGGTGAAATTCTTGAAGTAAATCCAACCTTGGAAGACACACCAGAATTAGTAAATTCATCTCCCTACGATGAAGGTTGGCTGGTTAAAATTAAGATTGAAAATTCTGATGAATTAAATGGTCTGCTTTCTGCTGACGATTATAAATCCATTGTTGGATAGAATTCTTTTTATGATCGAACTGATGCTTCGGGATACCTTTTCATTACATCCCTAAGTTGTTCGATGCTTTCTATTCCCAGAGTAAAGCCATTTAAAAAGGATGAACCAGATTGAAACTGAAGGCATTCATCCTTTTTATCGGTTAATTGCCCGGCACCATATACCTTCATCGAAATTATCCCTTTACCGTTTTCTTTCATGGTTTTCAGCACTTTCGTAACGGAAGCCACATCGCTGTCCATTTTAACTCCACCGGGATTATATCTGGCCAGATCTACCTCCACCCAGGGCTCAACGGCCGCTGTTTGAAGGGCCCCGAAAGAATGACAGGAAATTCCGTGAGCTTTTATAATTCCATTTTCCTTAGCCTCACTCAAAGCTTCCATCGCACCCTTCATATTCCGGTTCCATTCAGGATCGGTAACTGCGTGTAAAAGAACCACATCGAGCCTATCGGTACCCAGTTCAGTCCGGAATCGTTCCAGGTCGGCTTTTACAGCTTCATATGTCTTTGAATTGGTCTTGGTCAGAATAACCACCTCATCCCGGTCAATTTTTTTTAAGGCTTCTTTCAAATGAAAATGCGATCCATACTGATCGGCAGAGTCCCAGAAATTTATTCCCTCATCGAAGGCAGCTATCAGCATATCTGATAAGCCTTTGATTCCGAGTCTTCGCGTCTGATCAGAGCTGCCTCCCCAGCCATTGGTTCCTGTTCCCATAGCCATCCTCGAAATTTTAATTCCGGTATTGCCCAGAACCAACCGGTCGTAGGGATACAGTTTTTTATCACTGCCGTATGAAAAATAGGGAAATGCTCCTATTAAAGCAGATCCTGTCACTCCATATTTTAAGAATTTTCTTCTCTGCATTTTGTATTATTTTCATTAACTTGCAACATACTAAATTATTAGGAGATATCCGATAAAAGAAAAGTTAAATCTGCAACTATGAAATATGTATTTTTCCTTTCAATCATTGTTTTTTCAATGATTTCATGCAGTCCAAAACCTGAAAAAACCATGCTTAATGCTCTTTTGCTTACAGGAAACGATCATCCGGCTCATAACTGGGAAGAAACAACGGCCGCTGTTACTGAAATCCTTGAAAAGGACTCGGCAGTGTTGATAACTGTAACCAGGAATCCAAACAGACTAACCACTTTAAATGTTGAAAACTACGACTTTCTTATTTTAAATTATTGCAATTGGGAAGACCCGGAAGGTTTGTCTGAGGCAAGCAAAAATGCCATTACCAATTACCTTGCTCAAGGTGGAGGCCTCATGGTATTGCATTTTTCATCCGGGGCTTTTCACCATTCCCTGCCCAATGCTGCCGAGTCAGACTGGCCCGAATATCGTAATATTGTGCATAAAGTTTGGGATGCCGGTGCCGGAAGCGAACACGATGATTATGGAAAAATGGATGTTCTGATCGAAAATACGGATCATTATATAACTGCGGAAGCTAAAAATTTTAGCAGTGAAGATGAGCTTTACTTTAATCTTGTTTCGGAGGCTGAACTGCCGTGTTTGTTTTCTGCCACTTCTGTTAAAAGTGGGAAAAAAGAAGCCCTTGCCTGGGCATATACCTATAAAAAAGCCAGAGTTTTCCAGTCACTTCTTGGACATAGCGCCGAATCATATGCGAGCGAGGAATACCGGGAGATTTTAAGAAGAAGTGCGCAATGGATTAGTGGAAATAACTGAGTTTATTCGCCCTGGTGTATAATTTTTAAGGAATTTTCATTCAATCCCAAAACCCTTACAAAATTATATTCAACTCACCATTTTCAGTGATAAAATTCGTAATCTTAAACTCATAATCAGGATGATCAACACTTCCGGTAACAATCATTTCCCCGCGTGGTTTCAGATGAAATTCCTCACCATTTCTTTCCATATAAAAATGAAAGTCACTTTTGTTTATTAGTTTTCTGAATTCGGTATTATTGTTCTTAAAATGAGTCTCTTCCAGAAAAAGTGATTCCTCTGCCAGACTCCTTACATAAACTTCCTTACCTATAACTTTTCCCTTAAACCAGGCTACTGTTCTTCCACCAAACAAAGCTTCTTTAATTCCTTCAGGTGATTTCTCCTGGGCAAAAACCAGAGTCATCGGCCTTAATTCCTGTTCATTTTTTTCGTTAAATGAAGACAGGCTTTCATGAATATCAGAATTAGACATCATGGTAAGATTTTTCTCAACACACCATTTGAAAGCTTCGGGATACCATTCATTATAATTCACAATTTCAATTCCATTTATAATCCCTGCCTCCAGAAGCCGGCTATGTTCATCGTACCATTTAATTCCTTCTCTTGCCTGTGGCAACCAACCCGGGTGATTCCAAAATATAAAAGCTCCTTGCTCTTTTGCGACGCTTAGTGCATCGAGATAATTGGCGGTATCTATGGGATTAGCATCACTTATAAAAAGAGCGTTCAGGTGTCCCGGAGGCATTCCACGCGTAATTTCAGTACCCTGTATTAACAGAATCCCTGCTGCATCTGCTGCAAATTTGGCAATTTCGTATGGTCTGTTATGATCTGTTGAAACATCTTTTTTATGTGGCAGGTATTCAATATGATCGGTAATGGCAATGGCATCAAGTCCTTCCAAAAAGGCTTCTTCAACTCTTACATCCGGCCATACGCTGCCATCTGAAAATACGGTATGCATGTGAAAATCGCATTTCAGGGAAATAAAGTCCTGAATATCGGGCACTAGAATAGAATGGCGGTTTTGACTCTGGGCGTAACTGCTTTCCACAAAAAGAACAGCGAATAATAGAATTGCAATTTTTTTCATTTTAGATTTAATTAGTGGTTGAAAGAACCGAGTTTACGAGCTCAGCGAAGCTAAAGCGTCATAGTCAAGGTATGCGAAATTTAGGTTTAAACACTGTCGTATGCTGAAACATAAGAAGGATTTACATAAAAAGCCTTCTTTTCTTCCTCGCTGTAATTATTGAAACGAACTCTGATATTCGCTTCAGCTTTATCAAAAAACTTTCCTACAAGTCCAAAATCTATGCTGCGTTCCATTTTTTCATAAAGCTCAGAACCCGAGTCAATCCATAAAAGGGCGTAGTAGGTTTTAAAATGTTTACAAACAGATTCAATCAATGGCTCTATCAAATCTTCTCTTCCCTCTTTAAAATATATGCCTTCGAGAGCCAGAAATCTAAAATCCTTTGGATTGAATATTTTTCTGATGTAAGGCATAAGCGGAAGTATCTTCAACAGAGCAGAATTCATTTTACCCGGTAGCTCCACAATTTTCCAGGCTTCGGGGTGGACCTGAATTCCTGCCTGAATTTCACCATTTTCAATGTGAACAAAATAATTGCCATTAAAGAACATATTTTCAGTGGTAAAGAAACTGTAGTCCTTGTAAAATTCCTTTAATTCCTTTTTAAATTCTTCTGTCATTGCCGGAGCAATCCGCTCTGATTTTAGTCCCGGACGCAAACTTAAGCGGGTAAATATGAGTGTTTTAAATTTACGAATGGTTTCCGATTCCATTTGTTCACTAAAATTCATAGATCGAAAATTCAGGCTTTCAATATAACCATACACCATTGACTTTTCGGTTGGATCATGCATTTCAGGAAATAGCATTCCCGGATCCTTCATATAAGGCAAGGCAGCATCACGAATAATATTATTCCCACGATGGGGATCTCTGAGATTTTCCTTTTTCTGACTTTTTGCCCGGAGTGGGGCATGAATATAAAAATATCGTATATACCAGGACTTATGAACAGAGTCACCAAAAGATGTCGATCTTTTTTGAAAGCCAATGGAGCCAAGCAAATTTTCTTTTCGTCGAAGCAGAAAGAATACCAAACCGGTCATGTGAGCCAGCTTATTCTCAATCCGGGTGAGCTTATAACGTATTCTTCCCGGCGTACCCAATACAGAAGAATTCAGATGAGCCAATACCTCCTCATCTGGCCCGACAGAAACCTCTGTTTGCAATAATCTGTTTGATGCGAGTACACTTCTTTCGGCCATTAAAAATAATTTTAGGCCTAAATATATCTATTTTTCAGACTAAAATGGATATCTAAGCTCAGAAAAAATAAGATTTTACGAATTACACAGCCAATGCACGCAAGCTTCCTTAAAAATGGAAACTTATTCGACAGGTTAATTTTTCCGGCTTGTATTAAAGCCTACAGATAATCCAGTGTACCATCCTTCTTTATTTGGAGAAACATAAATATTTACAGGAATATTCAGATAACCCGATTTAAAAGTTTTTCCAACAGCCCAAACCCAGCCGGTGCTAATTGATACACTTCCCCGGCTATCCATCCTCTCTACTATTTCATTATAATAAGGATTTGATGGGTAAGCCAAAGGATCTACCGGGTTCCACTCATATTCAAGATACCACTCCCCATCTTCCCCTGCCATAAGATGATCGGTGTCGTAAAATCCCATAGCACTTTTTCTCAGTGTGAGTGATGGTCCGAATGCGATTTCCCATCCTGAGTTATTCAATCTGAAACCGTTCATAATTACCACATTAGGAATAAACATTCTTTGTTCGAGTCCTGAAAGTATTCCCACAAATTCAACCAAAGCCTGAAACTCCCCGGCGCTTAGGTATTGTTTTTCAAACTGATAGCCAAACTGACTGATAACAGGATAGCCGTCGTATCCACCTTTATTTTCCTTTCTGCTGATTACTTCACCCAAATCACCTGTTAGAAATGCAACACCCATTCTCGGACCGTTAAGTTTCATTGACTTGGTGGTTGAAATTAATGGTTCCTCGATATCCGTTAGCTGATCGACAATTACTTTGTCGTTTTCAATTCCAAACAATTCATTCAGTGATATTTTACTCATTCTTGAAATCAGCATATCCTCATCGATGTATTCCATAACACTCGATTTCTCTATAACACCGAGTTTCACATCAATAAGTCTGGCAGTGAACACAATTTTGCCTCCCAATTTCTCAACGCTGCCGGTAAGCATTTTATCCACTCCCAGAATTTTTCCTGCTTCCACCAGACAATTCCTTCCAAAACAGTTTTCTATGTCGAGTCCGTTTTTCGAAAGCAGATCAAACATATCGTACTTATCGATAACGGTGTACAACTGCATTTTCTCAATTTCAATACGAATCATATTCCCCAGAGTTTTGGAGTCGTAAGGAATATCCTTTGTGTCAAAATAGAGGATAGCAATGGTCTGGCGGTCTTGTGCTGCCAGATTTGAGTGTGTTGTTGCGGCTCCCATCAGTCCGATAAGAAGAAATAAGACTGATTTCTTAAAAAGTGAATTCCATTTAATAATACAATTCATGATTTCAAGTTATTGGTTCAAGAAACAAATTACGAAAGCTTCTGATATAAAACAATTTATAACAATTAATTAACATTATTGCAGATGCTTAAACCCGAAACCACCCGGTGCAATTCCCACTTTAAACGAATCAACCGGAATCCCTTCGGGTGAGAAACTATATACGTATCCCCGCTGCAAAAAATCGAGTGCATCGGAACAATAAATGCGCGAACTTCCCGGGTCGATGGAAAGTGCATAAAAACGAGCTGTCTTACTCGCGATAAATGCTTCAACAGGTAATTTCTCATCCTGAATTCCCATGGCATAAATCCCATTCTTTACCGTTTCTGCCCCGGACCAACCACCGTTTATAAAAAAGAGACTGTCTCCGGCGCCGTTAATGCACAATTCAACGGGAGAATTTGCCATCTCAGAAAATTCAAAAACCTTTTCAACCAATAAATTCTCCGCATTTATTCTTGTTAAGGCTGCCTTCACCTGTCCGTAAGGAGATCCTTCATAACCCCCGTCTGACAGCACCCAAAGTTTATTGTTTTTATCCAGAACCATACTATTGGGTTGCTTCCTCACGCTAACAGAATCTACCAATTCATCCCCTATGGTATTAATTATGTATATCTTATCGTTATAAGACCAGGAAGCTATAAAAAGCAAATCGCCGTAGCGGATAAAGGTTTCGGAACTGTTTCCCAATCTCAGGGCGCCAGAAATGCTGAAGTCTTGTGGGTTAACAATACTCAGATACGGACTATATAAATCAGATACATAAGCCTTATTCTCATTAATTATTTCAATATTCCTGGGCGATCCTAATCCGGTAAGCGTTCCCACATGAACAAAAGTATTGCTATTCATCACCAGAATTTTTCCTGAATTGCTTACCACCAGATAAGCCAGGCTATCTCTGAAATTGACCGATTGAAGAACATCACCCACAGGAAAAGCATTGGCATTATAAAAAACGTCGTTTAAAACTTCCCCTGTTTCCGGATCGTAGAATGAAAGTGAGGCATTACCATAGGAGAAAGTACCCTCGTTGCAAATAAATAATCCGGATCCCCTGGTATATTTATGCAATTCGGGTAGTGAATCATTTTCACAGGAAACCATCACCCATGTTAAAAGAGCCATAAGGATCAGAGTCTGAATATGTCCTGCCTTCCTCAAAACTTCAGGTTTAAAGTGAATTGATAATTTCTTCCCGGCATGGCTCTTTCGAGAATAGTCTGATAATTAAGGTCCAATAAATTCCGGACTTTAAAATTCAGATCTGCTGAAAACCTATTGAGGCTAAAACTTCTGCCTGTTGTTAGTCCGTGCAAAGCAAAAGCTTCGAGATTGTTACCATAATCTTCGTTATTGCTTGTGGTAAAACGCTTCCCGGTAAAACTAAAATTATACAACATATAGTTTGAATTCCAACCCACGCGGGCAAAAGCATTTCCCTTATGTCTGGGCACATACATAAGTTGTTTTCCTATCACTTCAGCATTTGTAATACTTTCGTCTATACTGCTTGCTTTGGTAAAGGAATAATTCAGGAAAAAGTCAGAGTGGAAACTTCCAGAACTATAAGCTGCGGTAGTTTGAATTTCCAATCCACGGGATGCAACTTTTCGAATATTCTCGGCTGTCCAGTATCCATATTCACCCGGCCGCCAGATAATCCAGTCATTTACTAAGGAATAATAAAAATTCATTTGAGAATGATATTCCCAGAACTTCCCGAACCGGCCCTTTACATCTAAAGAGATGTCTGAGCTATACCCTTTTTCGGGCTTAAGATCGATGTTTCCTCCCGGTATCCAGTACAGATCATTCAGTCCGGGCAAATGAAAATTACGACTCAGGTTAGCTGCAAAAACAATCTTTTTTTCCTGAAAAGGGGTGATTTCCATCCCCAAAGAAGGCATTAAAGGTATAAATTTACCATCACACCATTCTGTCCTGATAAGGCTATAAGCCGATATTTTGTCAGATAAATCTGTGTGAAGGCTTAGGCTGTTCCCCAGAGAAGTTCTGTTATTTTCGTAACCCGACAAACTGTTTCTATCGAAGCTGTTTACATTGTGGTGAATATAATCGACTAAATTTCTCAGTATCCATTTCTCCTTCAGCTTAAATTGAATTTTATTTCTTGCTACCAGGGAAGAATATTTATTTTCAGTGTCAAAAAGTGAAATATCCCCTCCCAAACTGCTTTCGCCTGCCTTGTATTCCAGATCAGAGATATTTAAACCGAGCAGACTTTCAGAATAAATTTTACTTCCATATTTTTTCCATTGAAGAGCTAACCTTAGATCTGTATCTACCTGATTTTCTTTACGTCCGGCTCCCTCATAACTCATAATTGCCGGAAAATCCCTGTCGGCTGTCTGCAACCAGGTACTCAAAGAAAAAATATGTTCTCCTTCAGATCTAAAATACAATTCGTGCTGCAATCCCGATTTGAAATACCCTGCATTTTTCTGAATTTGAGTATTCCAATCGCCATTCAATGTATTATAAAACGGGAAATCGTTTTTAGATTTTTCCCTGAAAATCCGCAGACGCGATTGTACTTTTCCCCTGCCTCCTTTAATATCCAGCATACTATAATGGGTGTGAAAACTCCCGGCTTTTTGGGTAAGGCTGATTTGCAGGCTATCCTTCCAATCGGGTATGGTTTTAAGAATTACCGAACCGCCCAGAGCCCCTGAGCTTTCGTACAAGGAGCTCGCGCCATGCAGCAGCTCAATTTCATCAGCAAAAAACAAAGGCAGTAGTGAAAAATCAACCTGACCGGGCATAGGATTATTCAAATAGATGCCATTCCATTCCACCCGGGTATGCGAAGCCGACATTCCTCTAAAAGAAACTGAAGCCATGGAACCGGGACCGTACGATTTAATAAACAGAAAAGAATTTTGGGACAAGAGACTGCTCATATCATCGAAGTGTCCTGATTGTATAATCGATTGATTTATAGTTGTTTTATTAAGTGCTTTTTCATTAAGACTAATTTCTGACCACACTTTAACCTCCTCAATAGCAAATACAGAATCGGTTATACTCTGTGCTTCAGAGCTTATGGCGTGGGATGCAATAAAAAAACAAAATGTCCATATTTTAAACAAGTGGTTCAATATAAGGATTTTACTAAAGTGAATATTTTCGTTTTATGGGTGTTGAATATCTTAATGAAATATATTCCCGGAATTAATTTTTGAGTATTTAGATATTGTTCTTCTGACTGCGAGACGAATTTGCAAATTATTTTTCCCTGAGCATTTAACAATTCAATATTCCATCCTTCCACTCCGTTTATTTGAATATGGTCAACAAAAGGATTTGGGAAAACCCTCATACTTTCGTGAGAATTATTTAATAAAATATTATTTGGAGAACCAGCAACCGGTGCAATATCGAGGGCAGACCTAATTTCAGTTGAAAATTCCCCCAAAGGCCCTGCTTCACCCAGAACGGCCGTATGAACTTTTACGAAATGAATTTTTTCGAGATAGACATTGTTACCGAGGGAGTCCACAGCCCAGGAAATATCCATACCATCTCCGCCCATTCCTTCAACCTCCTTTGTATAAGGATTATCAGGCAGTCCGGAAATATCGCCCGTCGATTGAATATTATCGGCGTATCCAAAATTGCGGGGAAAAGACTTAATTCTGAAAGCATCTGAGAAATCGGTTTCGGCTTCAATTTTAGACCCGATAAAGCTGCAACTTCCGGAATAAAAACCGGTATCGAAGCCTTCAGCCGGATAGTAAGACTGTGTGTGAAAGCTATTTGCCGATATTTTGCCTGAATTATTGAATCCATCCACCCAAACCACATCATCAGCAGCCTTCGAAATTGGTTCATAATATTTAATGCTGTAATTGTAAAGGGTAGAATTAAAGGAATAATCGCTCCCTGCGAGTTCAAACCATATATCGTCGGGCAAGCCGTTATGGTTTGTGTCCTGCATAACGCTCACAATACCGGGTTCAGAGAACTCATCGGTAGCATTTCCGAAGATTACAAAATCGACACCATAAGGATTTTCAGGATGATTATCGACTTCCTGTTCGAATGAAAAAACGATATAACCCCCAAAAGCACCCAAACTAACCAAGCCTCCCTCCTCTCCGGTTATGCCCAGAGCCGATTCCCGGGTTCCCCCCGGAGCGTTGATAAACTGTCCGGGGGCAGGTTTATAATCGTGAACCCTATGTATATACTGTGCCTGAGCATGATAAGGAATCATGAAAATGAGAAACAGGGTAATTAGTCCCCTCAAACAAATATATTGATTACAGCTATTCATGCTTACAATGCACTATCAGTTCAATTTTAATTACAATTCACATTACTGCTCAAAATTGCATACTAACACAGGTAAGCCGTATCAAGAGCAAAATTTCTCAAACCAAAATAATAGATCTTAATTTTGCAGCAGACAATACATTAGAATAGAATGATAGCTAATTCCTGTCCTGTTCTCCGCAGACTACAAAATCAAGGGTACAATGGCAGGTCTTCTGACTTATCCGGTTTCTGATACCTTCCCATTCTAAAACAGTGGCGTTAACTTCAAAAACCAAGCTGGAGTGAATACTCCTGGACTTACAGCAGCGGGAACTGTTGCCGACTTTCACGACATTCCCTTTTCATCCCCTTCGGGGAACCATTGAAAGTACAAATATATGTAAAATGAGAGAGATACATCATTTAAGTGTATCGATTTTATAACATAATATGAACATTCCGGGCTTTATGTAAAAGATATTTTTCGGCTGCATTACAAAATATTTTTCCTTTCGATGCAATTTTTTCGATACTTAGGTTCGTTTTTTTTTCATTTTTTACATTAAGAGGAAGGATAGGAAAAATATGTGCAATGAAAACCGGCATAAATGAGACCTTTTAGAAAGGAATTTAAATACGATAAAAGAAACTACTACACAGGTTTAATAAACTGATTCGTAAATACTTAAAATAAATCTTGGAATCCAACTCATTAATACTATGAAAAAGGTTACAATAAAAACAGGAACAATTGATGATAAAGAGAGAATATTACTTTTCTACGAATTCGACAGGGAAATAATGTCGGTTATGAAAAGCATTAAAGGAGCACGTTGGTGTCCGACAAACCGATGCTGGCACATTGCGATAAAAAAGGGTTGGTTTGAAAGTCTTGATGAAAAATTATCGGGTATTTGTCACTTAGATATTTCCGATCCGGAGGCTTCATTATGTGCCGATGAGAAACGATTATCGCGAAAAATAGCTGAAGAAGACAGAGTTATATTAAAAGAGTTCAAGGATTGGATGCTCCACAAGCGCTACAGTGATTCTACGATTGACAGATATACTGTAGCCCTTGAGATTTTTTTGGATTATATTTCACCCATAACCACAGAAGAGCTAAAAGAAGAGCATGTAGTGAGTTATGTTACGGAATATATTATTCCCAATCAATTAAGTTTTGCTTTTCAGAATCAGTTAATTAGTTCCTTAAAACTTCTTTTCAGTTCCATGTTCAGAACGGTATTTGAAATTCAGTTGTTAAAGCGGCCAAGGCCTGAGAAAAGGCTTCCACAGGTATTGAGTGAGCAGGAAGTTGCGGATATTTTGTATGCCCATTCCAACTTCAAGCACAGTATTATGTTAAGGTTGATATACGCCTGTGGGTTAAGGCGGAGTGAGATATTAAATCTGAAGCCCGGGGATATAAATAGTGAGCGTGGGATACTTCACATTAGGATGGCCAAGGGAAAGAAGGACAGAATTGTAGGGATTCCCAGCAGTTTAATAGAAGAGCTCAGGGATTACTATCGCTTATACAAGCCCCAGTTTTGGTTATTTGAGGGACAAACAAAAGGAATGCGATACAGTGCAACCAGTCTCTCGGACGTCCTCAAAAGCGCTGTAAAAAAAGCCAATATTAAGAAGCCCGTCACCCTACACTGGTTACGCCACAGTTATGCCACCCATTTATTAGAGCACGGCACTGATTTAAGGAACATTCAGGAATTATTAGGCCATGCCAGTTCCAAGACCACAGAGATTTACACTCATGTAAGCACCAAAACTCTGGCAAATATCCGTTCCCCCTTTGAATATTTAAATAAAAGAGATAACTTAGATAAAAATTTATAAATCAACCCAATCGTGCATAAAACCCTTTTTTGGCACATATTGCATGAAAAACAACAACATATAAGCTAGTTACCAACAATTTTATGACGAAATTTAGAAACAGCATTACTTTAGGATTTTTCTTAATCATAACCTTGACATCGAATTGTCAAGAAACCCTCATTGACACAAGTATAATTTATGCAGACACTGCTAGAATTGACGGAATTTCATATACTGCAATTTTTAGAACAGATGACTTCTTTTACATATTAGACTCAAAAGAAAATATAGTTTTTAAAAGCAAAGACTATTATAGATTTTTCGAATTTACTGACTTTAATAATGACGGGAAGAAAGATTTGATGTTTAGTTACCTTGGAAACAATCCGATTAAAGACTTAATACTCTATGACATAAAGAATAGGAAATTTGTTCCTGTCAAGAATTTTAAAGCTTTTCCTGAACCTATTAGAATAAAAGGAACTAAATATTATTATTCGTACCATCGGAGCGGTTGTGCTGACATGAATTGGGACAGCGACCTATTTTATATTGAGAATTTTATAGCAATTAGATTAGGAAAGGTTTCGGGACGAGAATGCGACAACAGTGACGAAAAAAATGGAGTTTACATATACAAATTGAAAGGAAATAAAGAAGAACTTATAGAAGCTAAAGATATTAATGAAATTCATAAATTCAAGAATGACAAGTGGGATTTTATTATTGAGTATTGGACAAAGAATTACATGACATTCGAATAAAAAACTGTTGGTAACAGCAAATTAATTGTATTTGGGCAGAGATGCAGAAACGAAAGTTTTTAGTACTTTAGGTTTTTAATTAACGGGGGATAAGAAAACGGTTCTTTGCTCCCAAACACAACCAATTTGCGAACGTTACCAACAAGGCGAAGAAAAAGACAGCATCAATGAAAATGACAGAGTAAATGGTTTGAGAATGAAAAATAATGACATGAAAGAAAAAAGATTTAGTTTTTTTGCCGACCAGCAAGAAAGAAAAGCGGAAAGCCGACACACATTTGGCACATTGCCTTTTGCCCGACACACGAGCCAACGCTTCGCAAAAGTCAAAGAGCCAAATCTTCTTACACACAATATTAATAATTAATAATTTAGCATATGGAACAGGTAATAAAACATTTCAAAGAATTACTCCTTGACAGACAGGAAAAATTAGAAAAATTGTCTCAGAAAAATATTTCAACAGAAAGAGAACGAGATGAAATTCAAGATGATTTTTTAAATGATCCAAGAAGAAAAGCATATCATGATTTAAGAAAATCAGTAAAAGGAGACTCTGCAAAAGAGAAAGAGTTTATGAAATATCAAGATCAAATTTTTAATAACAAATAAAATTATGAATTGGAAAATATCAAGTGAAAAAGATTCTCGGATAATTAGTAAATCTGAATGGACTCAAATTGATACTTATAAGGAGTTGAAAGAAAATGCTGGTGTTTATGTTTTTGCTAATGATGATTTAGATGTGAAATATATAGGGAAAGCAGGTAAACGAAGAATGATTCTCGAAGATGTCCAAGTATTTGAGATATATTCTGCGATTTGTCGTGGCAAAGATGATGGAGCAACACAAGTTAAAGCATTATATACAAACAATAACGATAAAGCACTCACGCTTGAAGCAGATTTGATAAAGGAGTATACTCCACAGAATAATATTTATTTAAAGGAATAAAAACTCATAGTATAAATACTAATTTAAAAACGGTTAGAAATATGAAAGAATATGTTGTTACATTAGATTGCAATGGATTACGAAAGCAAATAAAAATATTTGCTAATTCAAGAAATGAGGCAATAGCTAAAGCCAAAAAGCAAAATCCTGATTGTAAGGTTGAAGATTGTGATGAATATTTAAAAAGTTAAATAATGGCAAGATACGTAATAATAGAAAACAATCTATTTCATGATAGTTTTCTAAATTTTGACGAAGCTCAAAATCATGCAATGGAAATATTTGAAGCTAAATTGATAGATGATCAGTTGTGTGATAAACATGGAAACAGAAAATCAATGATAGAATTATTTGAAGATAATAGATTTGATTTTCAACCATTAAAATCTTTCATTGACCAGTATGGTATTACAGAAAATGATATTGCAAATGTTCATATCGAAGACGGTAAGCTGATTGTTACTCTAAAAAACGGAAATCAAAAAAAAATAAAATACTAAAGATATGGCGGAATCCGAAAAGCCAATTTAATAGAGTAGGAAATTTACTTAATTCTTTTTTATATGAAAAAGTATAAAGCAGTTAAAGCAGTTGCTAAAAACAACCCACAAGGTTCATATGCAGCTGGTTGTCCAACAAATGTTAGAAATGGTAGTGGCACTTGCAAAAAGTGTGAGTTATCAGGTAACATTTAATTAATTACGTGAAACTGTTAATTCGTTAACAGTTTCACTTTTATTAACATAACAAATAAAAATATTAATATGAAATTTTTTAGACAGACAAAAGATACATTTGTCAGGATTTTTGATGAAATGGGCTATGTTACAAATCAACTTACTTGGCAAGATAGAATTTTTGAAGAAACGGGTAGAGATTTCCTTTCAGTGTTAAAACGAGAAGTACAAGAAGTAAACCAAGCCGTAAATATACTTTCAAATATTTATAAAGAAATACCTTTTAATGAGATTCATAATGACTTTGTTCTGTTTCTTAGGGATTTAGAAAATGACGGATTTATTTTAACTGGTGATACATTATCTGAAATAGATGAAGCAGAACCATCATTTACGTATAATTATCGTGTTGATAAAATTAATAATCTACATGATGAAACTCTTAAAATGAATATTACGAGTACAGAAGATTATTTATATCAATTCCATAAAAAAAAACCAACTCTATTTGCAATTCAATTTGAACTTACATCAAAATGTAATGAAAGATGTGTTCACTGTTATATTCCTAATTCTAAAAAGGATACGGCATTTTCTTTAGATTATCTAACTTTAATTAAAACATTAGAAGAAGCTAGTAAAATGAATGTTTTATCCATTACTTTATCTGGGGGTGAGCCTTTTCTTTATAAAGAAATAAACTCC
>JAIOZM010000072.1 GCA_021740585.1 Bacteroidales bacterium
TTCTTTACTGGATCAGATATTACCCGACCTGATACTTTTGGATGTAATGATGCCTGAAATAAACGGCTTTGAGGTTTGCAGAATGATTAAAAAGAAGGAAACACTTCGATCCATTCCAATAATCTTTCTAACCGCCAAAATACAAACAGAAGACCTTGCTGAAGGATTTAATGCAGGAGGTGTGGATTATATCACAAAACCATACAATAGCGAAGAGCTGAAGATTCGTATTCGAAATCATATTGAATTGGCCCTTTCCAGAAAAAAAATATTTGAACTGAATAAGAACCGGGATAAACTGTATTCAATTATTGCTCATGATATACGTGCTCCATTCTCCGGTATAAGTATGACCATCAGCGCAATTTCGAGCGGATATCTGGATCCCGCAGGACCCGAATTTAAAGAAATAATAACTCACCTCGAGAAGACAACAAATGAGACCAGCAGGCTGTTGGATAATCTGCTGGAATGGACAAAACTGAATAGCGATTCAGAGCACTTTCTTGTCAGGCAACAAAAAATTAAACCAATAATAGATGATTGTGTCAGCTTATTTGAGGATCAGAGCTCTAAAAAAAATATCGCAATTTCAACCCATATCCCGGAGAATAATAGTGCCTGTTTTGATGAAAATACTATTCGATCTGTTTTTCGCAACCTGATTTTTAATGCCATAAAATTTACTCCTGAAGGAGGAAAAATTGATGTCATCTCACATATTCATTCGAACTATTTGTTTGTATCAGTGAAAGATAACGGAATTGGCATTTCGGAAGATGTATTGGGCAAAATATTTAAAAATAATGAGCATTATTCAAGTCGTGGCACAAACAAAGAAGAAGGCAGCGGACTTGGCTCTTTTCTTATCAGAGATTTTATAGAAAAGAATATGGGTAAATTAGAAGTAAAAAGCACTTCCGGTGAAGGAACCGAAGTACAGGTTTTTTTGCCCTTGAAAAAATTGCTTTAAGCCGAATTATTATGAAAACAGAAAAACAGAAGATTAATGTTCTGGTCATTGACGATGATCCGGTTTTCAGGAACCTTCTTCGTTCAATTTTAAAGGAAAAAGTCAATGTATTTGCTGTGGAAGCTCCCTCAACGGCTTTCACTATAATAAAGAATGAAAAAATTGATATCATTATTTGCGATTTCAAACTACCTGAGATGAATGGTTTGGAAGTTTTGGAAATAGTAAAAAAAGAATTCCCTGACATTGAAGTTATTATGATTAGCTCGGCGGGAACAATGGACACCGTTATTACAGCTCTCCGGAAGGGCGCTGCAGATTTCATAAAAAAACCATTCACTGCAATTGATATTTGGGTTGCGGTTGAACGAATAAAAAAGTTTGCAGAATTAAGCACAAATTTAAATCAGTATAAAAAGAAGAATTCTTTGCTCCGTGAAGCTGTCAACAGTGAATTCGGAACTAATATCATAGGTAAATCACCAGAATTACTCTCCATCAAACAACAGATGGCTCTTGTGGCTAAAACCCCCGATACTTCTGTATTGATTATAGGGGAAAGCGGTACCGGTAAAGAACTGGTAGCTCGTGGAATTCACAACCTGAGTAAGCGTAAAGATGAATTATTCAGTGCAGTGAATATGTCGGCTGTACCGGAATCACTATTCGAAAGTGAGTTTTTCGGACATAAAAAAGGCAGTTTTACCGGGGCTCTTTCAGATAAAGCAGGCTGGTTTGAAACAGCCAATGGAGGAACACTTTTTTTTGATGAGATAGGCGAAATGTCCATGGCTCTGCAGGTTAAGTTACTGAGAGTTCTCGAAGACAGACGATTTACCCGTGTTGGAACACAGGGGGAACAAAAATTCGATGTGCGTATTGTTGCTGCTACTAACAAATCAAACGAAGAACTCTCTTCGGGAAAAACTCTGAGGCTGGATCTTTATCACAGGTTAAGTACCTTTATAATTGAACTTCCACCCCTTAGAAAAAGACAATCGGATGTAACTGAACTCGCAAACTACTTTTTTAATACCTTGTCTTTAAAATTAGGTAAACAAATCTCAGGTATCCATCCGGAGGTATATCAAATACTAAAAAATTACTCGTTCCCAGGTAATATCCGTGAACTAAAAAACATCATGGAAAGAGCCATAATTCTTTGTGATACAGACAAGATCTTGCCTGTGCATTTCCCTTCTTTAAGTTCTTTAAATCAGCGCGAAACTAAAATCAATACCAGTGTTGATATTTTCGATCTTCAGGAAATGGAAAAACAAACCATTCTAAAGGCTCTTCAAAAAGTTGATTATAATAAGGCTGAAGCTGCCCGGCTTCTTAATATTGAATGGAATGCTCTTTATCGCCGCATTCAAAAGTTTAACATTGAATTGCCCTGAAATTTCCTCCCGGGAACTCTTTAAAAAAGAAGACAAAATATTCGTTTTCGAAGATATTTTCAAATAAATCCTTTTTTGATTTGCGATATAACACGCTGATATAATGTGTTATAATAACTTTGGCACTGAGCTTGACAATGTTTGCGCAAATAAAAAATTATTTAGTAATGAAAAATAAAATTTTGCTCGTCGATGACAAAGGCGAATTCAGAACACTGGTAAAAATATTCCTTTCAGAGAAATATGAAGTTGAAACAGCAGAAGATGGTTTGCAAGCACTAAAAATGCTGCAGTCGGGATATTCCCCAAATCTTATTGTTAGTGATTTAATGATGCCACATATAGATGGTAAGACTTTACTTGGACAGTTAAATGTTAGTGCCATTTTTAATAAAATCCCAATTATTATTCTTTCGAGTATTGATAAGAGCACAGAAAGAATTGAGCTTTTGAAGTCAGGAGCAAAGGATTTTATGGTTAAGCCATTTAATCCGGTTGAATTGGAAGTAAGAATTGGTATGATACTTAGAAACTGAGCATAAGAAAAATAAGTTATGAAAACTATATGCCTACTGATAAGTTCGGATAATATTTTGGCTGATAAAATAATAAGCCAGGAAACTGACTTCGATATAATCCTTCGAAAATCGGTGTTAACAGCCATAAACTACACACACAATACCAAAAATAAGCTGGTTGTATTATACGATGCAAATTCGGAAACCAAATCTGCGCTAAAATATATTAAGTTTCTGAAAGAGAATTTGAGAAAAGATATACTCTTTTATGTAATCGCAAAAAAAAAGGATCAGATTGAAGCATTGTTCGTTAAAGGTGTAAATGATGTATTTACAGCTGATATTGAAATTCAAAATATCTATTTGCGAAGTAAATTATTAGACAGTAGATTAAACGAGAATAATATGGCTCGTTTGGAAATTGACCCCGGTAATATCCCCTTATGGAAACGTGCTTTTGATATTTTATTCTCCCTTACGGCAATTATTGTATTAATGCCTGTCTTCATCTTAATTGTATCTGCAATAAGAATGGAATCGAAAGGGAAAGTATTTTATGCCTCAAAAAGAGTAGGCACAGGATTCAGAATATTTGACTTCTATAAATTTCGATCTATGTATACCGACGCCGATACAAGAGTGGATTCGCTGCTTGGGCTGAATCAGTATGGTTTAGTGGAAAAAAAGTCAAATGATGAATTTAAAAAGCTATCAGCTGAAAATCAAAGTTCACAGTTAATTGGGGACGATGAGGTTATTCTCGAAACCGATTACCTGACTAATAAAACTAGTAAACAAGGGAATACTTTTTTTAAAATGGCAAATGATCCACGAATAACCAAAGTAGGAAGAGTTTTGCGAAACACCAGTCTCGATGAGCTCCCCCAGCTTTTCAATATCCTTAAGGGTCAGATGTCTGTGGTTGGAAACAGACCATTACCACTTTATGAAGCAGAAATGCTGACTTCAGATAAATGGGCAAAACGCTTTCTTGCTCCTGCTGGTCTTACAGGATTGTGGCAGGTAACAAAAAGAGGAAACGCCAATTCTTTGTCACCAGATGAGCGCAAACAGCTGGATATAGATTATATAGAAAGTTTTTCTTTTAAAAACGACCTTTCCATAATTATGAGAACCGTTCCAGCTCTCATTCAACATGAGAATGTCTGAAAAGTTTCTGAATAGTGTATCTGACAAAAAAAGATTGAAACATTAACATCCAAGCTAAAATGAAATTACTTCTTTATATAATAGCCCTGTTTCTTCTATGGATAATGCATCCATATAAGGGTATTGCTCAGGACCAATCGGATACCAAAATTTTTGAGAACTTCCAGCTTCCTTCAATTAATGCAATAATGGATTCTGCAGTTTTGAATTCACCCTTATTGAAGATGGGGAAACTCCAAACACAGATAGCTGAAAGCGAAGCTCAAACAACAAAACGTGAATGGCTGAAAAATATTGGGATGGAAAGTTCTTATTATTACGGGAAGTTTGGGAGCCTTTCTACTATAGAAAACACCTCGGTATCGCAGATTAACTCCTCCCTTGCTTACGCCAAACAAAATACATATTCAGCGGGAGTTTATATGCGAATACCTCTCTCAGAAATGGCTGACAGAAAAAATAAGAATCGGGCAGAACAACTAAAAATTGAAATAGCCGCACAGGAAGAGGAAAAAATGAAAAATGAATTGTTCGAAAAGATCATTATTGAATATAATCGGGCAATACTATTTATCGACCTCTTAAAACTAAAATCTGAAAGCCTGGAAACAGCAAATTTGCAAATCGTCCTTGGGGAAAAACAATTCAGAAATGGAAACTTAAATCTCTTAGATCTTTCTGCACTAAAAGAAGGACAAGTAAAAGCAAGCTCTGACTATATTATTGCTCTGTCTGAAGCAAAGTCCCAGCTTATGTTACTGGAACAAATTAGTGGTATAAAAATTTTAAACTGAAAATAATATGGATCTTATACAATTCATCAGAATAATTCTTAGAAATATTACGATCATAATTATCGTACCGGTACTTATGGCGGTTTTAGTTTATGTTTTCACAATGAGTACCGCTAAGACCTATACATCAAAAACCCTTATTTATACAGGGATTGCCTCTGGTTATTCCCTGGAATCGGGAGAGAATACCCGGGTCGACTATTTCGGTTCCAATAATGCTTTAGATAACCTTCAGAATATCATCAAATCGAAAAAAACACTGGAAGCTGTAGGTGTCAGATTGTTTGCTGAAAATATGATATCAGGTCCGAATGCTCCAAAATCCATTAGTAAAGAGTCGTTTGAGGAGCTTGAAAATATCGTACCACAAGAAGTACGGGATTTGGTAGATTCCTCATCCCTCGAAAATACCATCAGAAATTTTAACGACTATAAAAACAAGGATGAAGAAAATTTTATTTATAAACTAATTTACCTTGTCCACCGTCACTACAGCTTAGATGCATTATCTAAAATTGGTGTCAGGCGAATCGGAAACAGCGATTTAATTGAAATTTCTTATTCCAATGACGATCCCGCTATTTGTTATCGTACGCTAGAGTTGTTGAATGCCGAGTTTATTACCAATTATAAAAATCTTAAAGAAAATCAAACCGACGCAGTGGTGAAATATTTTGAAGCACAGCTTGACCTAAACACCAACCGCTTGAATAATGCTGAGGACGAATTCGAGAATTTTAATAAAGATAACAAGATCATCAACTATTATGAGCAAACAAAGCACGTTGCCTCCCTTGACGAAAAATTTCAGCTGCAGTATCAATCCGAATTACTAACATTAAACGGAACCCTGGCTTCAATAAAGGATTTGGAAAACAGGATGGGTTCGAACCAAAAAATGAAATTATATGCCAGTGAAATTATTGATCTCCGTAAAGAATTGTCAGAAGTTAATGGTAAAATATCTCTTAACCAGATCTTTACTGAAGATACTATTCAGGCAACAGTTCATGACTACTCCGATTTACAGGTTCAGGCATCAGAATTGAAAAGAAAATTGGGTCTAGCAGTAGAGTCATTGGACGATCTTGAAAATTCAGGAGAAGGTATCAATAGAACAGATTTGGTGAATGACTGGTTGGCAAAAGTCATAATTTACGAGGAAACTAAGTCGAGAATTGAAATTCTGGATGATAAGCGCGTTGAATTTGATAAACTTTATTCAAAATTTGCCCCATTGGGTACTACCGTGAAGAGATTAGAACGTGAAATTGGTGTGGTGGAACAGGAATATCTTTCAAATCTGCAAAGTCTTTCCTGGGCAAAATTGAAACAACAGAATATACAGCTTTCTTCTGGTTTGAAAGTTATTGACAATCCAACTTTCCCCATAAACCCATTGCCATCAAAACGAAAATTCCTGGTGATATTAGCTTTCATGGCCGGTTTTATATTAATTCTGGCAATTATCATCTTATTGGAATATTTTGATACAAGCATTAAAAATGAAGAAAGGGCCGAGCAACTGATAAAATTAAAAGTTGAAGCTATGGTGCCAAAAATCTTGCCGACAAAAGAATATGATATCGAGAAAATTTCAAATGCTGCTTTCGAATTCATTGTAAAGAAAATTTACCTGGAGTCAAATCCTGATAGAAATAATAAGATTTTATTTATAAGCATGATTGAAGGGGAAGGAAAATCACTACTCCTTGGGAAAATAGCCCAAAAACTCAAAGTTAACGGACATAATGTAACTGCTTTTACACCTCACGATGAGTCTTCAGGAATTAGTATTCCGGATGTAGAATATATGTCTTACCAAATGGATTCGTCTTTCATTCAATCGCCTTCCTTTTTTTCAACAGAAAATCAAAAGCACAAAGGCTACCTGCTGGCAGAAATTCCTTCTATAAATAATAATCCAATTCCTGCAGGGATAATAAAAGATTCAGATATGATTTTTCTTGTATGTCGTGCCAACAGAGTATGGAGTGTGGCAGACAATAAAAATCTTGAAATGATGAGATATATTGGAAGAGAACCACGTATGATAATAAATGGTGTGAATACCGAATATATGGAATCTTATCTTGGAGAAATACCAAAGAAAAGATCCTTGATAAGAAGATTGGTAAAAAGCTGGCTGAATGGACAATTTAAAGTGAACAAAAAATCAATTTAATTCAGAAAGTAAGATGAGACTCATAAAAAAACTATTCAAAGAAAATAATTTCATGTCATTATATGGAAATATCCTGATCTCTGGTATGGGTTTCCTTTCCTTTATTTTGCTCTCAAGAAGACTTAGTCCTGATGCATTTGGTCATTGGGTTATTTTTACTTCAGCAGTTACACTAATCGACCTTGTTCGCTTTGGACTAACAAGGAATGCGCTGATCACTTTTTCAGCCGGCGTTGATAAGAAAACCGAAAATGAAATAACAGCTTCTGCTTTTCTCATGGGTCTGGTCATAGTTTTAATCATAACAATTATTTTTATTCCCGCATACTTAATAGCGCCTGATTCTGTATCAGAAACCAGCCTGGGGCTGATTCTAAAATGGTATCCCCTGTTAGCTCTGTCCAATTTAGGATGGAATAATGGCGTGTCACTGCTTCAATCTAAAATGAAGTTTTTAACCATTTTGATTATGAGGACCTTAAACACAGGAATGTTTGTAATCCTGCTTTTTATCGTGCCAACCAAATTCATAGAGAACTTTGAGTTCATTATACTTCTTTTTATAGCCTCCAATCTGGTCGCTTCTATAATGAGCTTTTTAGGAAAATATGACGGCTTAATCCATCTGAAGGCTGCCAACAAAAAACGAATGCTCCAAATCTTTAATTATGGAAAATATTCTGTGGGAAGTTTTCTGGGAAGTTCACTCCTTAGAAGTGCCGACTCTTTTATTATTGGTCTGGCACCTCTTCTTGGGCCAAAGGGAGTTGCCATATATGCCATTCCAATGAAGTTGGTCGAAATTATGGAAATCCCCCTCAGAAGTTTCTCCGCCACAGCTTTCCCGAAATTATCTGCGGCTTTTAACAAAAATAATATCCAAAAATTACAAAGTGTATTTTATACCTATTCAGGAGTAATAACAAGCATGTTTATTCCTCTTGTGGTTTTCGGAATTTTGTTTGCTCCACAACTGGTAATGCTACTGGGAGGGAAACAATATGCTTCTGAAGTGGAGACTATGGCAAATATTTTCAGGATTTTCTGTGTCTATGGACTCATCCTTCCCCTCGACAGAATGAGCGGAATTATGCTCGACAGCCTGAATAGCCCGGATATGAATTTTCGAAAAATACTACTTATGCTGGGACTTAATATAACCGGAGATCTGATAGCAGTATATGTTTTTGGTTCCCTCGAATATGTTGCGGCTGTAACGGTTGTTTTTACATTAATTGGCGCCATTGCAGGCTGGAATATGATAAGAAAAAAAATCGGAATTAATTTCTTATCTGTTATAACAGAAAGCAGCTGGTTTTATAAGTCTATGATATTAAAAATTAAAAGCATTTAACGATGAATCCCTTTTCAACACTTACAGGATCACAACGTATCAATGCACCCATGGTCATTGCGCTTATTGTTCTGTTGGTGACTATTATAGGTTTTTTTATTGCCAGAGAAGGTATGGTGCCGGCTCTTGTTGTTATGGTACTTCCCGGTTTAGGCTACTTTCTGCATTTGGTATTTAAAGATCCCCGAAAAGGCCTGATTTATACTTTTACCATTAATTACTTCATCCTCGGATTAACAAGATATTTACCGGGTCCTCTCGGTCTGGTGATTGACGTGATGCTTGTCTTGACCTATATTGCGGTTTTTTTCAGGAACTTTAAACTGAGAATGGATCTGGGACCTGCCCGTAAGGATCTTAGCCTGCTTGCAGCCATCTGGTTTTTGTATGCCATATTCCAGTTATTCAATCCTGAAGCGGTAAGCCGGGCTGCCTGGTTTTATGCCATGAGGGGAGTCTCTTTATATTTTTTCCTTACCATACCTCTTACATTCTTACTCTTTGGCCGCTGGCGCGATCTTAAATTGTTCTTCACATTATGGTCAGTATTTACACTTTTAGGGGTGGCTAAGGGCGTTATACAGTTTAAATTTGGTGTAGATCCATTTGAACAAAGATGGCTGAATGAAGGTGGAGCCATTACTCACGTTCTGTTTGGGAAATTGCGAATATTTTCCTTTTTCTCCGATGCCGCAGTGTTTGGTGGAAGCATGGGATTGGCAGGACTGGTATTCGGATTACTCGGACTCACAGAAAAAAATCCCCGAAAAAAAGCTTACTTTCTGTTTGTATCACTTTCCGCACTTTTTGGAATGATGATATCAGGTACCAGGGGATCCATAGCCATACCTTCTGTAGGCTCAGTGGTATACGTAATCCTAAGGAAAAATGTCAAAGTCATTGTTCTTGGCGGAATATTAATCGCTCTGGCTTTTTCTTTCTTTAAATATACTACCATAGGACAAGGAAATGCTGAGATAAGAAGAATGCGTTCAGCCTTCGATCCGCAAGATGCTTCCTTTCAGGTGAGGGTTGAAAATCAGAAAAAATTTAAAGTTTATCTGGCGAGCCGTCCCTTTGGTGGTGGCATCGGTTCCTGCGGAAACTGGGGAATGAGATTTTCACCAAATACCTTTCTGGCTCAAACTCCTCCCGATGGATGGTATGTCTCTATTTGGGCTGAACAAGGAGTAGTGGGATTATCGCTTCACTTGTTTATACTATTTTACATTGTTATTAAAGCCTCGTACATCACAATGTTTAAAATAAAGGACGAGGAAGTAAAAAATAAAATGCAGCCATTAATTGCCGGTATTTTCGGAATTATGGTCGCTTCATACAGTAGTGGCTTAATTGGTCAGATGCCTACCGGAATAATCATATATATGAGTATGGCCTTTTTGTTTATGTCTAAAAATTACGAAAAAGAACTTAATACTGAAGAAAATGAAAAAATCATCGAATAGAAATTGGTGGAAGCAACATTATCATCCAATACTTACCCAGGATAAAATAAATGAAAATAGTATTCAGGAAATCGCTGCCAAACTGAAATTAAAAGAAAGCAAAAATCCACTGATCTCGTTGGTTATAATCGCATACAATGAGGAAACAAGAATACTTCGTTGCCTCTCTTCTATTGCATCTTTTCAAACTGATATCCCAATGGAAGTAATTGTGGTAAATAACAATTCCAAAGATAATACACAGATGGTACTAGACAGATGCGGTGTGCGTTCAGTTTTGGAAACTAAACAAGGTGTGGGGTTTGCGCGACAAGCAGGAATGATGGCGGCTCGCGGGAAATATATTGCCTGCGGTGATGCAGACACCCTTTATCCCCCAAAATATATTGACAGTCTGGTAAAACATCTGGAAAAAGAAGACACTGCTGGTGTATATGGCAGCTATTCATTTCTCCCCGACGGTAAGAAATCTGAGAGATCCTTAAAATTTTATGAAATATTCAGAGATTTTGCTGTATCGCTCCGGTCAATTAACAGGCCTGAATTATGCGTTGGCGGAGCGAATTTTGCCTTCCGAAAAGAATTTGGAAATGCTGTTGGATGGAGGACTGATATTAAAAGAGGAGAAGATGGCTCCATGGCTATGGGACTAAAAAATTTCGGAAAGCTGCGATTTATTAGTCATAAAAACTCGCGCGCATGGACAAGCAGCCGGACACTGGATGCAGATGGAAATATCACACAAATGGTAATGAAAAGAATAGTTAGAGAACTCAAAAGGATCAAAGAATACTTCAGCTCTAAAGAAAGTTATGCCGATCAGGATTACAATATGATTTAATAAGCTTATTAATTTCTTGCAGGTAAATTTTCTTGCAAACATCATTCCCATGCCTTTACCCGGAAGTAAGATCAGGTTCCCGGTTTAAAGTCATGGGATTTTTTATTAAACTCCTCAAGCTACAGACTAAAAGCCATTCTCTTTTTAAATCGCCAGAAGTTTGCTCATCTAAATCAATCTTCAAAAATGAACTTACTTTATTAAAACTCTTCGTTTATGAAGAATATTTTAGGCTAATAAAATTCAATAGTTTTTTCCATCTATTTATATTTCAGCACTTTACAATATTTGGCATATCGGTTGTCAATATGGAAGTATTAATAATAATATTTTATAAAAATGAAAGTAGCAATAGTAGGAACAGGATATGTAGGTTTGGTAACTGGTGCTTGCCTGGCAGAAACAGGCGCAACTGTAAATTGTATTGATATCGATTCTCAGAAAATTGATAATCTTAAGAGGGGAATTCTCCCAATTTACGAGCCCGGATTAGAACCACTTGTCAAAAGAAATGTTGAAATGGGTCGTTTGTTTTTCGATACGAACCTCAAAAAAGTCGTTAATGAAAGTGATCTGATTTTCATTGCTGTAGGAACCCCTCCCGATGAAGATGGCAGCGCTGATCTAAAGTATGTGACACAAGTCGCCAGCGAAATTGGAAAACACCTGAATCACTATACAGTCGTAGTGACAAAAAGTACCGTTCCTGTTGGAACATCTGGTCGTGTAAGAAGAGCGATTAAAAATGAACTAAATGAAAGAAATCTGGATTTTCAATTCGACGTGGTTTCCAATCCTGAATTCCTGAAGGAAGGCAATGCAGTTGATGATTTTATGAAACCAGACCGCATTGTGGTAGGAGCAGATTCGGAACAAGCTGAAAAGGTATTAAGCCGTCTCTACAAACCTTTTGTACTCAACAATCACCCTTTGATTTTCATGGATATCACCTCTGCTGAGATGACAAAATATGCCGCAAATGCCATGCTGGCCACAAAGATTAGTTTCATCAATGATATTGCTAATTTATGTGAAATAGTGGGAGCCGATATAAATTCAGTACGCAAAGGTATAGGTTCTGATTCGAGAATTGGCAATATGTTTTTGTATCCCGGAATTGGATATGGCGGTTCATGTTTCCCAAAAGATGTGAAAGCACTTATAAAAACAGGAAAAGATTTCAACTATAATCTCCAGATCCTTCAGGCGGTTGAAAATGTAAATAACAAACAGAAAACCGTACTCTTCAATAAGATTGAGAATTACTTTGAGGGAGAACTCTCAGGAAAAACTGTCGCCCTGTGGGGACTTTCATTCAAGCCTGGTACTGATGACATGAGGGAGGCTCCTTCTGTAGTTCTTATCAACCAGTTATTAGAAGCCGGAGCAAAAGTAAAAGCTTATGATCCTGTTGCTATGGAGGAAGCTAAAAGAATTTTAGGTGACAGGATTGAATATTCCAACGATATTTATGATGCATCACTATCAGCCGATGCTTTGGCCATAGCCACAGAATGGAATGAGTTCAGATTGCCTAATTTCAGAGTATTATCAAGATTGATGAACAACAGAGTAATTTTTGATGGCCGTAATATCCTTGAAAAAGATGAAATGACAGAACATGGTTTTGAATACTTCAGCATTGGCAGAAGCAACGATATGATTCATAGTGTTAAATCAATTATAAATAACTCTATACTAGTATGAACAGGATACTAATAACCGGTGGTGCTGGATTTATTGGATCTCATCTCGCCGAAAAATTGCTCAGGGAGAATAATGAGGTAATTTGTCTTGATAATTATTTCACCGGCTCAAAATCAAACATCGCACATCTTTTATCCAACGACAGGTTTGAATGTATAAGACAGGATGTGACGAAGGAAATTTTCCTTGAAGTAGATGAGATTTATAATCTGGCCTGTCCGGCTTCTCCTGTGCATTATCAGTATAATCCAATTAAAACCATCAAAACATCTGTGATGGGAGCCATTAATGTACTCGGACTGGCAAAACGGGTCAATGCCAAAGTGCTACAGACTTCCACAAGCGAGGTGTATGGAGACCCTCACATTCATCCTCAACAGGAAGAATACTGGGGCAATGTCAATCCCATCGGTATACGTTCCTGTTATGATGAAGGGAAGAGATGCGCAGAGACATTGTTTATGGATTACCACAGACAGAATAAGGTGAAAATAAAAATT
Source organism: Bacteroidales bacterium (assembly GCA_021740585.1). Classification (GTDB taxonomy): domain Bacteria; phylum Bacteroidota; class Bacteroidia; order Bacteroidales; genus JAGLSB01. The sequence goes on from JAIOZM010000072.1 coordinate 12,909, forward strand.
CTGCGAATCTTCAATACTTACGGACCAAGAATGCAGCTAAACGATGGACGGGTTGTTTCAAACTTCATCATTCAGGCATTACAAAATAAGGACATCACCATTTATGGCGATGGCTCTCAAACCAGAAGTTTCCAGTATGTGGATGATCTGGTGTCAGGAATGATAAAATTTATGAACACAGGCGACGATGTTGTAGGTCCCGCCAATATTGGTAATCCCGTTGAATTTACCATAGCAGAACTTGCCGAATTAGTCATCAGATTAACAAACTCCAAATCAAAGATCAGCTTTTTGGCCTTGCCTGAAAACGATCCGGTTAAAAGGAAACCCGATATTTCTCTAATTAAAAGTCTGATCGACTGGGAACCTCAGGTTCAGCTCGAAGAAGGATTATTGAAAACCATTGATTATTTCAAGGGCAGCCTAAAAAATATCTACGCATGAAAAAAAGACCTTTAATATCTGTAGTTACCATAAATTTCAACCAGTCTGAGATGACAAATCAGCTGTTGGAATCCTTCAAGAATGTTACCTGGCCCTCGTATGAGCTTATAATAGTCGATAATAATTCACAAAATAACGACGCCGATCATATTAATACCAATTATCCAAACCTGAGAGTGATACGTAATGAAAAGAATCTTGGCTTCGCGGGTGGAAATAACCTCGGAATAAAAGCTGCCAAGGGCGAGTACATACTCTTTTTGAATAATGATACCGAAGTTGATCCGGGATTTCTGGAGCCCATGATTGAGCGTTTTGAAAGTTTCCGGGACACAGGCGCGGTGAGTCCAAAAATCAGATTTTTTCATCATCCGGAAAAAATACAATATGCCGGCTTTTCAAAAATGAGCCCCTTCACCCTGAGAATGAATGGATTTGGCTACGGTGAAACCGATAAAGGGCAATACGATCAGGGGAAAGAAACAGAATTTGCTCACGGTTGTGCCATGATGGTGTCACGAAAGGTGATTGAGGAAGTAGGATTGATGCCTGAAGAATATTTTCTATACTATGAGGAACACGACTGGAGTACAACCATAAAAAAGCATGGATATAAAATTTTCTATGAACCCAAATCATTGATATTGCATAAAGAATCAATGTCGGTAGAAAAAAATAGTATTCTGAAGACATATTTTATTAACAGAAACAGGGTCTTGTACATGAGACGAAATTTCAATTGGTTTTACAGAATTATTTCCGCAACCTATATACTGTTAATTTCTGTTCCCAAAAACACAGCTAAATATTTAATTGCTTCAGAAACAAGTCATCTTAAAGCTTATTGGGATGCTATTCTCTGGAACCTTACACATAAAACAAAACCACAATGGAAGTTCTAAAAACCATAATTTTAATTATTGAATCGGGATTACTTGCCTATCTGGGTCTGGCCGCCCTTTACTTTTTAATATTTGCCCTTGCTTCCCATTTTTACAAAGAGAAATCGAAAGTCAAAATTGAAAAGAAATCAAAAGTTGCGATTCTTATTCCAGCCTACAAAGAAGATAATGTAATTCTTGATTCAGCCATTTCAGCCATGCAACAGATAAGTAAAAACGCGGAACTGAAGGTATGGGTAATCGCAGATTCATTAAAGCCAGATACCATAGATAAGATCAGAAATTCAGGTGCAGGAATCATTGAAGTTAGTTTTGATAAAAGCACCAAAGCCAAATCAATTAATTATGCCTTAAATAATCTTCCGGCAAATTTTGATTACAGTCTAATCCTGGATGCAGATAATATAATGCAATCGGGTTTTGTTGACAGGCTAATAGAGAGACTCAATACCGGGTACCGGATTGTTCAGGGTCACCGGACAGCAAAAAATTCAAATACCGGCTTTGCCTTCCTCGATGGTCTGAGCGAAGAAGTGAATAATAATATTTTCAGAAAAGGCCATCGTGTTTTGGGTTTGTCAGCATCCCTGATTGGTTCAGGATTTATATGTGAATTTCAACTTTTTAAAGATCTTATGAAAAAAGTTGATGCAGTGGGAGGCTTCGACAAAGAACTGGAATTATTGCTTCTTAAAGATAAAATTACCATAGGTTATGCTCAGGATGCCATCGTTTTTGACGAGAAAATTCAACAGGCAGATGCCTTTATGAATCAGCGCAGACGCTGGCTTTCAGCCCAATTTATTTTCTTTGGAAGAAATATTGGCAAAGGCTTACCAGAACTGTTTTTGAAAGGCAACTTCGACTACTTCGATAAACTTATTCAGTTTGTTATCCCTCCTCGTATCATTACCCTGGGACTGTCTTTTACCATTGCTTTCTTGTACCATGCTTTCTTACTCTTTTCAGGATTTGAAAATGCCTCTTCACTATACTTTTTGTGGACCGGACTTTTTCTGGTTTCATCATTGGCGGTCCTAATTTCAATACCCTCTAAAAAGTACAATCTTAGTATGCTGAAATCAGCAATAAGCCTGCCTAATGGATTCCTGCTTACACTCATAGCTCTTTTAAAATTAAAAGGAGCCAACAATCAATTTATTCATACTCAACACAATATAAACAAATTATGATAAACTTTATTGGAATGTTTGACACCAAACTCCTTTTAAATCTCAAAGGGGGTAACTCAATATCGACATCCATAATAAAAAAGGATGAAGTAGATCATGAATACTACTCAAAAGACGGCAATACAGTTGTCTTCTCAGGTAAAATTTATAATTGGCAGAAAACGAAGAATACTGCTGATTCTCAGGATTTTTATGCTTCCAGATTATTAAGCCATTTAGAAATTGAGGGTATTAAATCTATAACTTCACTTGACGGACAATTCATTTCAATAATTGACACAAGTGAAAGGACCTTGGTATTGAGAGATTACTTTGGTTACGGGACTCAGGTCTATTATAATGATAAAGTATTCAGCAATTCCCTTCGTCTGATTAAAGAAAGTGGTATAATTCCTTTCGAACCGGAAATCAGATCCATTGCCAGATTTTTAAAAGAAGGCTATATATCTGCACCCGATACTGCAATAAAGGGTCTCAAAAAACTCAAACCCGGAGAGTATCTCGAATTCAGGAAATCGACCCAAACGCTAATTGTTCACAGTCTTATGTCCTATGGTGATTTCAGCGAGAGCGCAGGAAGTTTAAAAAATTCATTACAAGATGCCGTTGCACACTATGAAACTTTACACAGAAATTCAATTCTTAAACGTATTAATGGAAATGAAGAAGTTGGAGTCCTCTTAAGCGGGGGTTATGATTCAGGCGGTAATTTATCTGCTCTTCGCGATCTTTTTAAGGGAAAAATTACTGCCTATTCGGTTGGTTTTGAAGATAACCGGTGGTCAGAACTACCTTTCGCAGCCATTATGGCTGAGAAATTCGGAGCTAAACATGAGGTTCACATTCTAAAAGAAAACGATATTCAAGCCCTTCCGGAAATAGTTAATCAGCTTGGCGACCCCTTTTTTGAAAATGGACTTATGCTTAATTATAAGATTTCCAAAGAAATAGGACTGTCAAATCAGGGAGTTATCCTGGGTGGAGATGGAAATGACCAAATCTTCGGGACTTCCGGCCGGGAGCTGGCACTGCTTTCACTCTCGAGGAAGTTCGGATTAGGACTTGCTCAAAAATCGATTGAGTATCTGACAGATAGGAAGTCGAATCTATTTAGATTGGGATTTCACAATAAGAATATTCAACAGGCACTAAATCTCAAGCAATTTGGCTTTACTGATTTTGAACTCTGCAAAATTTTTAACCAGGAATTTCATGATTCTATTCAAACGAAAAATGAAGCTGACGAGAGTGAGAAATTAAGGGATTTTACCAGCCTGTATGTATGGCGAAATTACAACACTGACATAATAGAGTCTGCTTCTCAGGTAATTGTTTACAAAGCTTCCCAGCTTTCGAATATGCATAATCTTGAGGTGACATTCCCATATATGGATAAAGAAATATTCAGCTTTTTGCAGAAGTTACCACGCCAATTTAAAATGAATGGATCAGTTAAAGATATTGCTCTTGGAAAAGGACAAGGAAAATATCTATTTAAGCAATATCTGAAGAACAAACTTCCTGAAGAAATCACTACGCGAAAGAAACAGGGCGGATTTGCACCCTTGTCAATCTTCATGAAAGATAAAACATTACGTAGCAGGATGTATAATTTTATTGAACGAACATTTATCGATACCGGCTTATTCAATACAGACGAGATTAAACATTTTATTGCTTCAGTGGAATCAACAATGGGAAATTCAACCTATTGGTTCTGGTACAAACAGGCAAAATATGCAAGCTTTTTTAATCTGCTGGTGTTGGCATTATGGTGGCAACAGTTCATTTTCAATAATGTTAAGCCATCTCTTTCTGACTATTTCCAGGAATAATTAAAATTTAAAAAATTATTAATAATGAAAAAAATAAAAATACTCGAAGCAATAAGGCAGGGGAAAGTAGGTGGTGGCGAAAGTCATGTACTGGAACTTGTTACTAATCTGGACAAAACGAGGTTTGAGCCTGTAGTTCTTGCTTTTACCGATGGACCAATGGTAGATGAACTTAGAAACAGAGGGATCAAAACCAAGATTATTTATACAGAAACAGGTTTCGATTTCAGGGTTTGGAAAAAGGTTCGTGATTTCATAAAAAGTGAAGAAATCGACATCATACATGCCCACGGTACCAGAGCAAATTCAAATGTATTTTTTGCAGCAAAAAAACTTAATCTGCCACTAATTTACACTGTACACGGTTGGTCCTTTCATATTGATCAGAATTTTCACGTACGTAAATTGCGGGAATTGTCAGAAAATTTTCTCACTTCGGTGGCAGATAAAACCATTTGCGTTTCTAAAAGTAATCAGGAGGATGGAATAAAACTTTTCGGAATGAAGCGTTCTGAAGTCATTTATAATGCAGTGAATCTTGATAAGTTCAATTCAAATAAGCAGTTTAAAGATATAAGAAATGAGCTTGGTATTCCTGCCAATAAAACACTTATAGGATATATCGTTAGAATCACAGGTCAGAAGGATCCGTTTACCATGATTAAAGCTATGAAAATTTTGTCTGAAAAAACGGATGACGCCATTCTTTTAATGGTTGGCGAAGGTGATCTGAAAGATGCAACAATTAATCTGGCAAAAGAACTTAATATTGAACACAAAATCATATTTCAACCCTTCAGATCAGATATTCCAGATATTTTGAACGCCATAGATATTTATTGTCTGCCCTCATTATGGGAAGGGTTCCCAATCGGCATCCTGGAAGCAATGGCAATGGGTAAAGTGGTTATAGCCTCTCCGGTTGACGGGACAAATGAACTTATTACTGACGAGGAAACTGGAGTCCTGTCCGATGTGGGAGACGCAGAATTACTGGCTCAAAATTTATATCTGATGCACTCCGATTCTAAGTTTAAAAACCAAATTGCTGCAGAAGCAAAATATTTTGTTGAAAAAAATTTCGGCATTCAAAGACTTATTGATCGAGTCGAGAATTTATACATTGAAACTAAAATGAGAAGCCTTCCTCTTGGTTATCAGAAATCTCTTTGATTTCGGATACTGTCTTCATTAATGAAGAATTATTGCAAATAGAAATATTTTTTAACGCGCTGTTACATAGGCATATAAAACCTTGGCAAGGATGTTGAATAGTGAATATTACAGAACTAAATTAACAATACTGATTGTTAGAATAAAACAGAATTACTCAAAGTATAAAGAAAGATGGAAGCTTTAATTAACAGAGATATTATCATTACCGGTCTTCAGGCCTGGGACATAGAAATTGGCAGCAATTGTAAAAATATTGCCCTGCAGTTTGCAAAACACAATCGCGTATTGTATGTCAATTCACCCCTCGATTTGATAAGTGCACTGAAGGATAGTAAAAACCCAAAAGTTCAGTTACGCAAGAAGGTAATTAAGAGAAAGGCAGACGATCTGGTCAAAATTTCAGAAAATCTTTGGAACCTGAATCCAAGATTAAAAAGTCTTCCGGTTAGTCAGTTAAAAAACAAGGTATTATTCGACATTATAAATAAATACAACAATAAGAAATTTGCTAAGCAAATTAAGTCAGCCGCCGACCGCTTGGGTTTTAAGGACTACATTATTTTTAATGATAGCGATATGTTCAGGAGTTTTTATTTGAAGGAGATATTGAAACCAGCTTGTTATACCTACTATACGAGAGATAATCTGCTGGCGGTTAAATACTGGCAAAAGCAAGGTAAGCGAATCGAACCATTACATATGGCAAAATCTGACCTGGTAATTTCCAACTCGACCTATCTGTCAAAACAAGCTGCTAAATATAATGAGGAGAGCCATTTTGTTGGTCAGGGATGCGATATTTCAGCCTTTAATCCGGAAAATATAAAAAAAGTGCCTGCCGATATCGCAGAAATTCCGTACCCCGTTATTGGCTACATTGGAGCCCTTAAATCTCTACGACTGGATCTTAATATAATTGAACACATTGCCCTCACCAGAAAAGACTGGAATATAGTATTGGTGGGTCCTGAGGATGATATTTTTAAATCAAGCAGGCTCCATGAACTTAACAATGTACATTTTCTGGGTCCAAAAGCTGAGGCTGAACTTCCTTCCTACCTCAATGCATTCGATGTCGCAATAAATCCCCAATTGCTAAATGAAGTTACTATTGGAAATTATCCGAGGAAAATAGATGAGTATCTGGCAATGGGAAAACCCACAATTGCAACAAGCACTGAGGCTATGACCTATTTCTCCGATTTTGTTTCCCTCCCAAAGCTGAAGACTGAATGGATTAATGCCATTGAACAGGAGTTGAAAAATGATAATAAAACTCTAGGATTAGCCCGGCAAAAATTTGCATCAGAACATAGCTGGGAAAATAATGCAAAAGAAATTTATAAACAAATTGAAAAAATATTAAGCCGTGAATATCAAAGAAACAATTAAGAAATCGATAAGATTAAAAAAACTTGCCATCTGGGCCTTATCGCCTTCAGGACAAGCAAGACCAAGGCTTTGGGTGAAATGGTTTATTATTCCGTTTCACAGCAAAAAAGGTAAAGGTGCTACCATCAGAAGGAATACAAGAATGGATGTTCTCCCCTTTTACAATTTTTACATGGGAAAAAGATCAACTATTGAAGATTTCTGCACTATTAATAATGGTGTAGGAAAAATACAGATTGGCAATAATACAAGGATCGGAATTGGCTCTGTTCTCATCGGGCCTGTAAATATTGGGGATGATGTGCGGCTGGCTCAAAATGTAGTTGTTTCCGGACTAAATCATAACTATCAGGATATTAGCAAGCCAATTTCTGCTCAGGGGGTTAGTGTTGAGGAAGTATTTATAGGCGATGAGACATGGATTGGGGCAAACTCAGTAATCCTTCCTGGTGTGTTCATTGGGATGCATTGTGTTATTGCCGCAGGTAGCATTGTTACAAAAAGCATTCCTTCCTACTCTGTAGTAGCCGGGAATCCTGCAAGAATAATAAAACAGTATAGTAAGATCACTGGAAAGTGGGAGAAATTTGTAAATTAATAAAGAATTATGAAGACTATTGAAATCATTTTTTGGAGCTTTTTAGCCATTGTGTTTTATTCTTATCTGGGTTATGGTATAGTACTTTACATACTAATTTCTTTAAAAAGAATAGTTACAAAATCTGAAAAAAAGAAGGAAATACAGTTAGAGCCCGAAGTAACTCTCCTCATTGGTGCTTATAATGAAATCGACTACGTTCACAAAAAAATTGAAAACTCAAGACAACTCGATTATCCTGCAGATAAACTTAAAATAATCTGGGTAACGGACGGTTCTGACGACGGAACCCCTGAAGCTGCAGCGAGCTATGAGGGCATCTCTGTTATGCATGAATCAGAACGGAGGGGCAAGATTAATGCCATCAACAGAGGAATGAATGTTGTAAAGACTCCTATTGTGGTTTTTTCCGATGCCAATGCTATGTTGGGAAAAGATTCTATAAGGAGAATTGTCAGCTTGTTCAACGACCCAAAGGTGGGTTGTGTATCCGGTGAAAAAAGAATCTCTGAAGGCAACAAAGCTTCCGTTTCTGATGCAGGTGAAGGAATTTACTGGAAATATGAATCACAGCTAAAAAAATGGGACTCCGAATTGTATTCAGTGGTAGGTGCTGCCGGAGAGCTATTTGCGGTTAGAACTGAACTATTTGAAAAGGTAGAAAGTGACACCATACTCGACGATTTTGTCATTTCATTAAGAATTGCAATGAAAGGTTATACAATTAAATATGATCCGGAAGCTTATGCAATCGAATCGGCATCTGAAAATGTAAAAGAAGAGTTAAAGAGGAAGATTCGGATCGCTGCAGGCGGAATTCAATCTATAATCAGACTTTTTCCCCTCCTAAATGTTTTTAAATTTGGGATTCTGTCTTTTCAGTTTATTTCGTGACCTTTCATGAATATGGTTGACACGAAGTTTAGTTTTTTAAACTTTCTGTTAATAATAAAATTTACCTATTCAAATAACTCTTTTTATATTTCTCTTGTAAAGAGAAACGGAGATGGGCTCTGCTGGGGAGCAACC
>JAIOZM010000073.1 GCA_021740585.1 Bacteroidales bacterium
ATTGGAAAGGGAGCGTCAGCTGATAGCTGCAAGATCGGTCCTTCAAGGAGAAGAAACTGAACGGATCAGGCTGGCAGGCGATTTACATGATGGTTTGGGTGGCTTGCTGGCTGGTGTAAAACTAAAATTATCAAGCATGAAAGAAAATGCAATTATTACAAGCGAAAACCTGGAGCATTTCAATCATGCTCTCAATTTGCTCGACACTTCAATTAACGAAATGCGCAGGGTGGCACATAACCTTATGCCCGAAACCCTGGTACATTACGGATTGCAAACTGCTCTCCACGATTTTGTACAACAAGTAACTCCTGAAAAAGGTCTGTTAATCAATTTCAGCACTTTTGGCAATGATTTGCGCTTTAATAAAGAAATAGAAATAACAACCTTCCGGATTACACAGGAACTAATTGCAAATGCCATAAAACATGCAGCAGCCAGGCAAATAGATATTCAACTTTTCACTGAAAAAGAAAGGATTTGTGTACAGGTAAACGACAACGGTATTGGATTTGACACAGCGAAACAAGCCGGCACAAAATCAAGCCAGGGATTGAAAAATATCCGCGACCGGGTTACTGCATTTAACGGAAGATTTGAAATTTTGAGTCAGGAAGGAAAAGGTACTGAAACCACACTTGAATTTTTTATATCTTAGGGCAACAATTTCTCAATCCCGGTTGCCCATGTCGAAAATTATATTGATTATTGAAGACCATCCCCTGGTAAGCGAAAGTCTGACACGTATAATTGCAGATTCCCAGTTGAATGTCAAATGCTTACATGCACCAAATGCAGAAAAAGGCCTGGCATTTTTGAATGGAAATACCATTGATTTAATTCTTTTGGATATTAATTTGCCGGATATGAATGGGATTGAGTTTTGCAAAATTGCAAAAGCACGATTCCCTGATCAGAAAATATTGGCCATAACCACCGTTGCCCAGCGGCATGTAGTTGAAAAAATGCTGGAATATGGAGCTGACGGATTTATTCTTAAAACATCAGATATTGAGGATATAATTGGAGGAATCAGGCATATTCTGGCTGGAAAAGACATATACCTCGGAAAAGGTGTGAAAGAACTAATTAGGGGCATTGCTTCTGAGAACAACAATCTGCCCTTAATTACTAAACGCGAAGGTGAAATACTTAAATTAATTTCAGATGGATTAACAAACCACGAAATTGCCGACAAGCTATTTATCAGCACTTTCACAGTCGATACCCACCGCAAAAACCTGCTCTTGAAATTCAATGCGAAAAACACAGCAACTCTCATTAAAATTGTGGTTTCAAAAGGGATAATCGAAGTATAAGCTATAATTAAATGCTACACCAGAATGGCACCCGAAAATCTTTCGCAGATGCCTCAAATTCATTATTATAAGCAGATGTAAGCGATTTCAGCAGATCAGGAATCGAAATTATTATTTTGCCGGGACAAATAGTTAATTCCAAAATGAAGGCTGTATGTATTTTTGGGATTATTTCAAATAATTTCGAATCAGAAATGGTTCTGGAAACATTTATAGATAAAGCAATTGATATTTCCTCTTAATGAATAATTATTGAGACGGAACTTTTATGAAACTGCAGAAGCCTTTGATTTATAAAATCAAAACTTGTATGCACCTTATTCAAATAAAACCACCGAATAAAAGGTTTTTAAAAATTAAATTGAAGAATCCTCTGATTTATGAGGTTTTCTATGTTGGAATAAATCAAAATGGGACACTTATACTTACCAATGGGAATTTAACATATCATTTTTGGGATGTATGAATCTTTTTTGCCTTTATTTAATAGCCTACCTTTACTATTCCTGATTTTAAAGAGCGAAAACCATAATTTCTTTGAAAAATATTTTCTTTATTAACTAAAAACCAATACTTATGAAAAAACTTAGACTATTAATGTTATCAGGCCTTTTATTTCTGTCCGGAATGAGTTTCGCCGCTGAGGTAACCGTTCCTTCAGGAGAAGATATCCAGACTTATATAGATGCTGCTGCAGAAGGCGATGTTATTCTGCTTGAAAGTGGTGGGATTTACGAAGGAAAGTTATCTCTTACCAAAACAATTACCATTAAAGCAGTCGATGGGTATACCGTTCGACCAATTTTTAACTCTACTTCTACTGATGGAATCGTCTTTGAAGGAGTAAAAAACGGCAGAGAAGTTATTATTCAAGGAATTGAATTTGCTTCTGACGGAACAGCAAGGTATCTTCTTCGTTTTTCTACAGGTGACTCCCTGTCTTACCTGGAAGTTTCTGACGTTGTGGCGCATGGTTACGACAGAAGTTTCCTCAGAGCCAGTGATGCCGGTACCAATATTGACTCAGTACTTATTGATAACGTTTATTGCTATAACTTTAGCGGTAGTGATTATCGATTGTTTTATTTTGATGGGAATGACTGTCCTGTAAATTATTTTAAAGTCGTAAACTCTACCTTTTCGGGTTTCGACAGAACATTTTTACAATTGTCTTCAAGTGTGAAAAAAACTATTATTGTTGATAATTGTAATATTCACGGCAGAACAGATCTCAGAGCAGATTATTTGTTTGATATAAATGGTGCTGCCGGTACTACATTTACCATCACTAATTCAATAATTTCATCTATTAAATTAGGGCAAATCTGGAAAATTGGTGTTGATGTGGAAGATAATATCTCAAATTGTTCTTATGTAGATATCGAGGTGCCTGCAGACATGCTTGCAAACACATGGACTTCCGAAACAGCCTTCCTGGAACAAGATCCAATGTTTAGTAATGGTCCGGCAGGTGTATTATATTTAGATCCAAGTTCACCAGCACTTACCGCTTCAACTACAGGTGGACCTATTGGTGATCCAAGATGGATTACCGCTCCGGCTGAAACAACTTTATTTGATATAAGTGTTGACGCAGGTATGCTCTCACCTGCTTTTAGTCCTGCAACCCTGGATTACACTTGTCAATTACCTTTTGGAACTACAACTGTAAATGTTGATGCCATTGCTAATTTTGCCGATGCTACTGTTACCGGTACCGGTGCAGTTGATGTATCTTCAGGAAGCGGTGTTTCAACCATTCTTGTTACTGCAGCCGATGCAAGTACCCAAAGCTATTCAGTTACTTTTACAGTTACACCTGCTTCAACCGATGCTACTCTAAGCAGCCTTGTTTTATCGAGTGAAACGGAAACCTTTGTTCTCACTCCGGCATTTGATCCCGGAACCTTGAACTATACTCTGTTACTACCCATGGGAAGTGATACAGTTTTGGTTGTGGCTACTCCTAATTTTAGTGCTGCGACAGCTGAAGTTACTGTTTCAGAAATTATTGATTTAGCAGGTACTGTTACTGTTGTTGTAACGGCTGAAGATGGTTCAACTCAGACCTACTCTGTTGCTTTAACGGTTAGTACTGCTCCGAATCCGGCCAATATTACATTTATTGTTGACGATTCCAACATGGCTACTGCTACCGGTTTTGCTATCAAAGGAAGCTGGAATACCGCAACTGGCGAATATGATGCAGCATGGTCGGGTGGCGCAGAGCATTCCAATTTCTTTGACGATGGCACTAACGGTGATGTAACCGCCGGCGACCACATCTGGACCGTTACATTGGCTCTGGTTCCCGACGGAGGCGCAAATACCTGGGAATGGGGTGTGAATGATGCAGCTGGAAACTGGATCGATGGTAATTTCCAATTTACTGTTCCGGATGACACCGATCAGACACTCGCAGCTTTTGTGATTGTTGGACTTGATCCAGCCAGTGCGAAAAACTTCTCGGTATATCCAAACCCTGCTTCTTCAATACTCCAAATTAGTAATGCAGAACAATTAAGCAGAGTTGAATTGATCAATCTTGCCGGTCAAAGGATTATTCAGGAAATAAACACCGGAAAATCCATTGTTACTATATCCGTCGAAGGCTTAAGTTCTGGTGTATATGTTCTTAGGTTAACTGAAAATAACAAAGCAATCAGCTACCAGAAACTAATCGTCGAATAATTGGTTTTAACTGGTTTCAGAAAGCATTGCTAATTTTTGAACCAAAATGGAATAGTAAACCAGCCGTATCAAGATGAAACTTGTTACGGCTGGTCTTTTAAGTAAGGTCTCTTTGGTTTTAGCTCAGTACCTGACTGGTCTTATACACTTTTATTTCAATAGTTATGTTTACACTACATTCTGGGACGTTTGTATACTATGTTGGGAAAATAATAGTCTTAAATTGAGAAAGAATTTCTCTAAATTGGAGCTGTAAAAGATACATTTGTCCGGACATATACTTTTCTGAAAAAAAAAGACCGGACCTTTATCTCCAGCCATTCTTAAAGTATAATTTAAATGAAAAAAATGAATTCAACCTTCAAAACATTAGTCCTCCCAATGGTCTTTCTTTTTTTAATGCTGGGATGTAGCAATAGCAGAACTAAATCTGTTGATAATAAGCAAAATAAAAATGCGGATTCAAAATTCACTCTAGTCGCATTACCCGATGAAAATAGGGTAGAGGTCTGGATAGATTCCCTTCTGTTTACTTCCTATATCTATCCTTCAACCATTGCCAAACCGGTTCTGAACCCACTCACAACCCTAAGCGGAAAAGTTTTAACCCGATCTTATCCTCTCGAAACCATTCCCGGTGAAAGAGTGGATCATCCACATCATATTGGGGCATGGCTCAATTATGGGGATGTAAACGGACTCGATTTCTGGAATAATTCAGACGCCATAGCTGCAGATGTAAAAGACCAGTATGGAAGTATCTTTCACAAGGAGATTCTAAATATTGAAAACGGCGATGAATCCGGAATTCTCGAAGTAGCTTGCGAATGGAAAGCTCCCAATGGAAGCGTTTTGTTAGAGGAGAATACCAAATTCATTTTTTCAACCAAAGAAAACTCTGTAATTATTGACAGGTACACCACTCTGAAGGCTTTAGATGATGAAGTATCGTTTAAAGATAATAAAGAAGGCATGATTGGAATACGGGTTGCCCGAGCATTGGAGCTACCCTCAGATAAGCCCGATATCTTTTTGGATGTTCATGGAAATCCTACCGAAACAAAAGTCCTCGATAACACAGGCGTAACCGGTAATTATTTAAGCAGCGAAGGTGTGGAAGGAGACGCAGCCTGGGGAACACGAGGAAGATGGATGAAGCTTTATGGAAGTATGGAAAACGAAAAGGTAGCCCTTGTAATCATAGATCATCCTGAAAACACAGGTTATCCAACATATTGGCATGCAAGGGGATACGGTTTATTTGCAGCCAATCCACTCGGTCAGGCAATATTTTCAAACGGAAAAAATGTCCTCGGTTTCAAATTGGCTCCACACGAGGAGGTAGGTTTTAAATATAGGATCATTGTTCATTCAGCCACAGAATTATCGGTGGACGAGATTAATGCTTTGGCCGATGATTTTTCAAATAAATAAAAATAAATGAATAAGTCCGTACCCATACTCTTCTCCTTTTTAATGTTAGCCTCATTAAATTTTGGGCTATCTGCGCAAAGTAATCTGCGCAACCTGCATTGGAAAAGTCTGGTCCACAATCAGCCTGCAGAATGGTACAGAACAGATGAGGCTAAAGAAGTAGCTGAAAATGTTTTGCTTTATCAAAGAGACATTGGAGGCTGGCCCAAAAATACTGAAATGCATCTTGAATTATCTCCAGGTCAGAAAGAGGAACTAAAAGTATTGAAATCAAGCAGTCAGGATGTTACAACCGATAATGGTGCTACAACAACTGAGATGAACTTTCTTTCAAAGATTTATAAGGAAACCCATGACAGAGCCTATAAAAAAGCATTTTTAAAGGGATTGGATTACCTTCTTGAAGCACAGTACGAAAACGGAGGGTGGCCCCAGTTTTATCCCCTCAGGGAGGGATATTACAGCCATATTACCTACAATGATAATTCCATGGTGAACATTATGAATGTTCTTAAGGCGGTAAAAGAGGAAAGTGAAGAAATTTCGGTGAGAGTGAAAAAGAAGACCAGATTGAAGGCCGGGAAAGCGTTCGATAAAGGAATTGAAATTATACTGAAAACTCAATACAGACAGAATGGTGAATTAACCGTTTGGTGCGCCCAGCATGATGAAGTGACACTTGAGCCGGCGCAAGCAAGGTCCTACGAACTTCCCTCATTGAGTGGGAGCGAATCTGCCTCTATCGTATTATTACTTATGGAAATTGATAAACCTTCACCGGAAATAATATACGCCATTCAATCTGCCGTAAAATGGTTCGACAAAACTAAAATATTGGGTATGCGAATCGAGGACTATACAAACGAGCATGGCGATAGAGACAGGAGATCGACCCGTGATGAACATGCTTCAGCCATCTGGGCCCGGTTTTATGATTTATCCGATAACCGACCCTTTTTCAGTAGCCGGGATGGCATTAAAAAATATTCTTTAGATGAGATAAGCTACGAAAGAAGAAATGGTTATGGCTGGTATTCAGATGCTCCCAGAGATGTTTTTAAAAAATATAAAAAATGGCAGCCTGTGTGGGCCCCAGATAATAATGTGCTAACTAAATAAATTTATTGTAAATAATGAAAAGCATATACCCCCCTTCCCCCGGTAGCTATCGGGACTCCAACCATAATAAGTTGGGGGAATAGTTAGTTGATTAAAAACTAGCTTAAATCAAAGCTCTTACCTCCACCCTTAAGGAGGTTGGAGGGGGGTAATGACAAAAACAATTTACTTTAGAAATAAAAAACCAAATGAGAAAACTAAAAAATTCCTCTATTGCTGTTTTACTGTTAAGCTTAGTATGCTTAATGTCATCATGCAACACAACAACAAATAAAAAATCAGATAAAACTCCTGAACCTGCTGTTAAATGGTCTGAGCGTATTGCTGAAACTGTTATGAAGGATTATCCCGAGATGTGGCTCATGGAGGATGCTACAAAAATAAAGTGGACTTACACCAAAGGTCTTCTCGGTGATGCATACATCGATTTGTGGGAAGAAACAGGAAATAAAGCCTATTACGATTATGCAAAAGCATACGCCGATACCATGATAAATGAGGAGGGAATTATTTATGGCTATAAACTGGAGGATTACAATATTGATAACATAAATCCGGGCAAATTGATTTTTGATCTCTATGAGGAAACAAAGGATGAGAGGTATTTAACTGTAATACAAACGCTTCGCAATCAATTGGAAGGGCATCCAAAGACAAAGGCAGGTGGATTCTGGCATAAGAAAATTTATCCTCACCAAATGTGGCTCGATGGACTTTATATGGGCTCGGTGTTTTATGCCCGATATGGAGTGGAATTCAATGAACCCGAAAGTGTTGATGATGCCGTTAATTGGGTTATTTTAATGGAAGAAAAGGCGAGAGATCCAAAAACCGGACTGCTTTATCATGCATGGGATGAAAGCAAAGAACAAGCCTGGGCCAATAAAGAAACCGGATTATCAGAACATTTCTGGGGTCGCGGAATGGGATGGTACGCAATGGCATTGGTCGATATTCTTGATTACACTGAAAACCATGCCAGAAGAAACGAAATAATTGAAATCACAAAAAGAACCGCAGAGGCAGTGGTCAAATTTCAGGATCCGAAATCTGGTGTATGGTATCAGATACTCGATCAGGGAACCCGCGAAGGGAATTACCTCGAAGGCTCTGTAAGTGCCATGTTCACTTATTTCCTGTTGAAGGCTGTAAAAGAAGGTTATATAGATGAATCATATATGGAAAATGGTAAAAAAGCCTATATGGGAATGCTCGACAATTTAATTATCGTTCGTGAAGATGGAGGAGTAGTGCTTTCTCCGGTTTGTGCCGGAGCCGGACTAGGAGGAAATCCATACCGTGATGGTACTTTTGAATATTACATTAACGAAAAATTGCGTGATAATGATCCAAAAGGAGTGGGTCCATTTATTATGGCCAGTATTCTTTTTGAAAACCTTTAATGGATCAGACTATATTATAAAAATTAAAATCAGTAAGCAGCAGCAATAATCAACTAAAACCCCAAAATGAATCAAAGACTACAAAACCTTTTAAAAAGATTAACTCTTCTGGCACTTTTGTTCAGTTTCGCCAATATTAGCCTCATGGAGGCACAAACATTGGCTTTTCCGGGTGCAGAAGGTTTTGGAGCCTTTTCAAAAGGAGGCAGAGGGGGAGATGTATTTATTGTTACGACCCTTAACGATGGAGGTCCGGGTTCATTACGAACAGGTATTGCTACAGCTACGGGTCCGAGAACAATTGTATTTGCTGTTTCCGGAACAATAAAACTCACCTCAAGGCTATCTGTTGACAAAAATTATATTACCATTGCCGGTCAAACGGCTCCTGGCGATGGTATATGTCTTAGGGATTATGAGTTCAGGATAGATGCCGATCATGTAATAGTTCGTTATATACGATCCAGATTAGGTGACGAAAGTAAACAAGAAAGTGACGCCATATCCATAACAGGCGGCCATAATATTATCATGGATCATTGCACCGCATCATGGTCGGTTGATGAGGCATTTTCTTGTTCCACCGGGGATAAAGACAGAATTGATAGCGTAACCGTTCAGTGGTCTATCATTTCTGAGGCACTAAATGAAAGCATTCATACCAAGGAAGCACATAGTTATGGGGCACTAATTCGTGGTTGCTATGGCGCCAAATACAGTTATCATCATAATCTTTTTGCACATAATAAATCGCGTAATCCGCGACCGGGAAATTATGATGATAATACGTATCTCCTCGATCCTGAAGGTCTTCAGTTTGATTTCCGGAATAATGTAATGTATAATTGGGGTGGCTCTCGCCCGGGTTACGATGCCGACACCTGGAGCGTATGTCGTTACAATTATGTGGGTAATTATGGCAAGCCGGGCCCCAATTCAGACAATTCAGGTTATGCTTATAGTGCTGGCTCAATTTACTTTAGAGCTTTTTACAGTGATAATTATTTTTTCGGAAGCATCCCGGCAGATCCATGGAGTCTGGTTAGCTTTGGTAGTAAGTTTACTTCTGCTGATAAAATAGCATACAAAATGTCAGTACCCTTTTCAACCGGTCCGATTGAAACAGATAGCCCTTTGGAAGCCTACGAAAAGGTTTTAGCCTCCGCCGGAGCTTCCCTTGTTCGGGATGTTGTGGATACCCGGATAGTTAATGATGTTAAAAATGGTACAGGACTTATTATTGACACACAATCGCAAGTAGGTGGCTGGCCGGTATATAACACCTACAATGTTCCGACCGATAATGATAAAGATGGAATGTCTGATGCATGGGAAACAGCAAATGGTTTTAACCCAAATGATGCAGATGACAGAAATGGAGATATTGACGGTGACGGTTATACAAATCTGGAGGAGTATTTACACAGCCTCAGTTTGGGGGTGCCGGTTTCGACTGAAAGGAATGCGACCTTGCCTAAAGGTCTAATCATTTACCCTAATCCGGCCGGGGCAAGCTTCTCGATTGATCTCACCGGTATTGGAGAGTCAAGCATTGAAATATATGATTTAACTGGACAGCTGAAATATATAAAACAAATTTCTGATTCCTTGCAACAATTTGAAGATCATGGCTTAAAATCAGGAATTTATTTTATTAAGGTAACAGGCCAGAGGAACGATATTTATATCGAAAAATTAATAATTAAGTGACGCAGATCAGGCTTGAGAATAAAATTTAAATACCATAAAAACGGAAAACTACTTAACAACAAAATCTGAATAATTCTAAAACTACTACTAATTAAATATTAACCTAAAAGTCTATGATTATGAGAAAGCTTTTCTTATTTTTCTTATTGATGATGAGTATAAATATAGCCTATACTCAAACATCCCAGCCGAGGACAGTTACGGGAACCGTGACTGACGAATCTGGGGAACCTTTGATTGGTGTAACCATTATGGTAAAAGGTACAACCATAGGCGTTATATCAGATGCTACAGGAAAATATGCCATTTCAGTGCCTCAAAATGCTGAATTTTTGGTGTTCTCATTTATTGGTGAGGTCACGGAAGAAATCGCCATAGGCGATAATGTTGTAATTGATCTTAGTATGAAACCTGACATATTAGGTATGGAAGAAGTTGTGGTTATCGGGTATGGATCTGTAAAGAAACAAGATCTTACCGGTTCGGTAGGTAGTGTTGAGGCTGAAAAGCTGGCTTCAAGGGGAGGTAGCGAAGCCGCTGAGGCCTTGCAGGGACAACTGGCCGGTGTTAATATTTCCCGCTCCTCAGGTCGTTCCGATGTAAGTTTTGATATCGTAATAAGGGGAGAGAACTCCATAGAGGGAGGTTCACCTTTGTTTGTTGTTGACGGTCTTGTTGTTGATAATATAGACTTCCTGAATCCAAACGACATTGAAAGAATGGACGTCCTAAAAGATGCTTCTTCAACTGCCATTTATGGTTCCAGAGGTTCGAATGGTGTAATTCTTATTTCAACCAAAAGCGCCGGATCTGCCACAGAAAAGATCAGAGTTACTTACGACGCTTATTATGGTGTGAAAACACCGGCACACATAGCCAATATGATGGATGGTGAGGAGTGGCTGAATTTTAAAATAGCAGCCGCTCAGGGTAATAATCCGGAACCTTTTTCAGGCGATGTTTTCGGGAGTACTAACGAAGTGGTACCTGTAACAGGGGAACAGTGGGACAGAGAGATGGAAAGAAGACTCGCTGCAGGTGAAACCTACAACTGGCCGGAAAAATTTATGGAAAACGGTATGCGTTCCAACCATTATATCGCTTTGAATGGTATGTCAGGCAAAACTGCCTTTAGTATGACTGCCGGTTATCAGAAGGAAAAAGGCTTTATTGAAAAAGACTATATGGATAAGTACACCTTTAGTCTGGATATTAATCATAAATTAACGGAAAAGTGGGAAATGGGTGGTCAGTTCCGCACAGGTCTCAAGGAGACCGAAGTTGCCGGTGGAAAAAGTATACTCAATTACTACAGAATGCCACCTCTTGCATTGGCAGAAGATCCTACAGGATGGTTATTCGATGATGAAGGGCTGACTGTAAGACCTGCAAGATGGGCAACAGGTGCTGTGAATCCTTTATTGGATCAAAAATATTCAAACAGTAACGATAGATCCATAGAATTGATTGGTAGAATTTTCATGGATTATAAACCTGTTGAATGGTTAGACATCAGAACAGATTTTCTGCCACGCTTCTCCATGCGACGTGATGCCTCATATAATGGACTTTATTCTGAATCGGCCGGTGGCATTCAGGAGCAAACCAGCGCAAGTGTTGATAACCAGCATCGGATGAATTTTACCTGGGATAACCGGGTAAATGCTGTCAAATCGTTTGGTTCTCATACCATTCAGGGAACAGCTCTTTTTAGTATCTATGATTTTCAACAAGAGGATTTTGACTTTGAAGTGATGAATTTACCTCAAAACACCTCGTTTTATAATCTGGGTGCTGCTGCCGACAGGGTAACCAGTGAAAGTAGTTATTCAATGAACAGGCTGGTCTCATATATGGGACGATTTAACTACGATTATGCACAGAAATATTTACTTACCCTCTCCATGCGTTATGATGGTTCCTCAAAACTTGGTGAAGGATACCAATGGGCTTCATTCCCTTCTGCAGCCGTAGCCTGGAGAATTTCAGAGGAAGCCTTTTTGCAGGATATAGATGCCATCTCGGTCCTTAAAATGAGACTAAGCTATGGTTTTACAGGGAACAACAATATCTCTCCATATAAATCCTCTGTAAGTGCCAATTCATTGTACTACTACGATTTTGGTGGAGTGGTTACAAACGGAATCGGACCTTCAGGAATTGCAAACAACGCTTTAACATGGGAAAGAACCGAGGAAGTAAACCTGGGTCTCGATTTTGGTTTTTTCAGAGGAAGGGTTTCCGGAACAGTCGATGTATATTCAAGACTATCAAGAGATTTATTGATGGATCGAAAGTTGCCTGTTCCAATGGGATGGGATAATATGACAGATAATATCGGTTCAGTTAGCAATAAAGGTATTGAAGCTTTATTGAGAACCATTAATGTTAAAACCAAGGACTTTTCATGGGAAACATCCTTTATTTTCTCAAGAAATGTTAATGCTGTGGTTGAAACAAATCTTGGGAAAGTCGATGATGTGGTAAACGGACTTTTCATAGGGGAACCTGTGGAAGTATTTTATAATTATGATTTTATAGGAATATGGCAACTGGATGAAATTGATGAAGCTGCCTTATGGAACAGGGAACCCGGGATGCTAAAAATAAGAGATATTAGTGGACCCGATGGTATTCCTGATGGAAAAATCGATGAACAGTACGATAGAATGGTTATAGGTAAACCTATTCCTGATTTTACAGCCAGCTTATATACCAAAATGACCTTTAAAAATTTCGATCTCTCAGCTTCAATTTATACTGAACAAGGGATTATGAAACAAAGCGCCTTTTTTAACGATCTGATTTATACCAGCAGAAACACAGTGGTTCATAATTACTGGACAACTACCAATCCTTCCAATGATGCGCCTAACCCTGCATTTATGGAAAGTGACGTGTATTGGGGGCGAAAAGGAGCTCAGCTGCAAAATATGAGAGACGCATCCTATACCAGACTGCAGAATGTTAC
The DNA here is from genome assembly GCA_021740585.1 of Bacteroidales bacterium. Lineage (GTDB taxonomy): Bacteria > Bacteroidota > Bacteroidia > Bacteroidales > JAGLSB01. The sequence goes on from JAIOZM010000073.1 coordinate 12,648, forward strand.
TTTGGGATATACACTGCCCAGAAGCCTGACTCAGATAATAAATATCGAACGTCTCAGAGTTTATGCCAATGTTACAAATCCAATATTGATCACCCCATTTGAAGGACATGATCCTGAATTTGGCGACAAGGGTGCCAATGATGGCCCAAGTTTTATTACCTACCAGTTTGGGGTGAATGTTAATTTTTAATCCATAAAGATGTATACCATGAAAAAAATAGGAATAGTATTAATAATTACAGTATTGTTTGCAACATCCTGTACAGATTATCTTCAGGAAGATAACAGGTCAACCATCACCACGGATGAATTTTATGCAACGCAAGGAGGTTACGAAGCACTCGTAAATGCTTCTTATTCAACCTTAAGAGAACTTTATACGGATATGAATGTCGATGCCGACAATCAGAAGAATTTTTGCTCTTTTCAAGCTCTGAGTTTATTAGGAACAGACCTTTTCTGTACGGCTAAACTGGCAGATCAAAACGATATCCTGGATGGGTATTTTCTCCTCACACCTGATCATTGGGCTCCGGAAAAAATGTTTTCCAATTGCTATAAGGCTATTCAGCTGCACAATGTGGCTCTCGATTGGGCCGACAGAACTGCGCAATATGAAGCCCTCCCGACACGTGTGGCAGAAGTTCGTTTTATCAGAGCATATATGTACCATATACTTGTAGAAACATTTGGAGGAGTATCTATTGTTACTGAAGCTTTTGACAAACCGGTTTTAAGTTTTGAAAGAGACTCTGAAGAAGATGTGTATTCTTTTATTATTACTGAATTGGAAGATATTCTTGCTTCTCTTCCGGTTCGGGCAGAAGCCCCGGGCAGAGTGACTAAAGGCGCCGCAGAACATCTCCTGGCAGCCGTTTATTTGTCGAGAGGATATACTTCATTTGCCGGTGCCGACGATTTCCAAAAAGCTGCACAATATGCTACCAATGTCATTGAAAGTGAAGCCGGTTATGAATTATTACCCGATTTCGAAAGTGTTTTTGAAGTGGGAAATGAAATAAACAGCGAAATTGTTTTTTCAATTCAATTCGATAAAAACTCCCTGATCAATGGCATCGGTGGAAACAATTGGGCTTCATGGGGTGGCCTTTATGCTGCTGCTACACCGGGATGGCCATACAGAAGCGGACAAATAAGACCTACCGACAGAGCTTATTTACAATATAATTTAAACGATAAGCGCTATGAAGCTTCCTTTATGACAAATAAATACAATCCGTATTATGATTTTTATGATGAGGGTAAATCTGAGGATGATAAAACTATTACCCAAGTTTATCCACATCCTTCCATTGAGCTCGATACGATTAATCCACAACCCGAAACATGGGTTTTTCTTGCCGATTATACCGTTTTCGTTCCTGCCAGTGAAGAGTGGGAAGATACCGATTATCCATGGGTAAGAAAATTTGATGATCCCGCATCCGTAACTCAGTATGATAATACCAAAGACATATTCCTTTTCCGTCTGGCTGAAACCTATCTGATAAGAGCAGAAGCAAATATTCAACGTGGATTATCGGGCGATGATGATATTTATGCTGTTCGCGCCAGAAGCTGGGATCTTATGCCTGTAAATGCCGATATAGATACCATCCTGGATGAACGGGGCAGAGAATTTATGGGTGAAGGCAAACGCTGGTATGATTTAAGACGTACGGGGAAATTAATAGAAAGAGTAAGCGAACATAATCCTTCTGTATTAAGGTATATCAACCTTGGAAACAATCCTTTTGGTACAAATAATGGAAAAGCACTCAGACGTCCGATTCCAACCGATGTTATCCAAAGAGATTTGGGAGCTTATGGTCAGAATGAGGGTTACTAACTCAGCATCTTAAAACATTAAAAATATAATATTATGAAGATTAAATTAAATTATATAGCTGCATTAGGCGCATTGTTAATAGCAATGTTTGTCTTTATTACTGCTTGTGAGGAAGAGAAAACGGTTCCGCCTCTCGTTCCCGTAAAAGCAGAGATTAAACAAATAATTATCAACAACTCTGTTTATGTTATTGAATACAGAGATAAGGTTGTAGAAGATATGGATACGGTAGTCATAATAGTACCTCAGGGAACAGATATTACCAATCTGGATGTGGATATACTCTATTCCTATTTTGGAAGTATTGATCCCCTGCCTGGTATTACCGATTTCTCAAATCCGGTTATTTATACCATTACTTCAAATTTTGAAACAAGAGATGTAATGGTAATGGTACAGCAGGTTCCGCCATCACTTACATCATTCCTTATTACTTCTCCTGTTGAGCTGGTTGGGAAGATTGTCAGAGATTCCCTGGGTCTGGGAAACGATACCATAAAATTGTCGATACGGGAAGGTATTGATGTCTCAAACGCAACTTTTAGTGTTAACTTTTTTGGTGAATCTGTTATCCCCGATCCTGCAGGAAAAATCGATCTTACAAAGGATACGGTAATAATAGTTACAAATAAAGAGTTTCAATCTACCTATGTAATAGATATTGAATATTATAAAGTAATTGAATTCACCGGAGTTATATTTGATGGAAGTATGCATCCGAACTCATTCCTTCCTGGAGCAATAAACGCAGAAGATTCTGCATTTTTTAGTGTGGAAGATGACGCCTTTGCTACCCTTGGAGGTGGAAAAGTTGCCCGCTTTATCAATTTGGATTATACCGGGAATACCACAGGTAGCGCTAGTTTCGACTTTGCTAAACTAGGACTGGATGCCAATCCGGAAGCAGTTACGGTTATTATCAGAGGTAAAGGTTATGCTACTCATGTTACAGATCATCGCTATGTGGAAATAAATGTCCAGATGGACCTGTGGCGCTATCAGTTTTGGGTAACCGACGACGGTCTCGATGGAAGCGGTTATAGTAACCTGCCATACGAAGATATAGCAGCAGGTCTTGACCCATTGCAATGGAATACCTATCGTCTTACTGCCAACTATATTACCGGGGAAGTGAAAATCTATCTGAATGAAGCCAAAGATCCGATTCCGGAAATGATGCCATTGTTTATGGAACCCAGATCAGATCCAGCCTGGAAGTTCAGCTTTGGAGATGGAAGTGGTGGTAATTCTTATGATGGTTCATACGACTATGTTATTATTGAGACTGGAGGAGCATACTCTCCCGATGATTTATCATTGGAAAAAATACTGGCAACCTATCAGGGAACCAAATAATTAAAAAAAGCCCCGGGAGCTTTTAAAACTCCCGGGGTATAGTAGTACTTAAAATCAATTATGAGCACCAGTTTCTGGATGTTTGATGCAGTTTGAAACGAATTGCATAGCATTTTGATTGCATTAATTACTGTTAGAATTAATCTGCAGACACAATTATTATAGCCAATAAACGTGAATAAAATCATGAGAATACTTAAAAAAATACCCCTGCTAGGATTAATCCTTGCATTTTCCTGTAGCGAAAAACCGGCAGCGCAAAAGCCTTTGATCGAAATTTATGAAGGAATAGAATTCAATATGCCAATAGTACAGGAACCAACATTCCCTGATTATTCTGTGTCAATCGTCGATTTTGGCGGTGTGGGCGACGGTCAGTTTCTTAATACAGATGCTTTTGCCGATGCTATCAATACAGTTTCAGTGAAAGGTGGTGGAACTATTGTAATTCCCAGGGGAATATGGCTTACAGGGCCCATTGTACTGCAAAACAATATTAATTTACACGCGGATTATGGCGCTTTGATTATTTTTAGTACCAACAAAGATTTGTATCCTTTAATTGAAACAAGCTTTGAAGGACTGAAAACAGTGCGTTGTATGTCTCCAATCTCCGGAAAAAACCTAAGGAATATCGCCATAAGCGGTGAAGGAATTTTTGACGGATCAGGAGATGCATGGAGACATGTAAAGAAGTCAAAAACCACTGAAGGTCAATGGAAGCAGCTCTTATCTTCAGGAGGTGTTCTTAATAAAAAGGGTGACGAATGGTACCCCTCTGAATCATATAAAAGTGGAGCTGAAATCAGTGATATGAATGTTCCCGTAAATATTGAAAATTATGAAGATGTTAAGGATTTTCTGCGTCCGGTAATGGTCAGCCTCATTAATTGTGAGAATATTTTACTCGATGGTCCCGTTTTTCAAAACTCCCCGGCCTGGTGTATTCATCCTTTAATGTGCGAAAACCTGACTGTCAGGAATATAGAAGTCAGGAATCCATGGTATTCCCAAAATGGTGACGGCATCGATATAGAATCCTGCAAGAATAGCCTGGTTTATAATTGTACATTCGATGTGGGTGACGACGCCATTTGTATCAAATCGGGGAAAGATGAAGACGGACGCGAAAGAGCTATGCCAACAGAAAATACCATAATAAAAAATTGCGTGGTATTTCACGGTCATGGAGGAGTTACAGTGGGAAGCGAAATGTCGGGAGGTGTTAAGAATATGCACGTTTCCGGCTGTACTTTCATTGGTACCGATGTAGGATTGCGATTTAAATCTAATCGTGGACGAGGCGGTGTTGTGGAAAATATTTACATCTCCGATATCGATATGTTAGACATTCCTACCAATGCCATCTCTTTCAATTTATATTACGGCGGCATGTCTGTTTCTGAAATGATGGAAGAGGGAAAAGATGCTAATGCCAAAGAAAATATCCCTGAAGTTTCAGATGAAACACCTCAGTTTAAAGATATAAGCATTAGGAATATTAAGGTTAAGGGCGCTTATCAGGCTATTTATTTACAAGGGCTTCCTGAAATGAATCTTGAAAATGTTGTTCTCGAAAATCTTGTGATGGAAGCCGAAAACGGATTGTTTTGCATGGATGCTGAAGATATTTCAATTAAGAATTTAAAACTGATCACTTCAAAGTTCCCTGCTCTCAGTTTTTATAACGTCAAAAATGTTTCGGTTGAAGGTTTGGAAATATCTGAATCTGATCAGTCTCAGATATTTGTGGATGGAAGCAAAACAGAAAATGTAACTTTTGGTTTGAATTCTGAAGCAGCGGGAGAGAATTTTTTATTAATGGGCGATTCTGTTAGTGCAGAGGCGGTGAAGATTAATTGAAAATAGTTTCAGGTTTGAAGAGGTTTCAGGTTTCAGGTTTTGATGAAGTTTCGGGTTTGAGGAAGTTTCAGGTTTGAAGAGGTTTCAGGTTTCAGGTTTAACGGTTACTCCTTTCATTTTATATTAAAAGATTCAGTCTCCAAGCCATGCTGTTAACCCAAACCTGAAACCTAAAACCTAAAACCCTAAACATAAAATTAAAAATAATGAAAACACTATACACTTTTCTAAGCCTGCTACTATTAGCATTCGTTAGCTCAAACATAGTCACTGCCCAAAACCCCTTCAATGCAGACATGGTAGTAGCAGCAGATGGTACGGGCGATTTTATTCTTATTCAGGCTGCCATCGATGCCGTGCCTTCAAACAGTGAAAGACGGACTATTATCTATATTAAACGTGGTTTATATAATCAGGAGAAGCTTTTTATTGCCGGCGATAAAATCAACATTACCTTAATTGGTGAAAGCCGCGAAGAAACCATTCTTAGCTATCATATTTACGATTGTGCTTCAGGGAAATGTCCAACGGAAGATGCGGCCTTATGGACAGGCGACAACATTCTTACATCGGCAACACTTACCATTAATGCGAATGGCTTCAGGGCTGAGAATCTTACTATTCAAAATACAGCCGGACCTGTGGGGCAGGCACAGGCTGTTACTGTGAGATCTGATAAATGTGTTTTTATTAATTGCAATTTTAAAGGCTATCAGGATACTATGTATTTCTGGAGTGAAGGGAAACGCAGTTATTTTGAAGGCTGTATGGTAGAGGGCCGTACCGATTATATTTATGGGGGTGCCATTGTATTTTTTCAGGACTGTGAAATTCGTTCCTGGGGAGGAGCCTATATTACTGCACCATCAACGCCATTAAATCAGGCCTATGGTTTTGTATTTAATGAATGCATGATAACATACGCATTTAATAGTCCGCGAGCCGGCGACGATGGCGAAATGATACGCTTCGGCAGACCATGGCATAATTATCCAAAAGTAGCCTGGCTGGGATGCGAAATAACAGAAAAACTTAATCCTCTGGGTTGGGGAGATATTTGGAATATGGAATATGCTGCCACAAGCACCGATCTGCATTTATACGAATATATGAATACCGGTGCCGGCGCTGATATGACCGGACGGGCAAACTGGGCCGGAATAAAAGCGTTAACGGATGAGGAAGCACTTAACTATACAGTACAAAAAGTTTTGGCAGGAAGTGATGCCTGGGATCCTACCGCTGAAGCTCCTCTGGTGCAGACTTATACATGGACAGGAGGCGGATCAACAGCAGGCTGGCTGATTCCTGAAAACTGGGATCCAACCGGTGTGCCGGCCAGTGGTGAAGCTGCTGTGGTAAATGTAAAAGATACAATAGTAGCAGACGGGACTACTTTTACAGCCGATTTAACTTTAGACGATTCTGCCAGCCTTGAAATAGCATCAAATAGCACAGCCACTTATATCTCTGCATCAAATTCTAGGTTTATTGCTTCAACAGACGTGTCACTGAATGGGAGAATTGCTACTAAAGCAGCTATCGAATTTGATATCTCAGGAACACTAACACTAAATTCAATTTTGAGTGGTGTACATCAGATGTCAAAAAAGGGTGCGGGAAAACTAATACTTAAAGCAGATAACATAAATTTCTCAGGCGATATAACTATTTATTCGGGAAGCCTTGAAGCAGCCGTAGCAAACGCTCTTGGGAAAGGATCGGTTTATGTTGAGGATGGAGGCATTTTAATTATTGGGGATAATAACGCCTTTCAACCAAAATCAAAATTAGACCTCGAGGCAGGTGCCGGTGTGGTATTGAATGGAAACATCACTTTAAGTGAATTTTATGTCGAAGGAATAATGCAACCAGCCGGGGAATATACTTCTGCAACAAATCCAGGACTTTTAAGTGGCTCAGGTAGTATTATTGTCGGCAGACCCGATGTATTCACTTTTATTGGCGGAGCAAACGGAAATTGGGATAATCCTGCTCATTTTGTGCCTGCTTTAATACCTCTGGCCGGTGAAACAGTGATTGTTGAAAAAGAAATGGAAACAACCTCAACAATATTTGAAGCTGATATAATTCTTAGAGGATCAGGAATTATGCGACTACGGGGCGACCTGACTAAAAATCATACTTCCACTGGAACTATCCATATGGAAAACGGAACCAGTTTTAAATACAATACCGGCGGGACAGGCATGCTATTGAATGCACCAATAATTGTAGAGGGTGATGTCTTGATGATTATGGAAAGCGGAGCAGTCGATGGAAGTACTTTGGCTCTCCCGGGTAACATCTCAGGATCTTCAATTATTTCGGCAATAAACAATGGAAAAGGAGTATTAAATACAGGAACATTGCTGCTGTCGGGTAATAATTCAGGTTTTACAGGGATATGGGATCTAACCACATACAGCATTAAATACTCTGCCACTCCCGGCTATGTTTCAATAATTGAAGGGAATAGTGAAAATGCATTTGGTTCAGGAAGTTTAAAAGCCAGCTATGATAACCGTTTTATAATAAGTCATAATAAAGCTTTGGGAAGTATTCTGAATCTGAACCTCCAACAAAATGCTAAACTTGTATTATCGGTCGATGTATCTGTTTCCGAATTTATTTTGAATGGCAATACCATTCCCGCAGGGACGTATTCTGCAATTACAAATCCTGAAATATACGAAGGCACCGGAAATTTAACAGTTGGGGCCGGTGCATCGGGCATTGAAATGAATGAAAAATTCAACAAAATTAGTGTCTGTAACAATACCATCCATATAAACGGGATCTACTCAAAGCTTGCCGTTTATGATGTTTTGGGTCATCAAATATTGATTGAAAATAATGAGAAATCAAAAAAAATAGATGAATTTAGTCCCGGTATTTATATCATTCAATATGAAATTGATGGAGAAATCGGCTCATTAAAGTTTTGCAAATAACTAAATTAGCTTAATATCAGATACTGATGAAAGTGATGAAGAAATTAATAGCAGCTATTATTGTAATCTTTCTTACCCTGGGAACGATATACACCCAAAACCAACTTCCCGCCTTTCCGGGTGCTGAAGGTCATGGTAAATATACCAATGGCGGAAGAGGCGGAAGAATTATTGAGGTCACAAATTTAGCTGCCGGAGGTCCGGGGAGTTTTAAAGCAGCGGTAGAGTCTTTTGGTGCTCGTATTGTTGTGTTCAGGGTGTCGGGAACCATCAAGTTGGTTGGTAATCTCGTAATTAAAAACGACAGTATAACCATAGCCGGGCAGACTGCCCCAGGCGATGGTATATGCATTCGCGATTATCCGGTTATTGTTGATGCTGACAATGTGATTATCCGTTTCCTTCGTTTCAGAATGGGTGATGAGGCCATGCAGGAAAACGATGCTCTGGGAGGCCGCTATCATAAAAACATTATTGTCGATCATTGTTCCATGAGCTGGTCAACCGACGAATGTGTTTCATTTTATATTAATGAAAATTTCACCCTTCAATGGTCTATTATTTCTGAAAGTCTGAGGATATCTGTGCACGACAAAGGCGCCCATGGTTATGGAGGAATCTGGGGTGGGAAAAACGCTTCCTTTCATCACAACCTGCTGGCTTCACACGAT
>JAIOZM010000074.1 GCA_021740585.1 Bacteroidales bacterium
GGGTTGCTCCCCAGCAGAGCCCATCTCCGTTTCTCTTTACAAGAGAAATATAAAAAGAGTTATTTGAATAGGTAAATTTTATTATTAACAGAAAGTTTAAAAAACTAAACTTCGTGTCAACCATATTCATGAAAGGTCATGGAGGAAACCTGAAACCTGAAACCTGAAACCCTTCAAACCTGAAACCATTCCACTATATCCCCAGGTTTATAAGTTTTAAATTCTCCTCTATTCTTTGGCCACTTCCTTTTGAATAATATATTTTAAGGATATAAACACCTTTTTCAGAAACGGAATTCCCGAATTCAATTCTCATATCCTCATAAATCTGTCCTGAAATAAGTTCCTTTCCTGTGATATCGTATAGAATATAGCGGGCATCATAGGCGTTTTCCTGCACTTGTAATTGAATATAGTTTGTGAAAGGATTAGGATAGGCTTTAAAATTCGTTGTCAGATTCGGTTCAACATTTTTAAATATATCCCCGATTTTCAGTTCATAATATCCAAATTGTGGGTCGCGGGTCGTTTGGAATTGCTCATCGCTGGCTTCAATATAATACCGAATATATGTATTGGTGGATACGGAATTAAGATTGGCCTGATAATTTTCTCTGACTCCAATAATTTCTGACATGCTGATTTCCTTTTGAATATCGTTAATCAGGTAAATAAGTTTAGCATTTACGGGGTTTGATTCATCCTCAATCAGAGCCCTAATACTAATGTTTTCATTGATCTTTGGATTGTTATCTTCCACACGACTAACAATCGGAGAAATGTTTACTGTTTCTAATTGATTTAATGCAGTAAGAGAACGGGTGGAAATAAAATGAGTTATGCCATCCTTTACATGATCGCGAATAGCATAATCGAATGACCGTGTAAAATCATCATAGCTGAATCCATAATCTTTGGTACGATACATATCGTTAACGGCGAAAGGAGCAATTTGATTTTTTATCCTATAAATATTCGGATTCATACTATCTGAATTGAAAACCTCCTGAATGATTCTATTCATATAGAAGCTATAACGGTCTCTATATAAGTCATTATCTAAAATATTTTCAACAAGAGGTCTGTCCTCCCCACCTTTGCTCCAGTTATAAATATCACGTACAGCCCAATCTCTTCCAAACCAATCTCTTCCAAAGGTATTATCGGTATCGTATGGAATAAACTCGAACCTCCCGGTTTCTTCATTATTATATAAATAGAAATTGTTTTTATTATAAGCATAACCATCCCAATGTCCGGTCAATACTTCAACCGCATAGTTTTTTAGAAATGAGTTAATATTGAAAATGGGTTCGAGTTTTTCGGGGAAATCGGCCGGATTCACTTTATTTATAATATAAATGAAGTTAGCCAGATCTGAATAATCATCAATTTCCTCATTTCTTTTAAGTTCGTAGGTTCTACCCAGCGAATTCGAAAATTTATAATCATCCTGATTATTACTTATATAATTAAGATCTGCGGGCCAGGTGCATTTGTAAAGGTTGCCATCGTTATTCCCAAACCTGAGTTTTAAAAATTCCTCGTCAATATGTTCAACATTAAGATACAAACCCATATAATCACCATTGATATATAATTCGGTGTGTGAGGATCGTGTGGCAGGAACTCCTGCTTTTCTGAGAATATCCCATACGATATTAGCTCTTGCCATGGAAGGATCGTTATGCTCACCATTCAGGTTTATTTTTTCCACTCCAAAGAATTTTTGACCGGAGACAAAGCTGTTAAGGGAAACTTTGAAAGATTTCTTCTCTGAATTTCTTGAAGTATTTCCTCTCAGACGAAATCCAATGGAATCGATGGTAAATGAAAAAGTATCTCTGGTGAATGTGAAGATGGCAGGAAATTCATAATCACTGCTATTATCGCCATTAATGATGATATCGAGATAATCGGGAAGAATGCTGATATCAATTCTGGATACGGAAGTATTATCGTAAAGCATTCCCGGCTCAGGGAAAAGTTGTTGAGCATCAATATTTATTGATGTTGAAATACCTATTATTAATGAAAAAGCAAATTGCCGGAATGATATCCTGAACATAATAAAAGTGATATTAAATCGAATTAGATGAGCTTCAGATATGCTACAAAGAAAGTGATAAAGTTTCATATTGATGAATTTAAATCAATTTTCTGGTAATTTTAACAGGGATATGGAACAGGATTATTGATTTAAGCCGTATAATTATTGAAAAAGTAGTGAATATGCATTGGGGAAATAATCACTTAAGCCTTTATATAATAAGAGTTACAGCATAAAAATAAAATTAATTAATTTAATTTGAAATTTCTTTTGCAGTATTAAAAAAACGTGTATTTTTGCAAAGCATTAAAAAAATGGTTCGGTAGTTCAGTTGGTTAGAATGCTGGCCTGTCACGCCGGAGGTCGCGGGTTCGAGTCCCGTCCGGACCGCAAAGATGCAAAACCTGCAAAGCGAAAGCTTTGCAGGTTTTCTTTTTTCAATCAGATTGCCAAGCATTTTCGCTTGAGCAATCTGATTGAAAAAAAAAAACCATAATTTGCTACTGCAAATTATGAGGTTTTGCATCTTTGCAATGTAGCCCCCCGCAGGGGAAGGGTCCTCCGCCAAGTGGCGGAAATCCCGTCCTTTTCAGCCAAGCATTTTCGCTTGAGCAATCTGATTGAAAAAAGAAAACCATAATTTGCTACTGCAAATTATAAGGTTTTGCATCTTTGCAAGGTAGCCCCCCGCAGGGGAAGGGTCCTCCGGCTACTGACGGAAATCTTGTCCGGACCGCAATTTTAAAGCAAAACCCCTTAACTTTATTGAAGTTGAGGGGTTTTTTGTTTTTTGAGTTGTTGTAATCGTTGCTGTTATTAACAGTATTTAGGCTAATTAATTTTATGGATTCAATAAAACATTAAATATATAATCGTTATTTATATTAGGATTCCATTCATATTCTGTGTGCATTTGTCTTACCTCCCCCCAAATAGCTGGACATAATTTGAAAAACAAATTAGGTATGATTCAAAGATTGGTCCCAGCCTAAAAGTCACTTGAATAGGCCTTTTAACCTGAGTTCGACAGAAACTGAGGAAAGACTTTACGTCGAACTCAGGTTATTACATTTTGCTCAACAAATAGTTTTCAGCCTCCACATTCCACAAGCCATTATGACGTGTGCAAATATTGTGTAATTCGCCAAATAGGGGATTTTCCTTTCCCTTTGCCTCAAAATCAGTAATGGCAGTTAAAGGCATTTCAATATGATTGTAAATTAGCTTTTTGCCACCGGGTATATTGGGTAAATTCAGAGTAGTTTCAATTACTGCATTAAGTCCGCCAATGTGGGTAACCAATCCTGCCGGATCCAAACCCTCAGCCATATACTCCAGAGCTTCAACCATATCGTCGTTATTTCCACCCGAAGTACCTACCACATGGGTTGTTTTATAGTGGACATTATAAAAATTAAATTTAGCGGAGAATTCGGGATTGGACGGGCCTGCAAAAAAGTTTAAACAGCCATCCTGGGCTAATATAGCATCCGCCTGCTCAATTACCGGTGCTACCGGAGCAAATACAAAAACATCGTCGTAAGCTTTGCCATTGCTTAAATCCATTAATTCTTTTACAGCATCGCCTTTTCCCGTATTCAAATACACAAGTTTAATTCCGTTTTTTGCAGCATCATCAACTTTATATAAAGTAGCAGCTCTGTCTAAACGGGTCTGATCAATATCGGTTACAACCAAAAGTTTAGGTTGAATATCCTTGCGGTTGATTATATAATTTATAGCTGCAAGACCCATTGGTCCGACACCGGCCAGTAATGCCATATTTCCTCCTTGCATCACATCCATTTTATGAATATATGACCCCGGTGTAGTATGATAATTGGCATGCATTGCTCCAATTACGCAGGACAATGGTTCTGACAAGGAAGCCGGATAAAAACCTTCGCCTTTGTAGGCTAATAAACAGTCGTTCTCCATTACCTCTCCTGGAATTATTACGTAGGTTGCATCGCCACCAATGTATTTATATGAATAGCCGGGAGCACTCAAAATTCCCACCGGTCCTTTTTCATAGTTTAGTGCAGGTTGAATGGAGAATTTATCGCCTGCTTTAAATTGATTTGCCCATTTTCCGCCGACCTCAATTAATTCGCCGGCAAATTCATGTCCGATAATTATCGGGTTTTCAGCTACATCCCCGGGAATCCTTTTATGATCGGCACCTTGGTTAGCAGCTTTATAAGATGACATGCAAATTGAGTCACAAACCACTTTGGCCAAAATTTCATCATCTTTAATTTCGGGTAATTCAAATTCTTCTAAGCGTAAATCTTTTTTCCCATATAATCGTACAGCTCTGGTTTTCATCTTCATTTTGTTTTCCTTTAATAATATTAATGCAACATGTTTTGTCCACCGGTAACCGGTATTGCCTGTCCGGTTTCATACTCCTGTTCTATGGCATAGAACGCTGCTCTGGCAACATCTAAAGTGCTGCAACCTCTTCCGGCAGGAACCTGATTTTCATAGAATTTTTTTACCTCTTCAATATTCTTTGCTCCCGGCACTTTACCTGCATTCAAATATTGAACAAAAAGACCTGTTTCAGGATGCGACCATAAGGGGCCATCGAAAAAATTTCCCGGACAAATGGAATTAACTTTTATATTGAAAGGCATCAACTCCAATGCAAAAGATTGTGTTAATCCAATACCCCCAAATTTGCCACCGGCATAAGCAAAATTCTTATTACTGCCCTTTAATCCCGATTTTGAATTTATTTGTAAGATGTCAAAATATCTGGTTTTAGCATATTTGTGCTGAAATTTCATTACTTCAGCCGACGCTTTGGCACAATTAAAATAACCGGCATAATTAACTTTGGTCATTAAGGCAAATGTTTCAGGAGTCATTTCATCCAATCCCCCGGCACGTAAAATACCGGCATTGCTTATCATCACATCTAAGCCGCCAAAATATGCCAGAGTTTCTGCAACTAAATTTTCAACTGAACTAAGATCTGATACATCTGCTTGCACAAAATAAGCTTCGTTTGCTGTTGATTTTGCGTTAAGTTTATTAACCAAATCCCTACCAACTTCAATATTTAAATCGGCAATAATTATGTTAGCTCCTTCGTTGAAGAACTCTTCGGCTATACCGGCACCAAATCCCTGTGCTCCCCCGGTAATAACAACAACTTTGTTTTGCATTCGCTCACGGTCGTACTTCTTACTGCCAGCTGAAATAAGGTTAGCAGGGCAATCAGCCACCTTAAAAACTCCAACATCCTTAACAAGGATAGAACCTGGCAGTTGTTTTAAGGATTTAAGTTTTGATACCAGTTTTTCACCGGAAACTTTAATATCTACACCACTTGGGTTATTGGAATCCGATTCCCTTACTGTTACCAAATTACTTTTCGATAACATCATTCGAATGGCGGTAATTACTTCAATTTTATTCATCATTGAACCTTATTAGTGTAAAAATATTCCAGCAAATTTCTGCCCAGGATTTCAAATTCATCTTTTTGCATCAATTTGGGTTCTCCATTTGAATTTAAATAACCTTCTCCGGTTTTTGCAAACAAATATTGATGGGCTGCTATAATGCAAGCTCCCGAAAAATTGACCTCCTTAAGGTAATCCGTTAATTCTTCACCCGATTTATTTGTAAGAGTAAGAGGTATTAATTCAGGAGTGTTATGCTCGCTTCCATATGTAATGATAAAACCTTTTTCAGTGAAAAACTTTGCATACTCTTCCAACGATTCGGTTGTATTTCTGTTGCTTACAAACTCAATAGAATACAAACCCTTGCTAAGCAAATCGGCATATAAGCGTTCTTTGTTCTCTTCAAATTCAGTATAGCCCCCATTTACCGAATCTGCCAGTAAAGGATAGGTTGGTATTCCGCCAGCTTTAATAATTAGCTGTTGAACTGTTTTAATATCGAGGAAAAAATCTGGAGATTCTTCAATAAATGCAGGACCCCCGGATTTAAGTAAATTAGCTCTTATTTCATTCTCCAGTCCGGCAATATTGCTCAGATCAGATTTTAAAAGCTTTCCATCAAAAATTCTTTCAAACATTTCTTTTTTTCCGCTTTCTGTAGTCTCTTTTTCAAGAACGGCCATGCGCAAAGCTTTCGCCAAATGCCTTTCCCGAACCATGCCTTCAGTTAAATTTTCTAAAATCTCGCTGTATGATAGCTGGATTTCAACTTCAACCTTTAAAAGATGTTTATTTAACAGTTCGCACATCGCTTGTGACTGTTCGTTTGATTTTTCATTCACGGTTCGAAGCCTGGAGGCATAGGGTTCATCAAGCTTAAAAGGAAAGGACAGTCCTTTGCCGCTAAGATAAATGCGACCCGGATTATTCGGATCGTTAATACGAACTCCTGCATCCTGCTCAATTTTACTGAGGCCAATAAATTCGATATTAAACAAAGGGAATACCTTGTTTTTTTGACAATTTTCTGCCCATTCATTATACCCGGCTGTAGTGAAAAAGTCGTTTATTCCCAATACTTTAACATCTTCTTCTTTGGCCATTTTAAATGCCTGTTCAATTGAATTGAATGCGCTAAAGGAATAAGGAGTGTGTACATGTCCATTTACCTTGTAAATAGTTGTATTTGCAGGCTTCTTATCTAATAATTGTTCTTTCTCGGGAAACTGATTCCAAAAATCCATATCTATATTATTATATACCCAGTTTTGCTCTTCTAATTTGTTCTAATCCGGTAAAGTTATTAATTGTCTGATATCCCTTGAGAGGTAAAATCTTCTCATGAATAGC
Organism: Bacteroidales bacterium; assembly: GCA_021740585.1. GTDB lineage: Bacteria > Bacteroidota > Bacteroidia > Bacteroidales > JAGLSB01. The sequence goes on from JAIOZM010000074.1 coordinate 6,817, forward strand.
ATCAATAATCCAATCAGCTCCGGGGAAGAATTCGTCTTCTAATTCATAAGCAGGAATAATCCAGTTACGTGAACCAACCACTACCGGAGGCGCGTCTAAATAGTCAAATGCCAGCTCGGTAATGTTTTGTGCCATATCGTTCAGGAATGAACCTCTTGCATTTGCATCGCTGCTTAATACCACACGGCCTGTTTTCTTCACCGACTCAATTACTTTTTCGTAATTAAAAGGAACCAGTGAACGTGCGTCAATTACTTCGGCAGAAATACCATGTTCTTTTTCAAGCTTTTCAGCCGCCTCCAGTGCACGATAAAGTGTAGCTCCAATCGTTAAAATGGTAATATCTGTACCTGCTCTTTTTACATCGGGCTCTCCAAAGGCTACTTCGTAATATTCTTCAGGTACACCTGTTTTCACAAACTGCTCTCCAATATCGTAAATACGCTGACTTTCAAAGAATATTACCGGGTCTGTTCCCTGCAAAGCGCTGTTCATTAATCCTTTAGCGTCATAGGGAGTAACCGGGAAACAGACTTTCAATCCCGGAATATGAGCCACCAGCGATGTCCAGTCCTGAGAATGCTGCGCTCCATACTTTGATCCAACCGACACGCGAACCACCACCGGCATTTTTATTACATTACCACTCATGGCCTGCCATTTTGGTAATTGATTGAATACCTCATCACCGCTACGACCTAAGAAATCGCAATACATAATTTCAGGGATTACACGGCCGCCGCACATGGCATAGCCAATAGCTGTGCCAATAATTGATGCCTCAGAAATAGGTGAGTTAAACAGACGGTGATAGGGGAGAGCTTCTGTTAATCCGCGATACACCGCAAATGCGCCACCCCAGTCACGATTCTCTTCCCCGTATGCAATCAATGTAGGGTCTTTATAGAAACGATCGACTATAGCTTCGAAAATACCATCCCGTAATTGATATTGCTTCATTTTTGAATGAGCTTTCCCTTCATTATCAAAAGCATAACGTTCTTTTTTGGCTATTTGTTGAATCCTCGGATTATCTTCCATTTTATGGTTTACATCAGGAGTTCTGTCTTCCATTTTATCTGCCGAACCATTCGATAAGATCATTTCTCCGATTATGTTTGGATTTTTAGAGAGATCCATACGAGGTGAAATCTCATCATCGATGGAGAGTTTAAAAAGTTCTAAAGTTGAACTTTGAATATCTGCCCAAATCGCATCTAAATCTTTTTGTTTAGCAACACCTGCTTCAATTATATTTTTACCATAAGAGGCTATGCAATCTTGTGCTTCCCATGCTTCTACTTCTTCTTTTGAACGGTAAGATGAAGCATCGGATGGAGAGTGACCGCTATAACGATAAGTTAGGACATCGAGTAAGACGGGTCCGCGTTTTTCGGCTAAAATTTGCTTTTTGCGTTTATAGGCATCAATCACTGCTAAGGGATTATATCCATCAACTCTTTCAGCATGCATCTGGTCCCGGTTTACACCCGCTCCGATGCGAGCAGCAACATCGTATCCCATGGTTTCCCCGCAGGTCTGACCACCCATGCCATACTGGTTATTCATTATATTTACAATCAAAGGCAAACCACCTTTATGATTGCCTTCCCATAATGTGTTAAACTGATCCATACTGGCAAATGATAAGCCTTCCCAAACGGGACCACAAGCCATTGAAGCATCGCCAATATTGGCAACCACAATCCCTTTTTTCTGATTTACTTTTTTAAACAAAGCGGCTCCTACAGCAATATCGGCACTACCTCCAACTATGGCATTGTTTGGATACACTCCAAATGGGGTGAAAAAAGCATGCATACTTCCACCCAAGCCTTTGTTAAAACCCGTTTCGCGGGCAAAAATTTCAGCTAAGGTTCCATAAATCAGGAATTTTATTGCCAACTGCTTGGTTGAAATACCTTTGAATTCCTTTTTGATAATGGTATAAATACTACCCTTAAAAAATTCAGCCATTAGTTTTTCCAGTTCAGTATCCGATAGTTTATGAATAGCACTTAGTCCTTTAGCTAAAATTTCGCCATGACTACGGTGTGATCCGAAAATATAATCTTCAGCATCCAGTTCGTAAGCCATGCCGACAGCAGCAGATTCCTGACCGATAGATAAGTGAGCCGGACCCGGATGATTATAAGCTACTCCCTGATACTCTCCGGTAATTTTTATAAGATTCAGCATGGTTTCAAATTCACGTATCACCACCATATCGTGATAAATTCTTATGAAATCATCCTTAGAGAAATTCTCTTTCTCTTGTTCTACTGTTTTTGAATATTGATTTACGGGTATTGGAGTAAATACAACCTGTGATGCTTTACGCTTTTCAGAAGGATCGATAAATTGTGACTTTGGCATAATATCTTTTTTTAACTTGTGTTTTTACTTAACTGAAAAAATTGTTTCTCTGAATATTTCTGAAACTGTTGGGTGAGGGAATACCAGTTCTTCGAGTTCTTTTATGCTTAGTTCGTTTTCGATAGCCATTGAAGCTCCATATATCAATTCGCTTGACGGATTCCCCAACATATGAACACCAAGAACTTCTCCGTATTTAGCACCCACCAACACTTTACACAATCCTGACCCCCCTTCGTTTTCAGCAATAAAGCGTCCGGCATAAGCCATGGGCAACTGAGCTATTTTAAAATCGATTCCGGCAGCCTTTGCTGATTTTTCAGTGTGTCCCACCCCTGAAAATTCCGGATTGGTATATACTACTGAAGGTATGGCTTTATAACGCATGATATCTTTTCTACCCGTTAAATTATTCACCACAACCTCTGCTTCACGATAAGCTGTATGTGCTAACAATGAAAAACCTGTTACATCGCCCGCAGCATAAATATTCGGTACATTTGTCCGCATTTGCTCGTCAACTTTAATCCCGCCTTTAAATAATTCAACTCCCAGATTTTCAAGTCCTAAACCCTTGGTAACCGGACGACGTCCAACGCTCACCAATATTTTTTCGGCTTCAACTTCAGTAATTTTCCCATCTTTTTCAAACAAGACTTTATTTCCTTTAACTTCAACTACTTTAGCCAGAAGATGAATCTCAACTCCGCGTTTTTGATAAATATCCTGCAGCATAGCGCTCAACTCAGCATCCATTTCGCCCAAAATTTTATCCAGCATTTCGATTACCGTAACCTTAGCGCCAAAGCTGTTATAAAAGCTTGCGAACTCCATTCCAATAACACCGCCACCGATAATGACCAATGAGTCAGGAAGTTCATTCAAGGCAAGTATCTCACGATTGGTAAGAATTATATCAGATTTAATATCCAAACCTGGAATTGGAGGAATAAATGCTTCAGAACCCGTACATATCATCACATTCTCTGCCAGATAATCTTCTCCACCGGCTGAAATATGAACTCCGTCTGCATTTCTGGAAGTTAAAACAGCGGCTTCTTTAACTACATTCGCTTTTGCATGTTTCATTTTAGCACCAACACCACCCACCAGTTTTTTAACCACTTTATCCTTACGCTTCATAATGGCTTTTATATCAAAGCTGGTATTTGCATTACTAACGCCGTATTTTTCTGAGGTTTTGGAAGTGTCATATACTTTTGCGCTATACAAAAGAGTTTTGGTAGGAATACAACCCTCATTCAGGCAAACCCCACCCAGTTCATTCTTCTCAAAAATTACAACCGACAAAGCTTTGTCGCCGGCTCTTTCTGCTGCCACATATCCTGCAGGTCCGCCTCCTATTATTGCTAAATTATACTTCATATCAAATAATTATAATACGTCCAGTTCAAGAGTTTCAATTTCATCGGCAATCGACTTAACAAAACGGGTAGCCTCTCCACCATCCAAAGCCTGATGATCGTAAGTTAAGCTTAATCCTAAATGAGGAACAAAGCCATAAACTCCGTCGCCCAGATCTTTGGGTCTTGGCAGAATTGTGTTTACGCCCAAAATGGCCACTTGTGGAAGGTTAATTACCGGAGTAAACATTTCCACACCATAATTTCCAAGATTTGATACGGTAAAAGATGCCTGCTCAGGAGACAATAAATCAGGATTGACATTACCCTCCCTGCAAGCAGTGGCTATGGATTTCATTTGTGATGATAAGCCTTGTATTGAGAGATCGTCGGCATTTTTAATTACCGGAACCATTAAGCCCCTTTCGGTATCAACCGCTAAACCTAAATGCACTTTATTAAATACGCGAAGGCTATCGCCCAAAAAATGTGAGTTGGCATTGGGATATTTCTTCAAAGTCTTAATTACAGCATAACAAATCATATCATTCAGGGTGATATTCATAGTATTGCCTTCATTCTGTGCCGCTTTAAACTTTTTGCGTAATTCTAAGATTCTTCTTGCATCAGCACTTAAATGGTGAGTTAACTGTGCAGAGTTATGCAGAGAATTATACATTGCTTTTGCAATGAGTTTGCGAATATTTGTAAGCTTTACTATTTCAGAGTCTGAATGGTAAACTGTATTGGCTGCCCCGAGATCCTGTGAAGTAATAGATTGAGCTAAGCCTGTCCCTTGTTTTTGCGGAGACAAACTTTCCTGCCTGATCATTTCTTTTGCAAGAGCTGTCTTTTTGGGTTGCATAGCCAAGGCAGCCCGAATATCGTTTTCAATAATTCGCCCTTTCGGCCCCGAACCTTTTATTGTGCTATAATTTAATGCTTCTTTTTCGGCCAGCTTTTTTGCTCTTGGAGAAATGTATAAATCTTCAAGTGGAATTTCTTCTTTTGAAATTACTGTTTCAGCTGGTTTTTCATCTAATACCGGAATTGCATCCACCTTTTTAACGGATTCCTCCGATACCGCTTCCTTATCACTATTGCCCGGTTCAAATTCTTCAAAAGATTCGCCCTCTTCACCAATAACACCCACATTTGTTAATACGGGTACTTCATCACCTTCATTAAAAAATAAAGCCAGGACAATGCCTTCCTCTTTTGCTTCTTCTTCAAATGCAGCTTTATCTGTTTCGTAGGAAAACAGGGGAGTACCTACCTTAACTTTATCTCCAACTGAAACATAAATTTGAGAAATAATACAAGATTCAACAGACTGCCCCTGACGTGGTAAAAGAATTGGAATTGCCATATGCTAAAATATTTTATTTGCAAATATAATCAACTTTTACTTGTACTTACAAGTTAATTGTAATTATTTTTACAAAATAATATTAAGAAATTAGAAATCAGGGAAATAAATATATTTTTTATCATTAGTGTCCGGTAGAAATATGAGATTGCTTCGATACGCTTGCAATGACAGGGTTTACGTATGTTTTGGCCTGGAAGAGGGTTCGGGTTCTGGCAAAGCCAGAACCCGAACCCCCTCCTAAGCCATAGTCAATTGAAATTCAGGGTCATTGCGAGCGCAGCGCGACAATCTTTTTAGTTTTCCCGGACAAAATGATTTATTATTCACTTATGCTTACATTTAACCGTCAATTGTTATTATATATAATTTATTTATATTTGTATTTTAATTACAGATTTATGGATTCAAAAAAATCGATACCACAATACAGCAAGGTATACGAAACTTTAAGAAAGCACATTGAGCAAGGGGAATATGCGGATGGTGATATTCTCCCTTCTGAGAACGAATTGTGTGCTATTCATGAAGTTGCCAGACCTACTGTTAGAAAGGCTCTTGACATACTTACCAATGATGGCTATATTAAAAAACGGCAGGGATTAGGTAGTGTGGTTCAGAGTAAACCCAAGGGCATCGGCATACTTTCATTAAGCGGAACTACTACTGCTGTGGGTCAGCAAAATTTAATCACTAAAGTAATTGTTAAACCAACAGTTCAACCCTGGCCATCAGAATTCATATTTAAGCTTAGCGAGATTGAAAAAGAAAGTGGTTGTATTTATTTTGAGCGTTTACGCCTAATTAATAATGAACCTATATTTTACGATATATCTTATTTACCCAATTTAAATCTCCCAAGGTTTACTTCTAAAAACCTGAATAACAATTCTCTATTTGATACCTTGAGGGAAAATTATCAGATAAAAGTTACGGGAGGAGAGCAAAAAATTAAAGCTATTTTACCTGATAAGCTCATTCAAAAACAACTTGAAGTTGACAAAAACACACCTGTCGTTAATCTTCAGCGAAAAATAGAAACCAGTCGAATAAATTTCAATATCTATTCCATACTTTATTGCCATACCGAAAAACATGAGCTCTATGGACGTTTTTAATTTTGGCAATTGATCCTTATGATTTGATGCTATGATTATTTGTTTTAGAAACAATTGATTAAACAAATACATAAGAAAAATTGGAAATAACTTTTACGGGCTGAAAGCTTCGCCCACACAGCTCTTGAAAGCTCATGCCGATGATTCATACTAAAACACTATTTTTTTAGATTATCTGATTTTGGCCAAGGATGTTTTAATTAAAAAACTATTTTTGTTATTTGTGATTAATATTTTGCTGATTATCTGAAATGAACGTTAATTCTGACTTAGGAAAACATACCAGACCTATTTACAATTTAATACTGCACCTTCACCCAAAGAAAGTAAAAGCATCTACTTTGCGGTTTAAGCTTTCTTTTGGTTTGGGGGGAATGTCGGCCTTGCTTGTCGTTGTTCAGATTTTTACAGGGCTTTTATTGAAATTTCACTATGTGCCCAATCCGGAGGGTGCATATAATTCAATACTTGCAATCAATGAAAATCTCTTATTTGGGAAACTGGCTCACAATATTCACTACTGGAGCGCGATCTTATTGTTGTGGATCACCTTTCTTCATATGCTCAGAGTTTTTTTTACCGGTGCTTACAGAAAACCCAGACAGGCAACATGGACTTTTGGAGTTCTGTTGCTGATTCTTGTTGTGCTCTCTAATTTTACCGGGTATTTATTGCCCTGGGATCAACTATCGTATTGGGCCGTTACCGTTAGTACAAGCATCCTGGATTATGTCCCACTTATTGGGAGTACCGCAAGAGAAGCGCTTTTGGGGGGACAGGATGTGGCCGGAGGAACATTATCTAATTTTTTTAACCTTCATACAGGTATAATACCCCTTCTCCTATTGGCATTAATGGTACATCATTTCTGGCAAATCCGAAAGGCGGGTGGACTGATCGTTTCTGAAGAAGAGAAGGATAGTCCTTTAGTGGATACCCAGCCAAATCTTGTAGCCAGAGAATTGGTTGTTAGTCTGGTTCTTATTGCCTTTATACTTCTATTGGGTGTTTTATTCGATGCCCCATTACGTGAAAGGGCCAATCCTTTCTTTAGTCCGAATCCGGCAAAAGCTCCCTGGTATTTCATGGGCTTACAGGAATTGCTTATTCATTTTCATCCCTTTTTTGCCGTCGTTGTTATCCCAATAATTCTTTTTGCAGGCATTTTTTATTTACCCTATTTTAAATTGAAGGATGGGGTTCAGGGGATTTGGTTTATTTCTCAAAAAGGCAGGGAAACAGGAAAAATTTCAGCAATAGCCGGATTTATATTCACAATTATATTTATTCTTTTGAGTGAGGCATTACCTGATCCGGAGTCCATACTCCCGGGCAATTTTTCCATTATTACAACCGGTCTTATTCCTTTTATATTTGTAGTGGTTTCTATTTATTTTTTCATGAAGATTATACAGCGTAAATTCTCTATTAACAGATCAGAATATATTCAGTCATTATTTATTATCCTAATCGCTTCATATTCGGTATTATCTCTGGTTGGAATTTCATTCAGAGGTGAAGGAATGAGCCTGATATGGCCCTGGTTGTTGTAGTGGTTATTAAAAAAATTTAAGCGAATAACAAGAAAGATGACAAATGAAATTAAAACCGGCAGAAGAAGTTTCATTAAAAGAACATGGAAATGGTTAGGTATTGCTGCTTTAGCTGAACTGACCATCTTTACTTTTGGAATGTTACGACAGGGTAAAAAGAATGATGATAAGCTGAATGCGAATCTTATGGACGCTGGTGGGGTTGAAGATTTTCCAATAAATTCAGTTACTGCCGACAGGGTTAACCGGTATTTTCTGATACGATTAGAGGATGGTGGGTTTCTTGCGCTTTCAATAATCTGTTCCCACCTTGGTTGTTCTGTTTTGTGGAATAAGGAAAAAGAGCAATTCCTCTGTCCATGCCACTCATCTGCCTTTGACAAATTCGGGGATGTAATGAACTCTCCGGCTCCACGTGCATTAGACTATTTTCCTGTTATTATTGAATCAGGAAAAGTATTGGTTGACTTAAGTAAGAAAATTCAGCGCAGAGGATTCGACAAAAAACAAATTAGCTATGCGATCTGATTCAGCAAAGGAAATAATGAAGCATTGGAAAATAACAGGCTATATTGCTACTGTTGTTATTGTATTTGCTTTCCCCATTTATCTGGTTAGGATTGCCATTGAAAGATCGGCACCGGAAATTCAGAGCGGTCCGTTCTTCACAGGGAGAGAATCATGTGTTGAATGTCATAAAAAGGAGAATGATTTGTGGCTGGGATCGCATCATGATATGGCAATGGATACGGCATCGGATGAATCGGTTTTGGGAGATTTTAACAATGTTGAATTCAAACATAAAGGCTTGATACATCGTATGTTTAGAAAGAACGGTGGCTTCTATATAAATACAGAAGGACCCGATGGTAAGTTTAGCGACTTTCAGATAGCATATACATTTGGCTATACGCCTTTACAGCAATACTTAATTCCTTTTGAAGGTGGGAAACTTCAGTGTCTTCCTATTGCCTGGGATACTGATAAGGAAAAATGGTTTCATTTGGGCGATACTCTGTATACAGATGAAGATTTAAAACCAGATAGTTGGTTATATTGGACAAATCAGGCACAGAACTGGAACGGGATGTGTGCGGATTGTCATAGCACCAATTTGCGTAAAAATTATGACACTGTAACTGAAACTTTTAGTACACAATGGTCGGAAATCGATGTTAGTTGTGAGGCTTGTCACGGACCCGCTTCAGAACATTTGCAATGGGCAAACCTTCCGGAGGGATCCCGGCCGATGGATGTGAATACAGGTCTGATAATCAGGACCAGAGACCTCGATAACCAGGAGCTTTTAAATGTTTGCGCGCGCTGCCATTCACGACGATCGGTTATGGGAGATTATCCGAATGATAACGAAGATCTTCAGAATCATATAATTCCTCAACTTATTTTACAGCCTGCATATCATGCTGATGGACAGATTCTCGACGAAGATTATGTTTATGGCTCATTCACCCAAAGCAAAATGTATGAGAAAGAGATCAGATGTAACGAATGTCACGATTCTCATTCTCTAAAAACCCTTGAAGATGATAATAAGCTTTGCCTGATTTGCCATCGCCCCGATATTTATGATTCTCCAACCCATCATTTCCATAAGATGCCTGTTGAAGGAGGAAAACATCTGATAAACAGGGATAAACCGGAGTATGTTGAGGGAACGGGATCGCAATGCGTAAATTGTCATATGGTTGGAAAATTCTATATGGGAAACGATTACCGTCGCGATCATAGTTTTAGGATTCCGAGGCCGGATTTGACATTAAGTATTGGTACTCCGAATGCATGCAACGATTGTCATACCGATAAAACCGTTGAATGGTCACAAACTTATATTGAGAAATGGTATGGTGAAAAGAAGCGTCCACATTATGGCGAAACATTTGCTGCTGCACATGAGGGTGACCCTAAGGCTGTACCTAATCTGGTATTATATGCAGAAAACGAACTGTTCCCATTGATGGTAAGAGCAACGGCAGTTTCTCTTTTGGGAAATTATGATGACAGTATCAGCAGAGGGGTAATTGAGAGGGCATTAGGTGACCCTTATTCACTGATTCGCTATACAGCGGTTAATGCTTATATACCAAGGGATGCACAAAGTCTGGAGAAAACTATGGCGCCCCTGCTAAACGATCCGGTTAAAGCTGTTCGTACTCAGGCAGCTTTTCAGCTTTCCGTATTACCAGAAAACAATCTAAGTGAAGCTGTTAAAAAGGCAAGGAATGCAGCTACTGAAGAGTATAAAAATGTCAATCTTTATATGTCAGACTTTCCGGGTGCCCGGCATAATCTGGGTATCTTATATGGAAATTCCGGTGATCTTGAAAATGCTGCTTCATCGTACCGGTCAGCACTTAAGATTGATAATTTATTCTATTCTTCAAAAGTAAACCTGGCAATGATTTATGCTCAGCAGGGTAAAAATGCTGATGCTGAAAAGCTTCTGCGTGAGGTAATCAGAGATCATCCGGAAGCGGTTCAAGTAAACTATTCTCTTGCCTTATTGCTTGCGCAAAATGGTAAATTTAGCGAAAGCAGAAAGTATTTCCTTGAAGCGATTAAAATACTGGAAGGTCAGCCAAGAATATTATACAATTATGCTCTTTTTGAGAATTCGCAAGGGAATATTGGGATTGCTGAGGAATATTTACTTAAAGCTTATAATTCTGAACCCGGGAATTATGATTTCATATACGCACTTTGTACATTTTATCTGGAACACAATCAAAAGACAAAGGCAGTAGTTTATGCAAATTTATTGATTGAGCTATTCCCTCAGAATCCGGTTGGAAAACAGTTGTTGGAGATGAGTTCAAATTAAAGTTTCATTGAGCCGGTATACTTTTGGCTATTTGATATCTATCACTCGCTATACTATATACCTATATTTAGGTGTAGCAAATTTAAATTTATTTTTGATGTTTCAAACCGACATAAGATCGATAGCCATACAACCCAATTACACAAAAACTGATGAAGGGCAATATGAAGGAGAAATTAACTGCCGGTAAAAATCCTACGCGGCCCAAATCGATAATGGCTCCTTGTATAGGCGGCATTAAAGCTCCCCCAACAATGGCCATAACCAAGCCGGCTGATCCTAAAGTAACATCATCGCCAACATCCCGCAATGCGATTCCATAAATAGTTGGAAACATTAGGGACATAAAGGCAGAAGTTGCTATTAAACAATACAATCCCAACATACCTTCAATTAAAATAGTTCCGCTAATCGTTATCATCCCACCAATGGCAAAAATCATGAGCAGCTTTCTGGCATTAATATATCTCATTAAAAAGGTACTTATAAACCTGCTTGTCAGAAATATTCCCATGGCCACTATGTTGTAATTTTGAGCGGTTGATTTATTGATTCCCAGATTTTCGGCGTAATGAATAATAAATGTCCAACACATTATTTGAGCAGCGACATAAAAAATTTGCGCAATTACCCCTTCACGATACATACTATTGGCAATTAATCTTTTGAAGGAAGCTTTTGCATCTATTTTGCCTGAATGAACCAGCTGAGGCATCTTTACCATAGCGATAACCACTGCTATGATGATAACCACAAGTCCTAGTGCTACATAAGGATTTCTAATAATCATTAAATCATTGGTTCTTATGGCTGCCTTTGTAACTTCATCCAGACCTGAAAATATTAATTCTCCTGCCGCATTGCGCTGTTTATCAGATTCCAATGTTGCCAATATAACTTTCGATGCCACAAACATTCCCAATAAAGACCCCATTGGATTAAATGATTGAGCCAAATTCAGCCTTTGAGTGGCAGTCTCTTTTGCTCCCAATGATAAGATAAAAGGATTTGCTGTTGTTTCTAAAAATGCTAATCCAAAGGTTAATATGTAAAGTGAAGCTAAAAAGAAAGCGAATATCTGATATTGTGCTGCCGGCCATAATAATAAGGCGCCGGTAGCATATAAAGCCAATCCTAACAATATGCCCTTTTTGTAAGAATATTTTTGAATAAATAATGCTGCGGGAATGGCCATTGTAGCATATCCGCCATAAAATGCGAACTGAATAAGGGATGCCTTAAAATTTGATATTTCCATCAGGGTTTTGAAGGCAGCTACCATAGGATTGGTAATATCGTTGGCAAAACCCCACAAGGCAAATAAACTGGTAATAAGAATAAAGGGAACTAAGTACTTCTTTTCTACAACTCTGGTTTTTGATTTCATGTTTTTCTAATTGAACTGGTTATACCGAAGGAGTGACTCCCTTTTTCAAGATTATATTACCATATTTCACTGTTTCGCCTGTCATTACCACGGCAAAAGCATTTTTCGCTCTTTCATAAAATGCAAAGCGATCTATCCTTTCTAAAATATTTAACCTTTCACAAAAAGGAATAATACTTTTTAAATACGATTCTTCCACAGAAGGATCTAATTGATCACCCTTAACAGCCTCCATCATAATCAAGGGATAATTTACATACTGATCCAATTCAAATAAGGGCAATATGGCTTTAAGTAAATCTGGTATTTTCAAACCATCTGCACGTATTGTCTTGCTATTCATTGTTTCACCCGGGAAATGCGCATCTGCGAGTACTATTTCGTCTCCATGCCCCATACTTGTCAATACCTTTAGCAACTCAGGGCTTATTAATGGTGATATTCCTTTTAGCATATAGTTTATTTTTATTTAATGATAATGATTTTTCTTGAATCTCTTTATTTCGATATTTTAAATTAGTGCTGTCCTGTAAAACTCATCAACCCTGAAAGGATTAAGGATGTCTAAAAAGTCTCTGTGAACGGCGAAGCCCTCAACGAAGTTAAACTCTGTGTCAACTCTGTGGAACTCTGTGTAATCCTTTATATGCTTGTTACACAGAGGTTCACAGAGGAAACACAGAGGAAACACAGAGGAAACAGAGAAAAGTCCGTTAACTTTCTAATTAAATATTGCTTTTTAGACATTCTCAATCTCATATTTCTATCCGTCACTACCGTTTCTAAACTCCAAATATTCCATATAAAGTTTATCGTAAACCAAGGCATCTGCTGAAGGCTTAATAAATTGTGGTTTATATGAAATGTTGTTTCGGGCCTCGTTTTCAGAAGCAAACAATCCGGCTCCGGCAAATACAAATAAAGCAGCACCCAACACCGTAGTTTCTTTCTGTTCAATAAGTTCTATTGGTAAATTACATACATCGGCTCTGAGCTGATTCCACAATCTGTTTTGAGAACCTCCTCCAACACAAATAATTTTCCCGGCTTTAAAATTTCCGGCTTCCTGAAGCGTTTCCAGGCTTTCTCTAAGCCTAAAGGCTAAACTTTCCAGCAATGCCCTGTAAATCTGTTGGCGCGAAGTATTAAGGCTTAACCCACCAATCAATCCTCCCGTTGCGTTTTCCGAATCTTTATAGAAAGATGGATCTATTGACAATCCATGACTTCCCGGTTTCATAGTTTCTGCCTCACTAATCATTATATCATATAGCTCCGAACCGCATAATTCCGGATAAAAGTTTCGCGAAAACCATTCAAGAACTCCTGATCCCAGCCAGTTTTGTCCTATATTATATATGCCGTCCTGGGTGTCAATCTCGGTGGTGAGTTTTTTTTCCAGTTCCTTTTCTGAAGTATTAAAGTGTGAACTACGCGCCATTAAAACTTCCCAGGTACCCGAACTTAATACAGCCTGATTTATTTCAGCTCCTGAACCAAATATGGCAAATTGCGTATCGTGCCCGGCAAAAAAAACAGCTGTGTCTTCGGGAATTCCACATTGATTTTTAGCCTCCATGGAAATTTTTCCGCAGGAATCACCAGCTTTTGCTAATTCTCCGAATAGGGATGAATCAATTCCAATTCTGTTTAAAATATTTTCAGAAAAACCAGCATTGCCAATATCCATAGTCATTGAGGTGCCCGCCATAGTAAGATCGTTTCTCATTTCACCACTCAGGCGATTCAACAGCAAGGATGGAAAGAAAAGAAAACGATGGGCCTTCTCAAGTAAGTCGGGTTTATTTTCTTTAAACCAAATTAATTTGAATAAGGTATTAAAGGCATATGGGAAAACACCGGTTTCTGAATAAATTTTTTCAATCGGCATATACTTGTCAACGGCATTCACTATTTCCTCAGTACGCTTACATTGCCATGAAATAACGGGATAAAGCATTTCTCCCTTTTCATCAACCAGAGTTCCGTCAACACCAAAAGAGGTTACAGTAACCCCTGCTATACGGCTCACATCAATTTGAGAGACTACTTCCAGAGAAGCGTAACACAACTTTTGCCAAATCTCTTCAATATCCCATATTAACCCGCCTTCATAATTTGGGTCGGCATGGGTATTATTCGAGGATGCTTTTGCTGCAATAATATTGCCCTGCGTATCCATCGCAATAACACGAACATTGGTTGCTCCGCAATCAAATACAATGGCAATATCTTTTTTAGTCATATTTTTAAAAAAAAATTGTTTCAAATAGCTTAATAAAAATCATTGTTGTCCGGTAAAAATATGAGATTGCCACGCTGCTGCAATGACGCAATGTACGTGTGGTATAGTCGGTGAAGGGGTCGGGTTCCGGCTTCGCC
>JAIOZM010000075.1 GCA_021740585.1 Bacteroidales bacterium
GATAAAGTTCTAAAAACTTAATCCATAAGTCCGGATTCTTTTTATTTTTAAATGAAGTCTTCTCCCACTTCATCAGCCAACCTTGATTTACAGCCTCCGACACATATTTTGAATCGGTAAAAAATCTTATTTTGGCATTTTCCCATTTAACAGCTTCAAGGCCCCGTATCACAGCCAGCAACTCCATCCGGTTATTTGTTGTAAGCCGGTAAGCTTCAGATATTTCTTTCCGGAGCTTCCCCGCTTTCATAACAACACCTAATCCTCCAGGACCCGGATTTCCACTAGCTCCACCATCCGTATATATAACAATAACCGCTTCCAAGAGTTTTATAAAATCAATAACTTAAAAGAAAACCAATGCTTTAACAGATTCATCCTTAATTATTGATTTGCATCTCATTAATTAAGTTTTGCGCTCCGGCATATTTATCAATTACAAATAGAACGTATCTTATGTCAACGTTTATACATTTCTGCAATTCTGTTTCAAATGCCACGTCGCCACTCATGGCTTCCCAGTTTCCGTCGAACGCTATTCCTATGAGTTCCCCTTTCCCATTAATTACAGGACTACCAGAATTTCCTCCGGTAATATCATTATTTGTGGTGAAGCAAACGTTTAGGCTTTCATTGTTGCCATAAGATCCATAATCTTTTGATTTGTATAGCTCCTTTAATTTTTCACTTACAATAAATTCTGGATTTGTAGGATCCTCTTTTTCCATAACTCCCTTAAGGGTAGTGAAGTATGAGTAGTAAACAGCATCTTTTGGTTCGTAATCGCCAACGGTACCATAGGTGAAACGAAGGGTTGAATTTGCATCAGGGTAGAATATTTTATCGCTTTGCATTTCCATTAATCCAGCCATCCATAAACGAGTGCCTTCTTCAACTAGTTTATCTGCAGTTGATTGCATCGCATTTAAACCCATATAGGTTTCAAAGAACGACATGGTCATTTGTATTCCCGGATCGGCGGCCATATCTTTTGCATCTGCCTTTTCGATCATTGCCATTACTTTATCTTCATAAGGGAGAGCAGATTTCTTGTAATACTTTTCAACGAATTTATCTATATCACCCTTATATTTTGTTTTAATATCTCTAACGATAAGTGGGAGGTATGCATCCTCAACATCTTCAATCATTAGCTGAAGCATGGCGCGTGTAATTTTTTTATCCGTTGAAAGGTTATAGTCCTTGAAGAATCCTTCAGCTGCATTTCGGGCATAATTTTGCAACATTTCCACCCTGGCCGCATCCGGATTTTCAGAATTTAATTCCTGATAAAGGAAACGAATTGAATTACCAAGATTCACTGTTTCCATGCCTGAATACATACATTCATATAAATATTGAATGGAATGCACTAAAAACTTCCTTTGCTCAACACCTCTTTGAATAAGGTTGAAGGTATTGGCATAATTATCTTTTTTATTTTCACTTACCCAGTTCAGGAATTCTTTTTCAAGTTCTTGTTTCCTTTCAACAACACCTAAATTATTGAGGCCATTTGTTTGTCCGATTGAATATTTCCAGTAATTGCTGGAGCGGGAATATTTAGCCGCATATTTTATGTTTACTTGCTCGCTGGCAAGCATATCTTCCATCATAATACCCTGCTTAACACCTCTTATTTTAATCCGGTTTGGATGAGTAACATCTAATAATTCTTCCACTTCCCATGATGTCATATAGCGATCGGTTGAACCGGGGAAGCCCATTACCATTGCGAAATCGCCTTTTTCATAACCCTTGAGGGATATGGGGAGGAAATGTTTTGATTTTAAAGGGACATTATCGGCTGAATAGTCAGCAGGTGTGCCATCAGGGGCAGTATAAACCCTGAACATTGAAAAATCGCCCGTATGACGCGGCCATACCCAGTTATCGGTATCGTGACCGAACTTTCCAATTGATTCAGGTGGAGCGCCTACCAGACGAACATCCCTGAAGGTTTCGTTTACAAATAGAATGTATTGATTGCCATTGTAAAAGCTGCGAACGTAAGCGTCGTAATGGCTGTCTTTAGTCGCATTTTTTATAAGCTCTGCCGAAAGTGAGGCTACACTGTCCTGCCTTGCTTGTCCGGTTAAATCAGCACTAAGATAAGGCATTATTTTATCTGAAACATCCACGATGTTCACAACAAAGGTGATAGTTTTGCCCGGATTCGGGAGTTCATCTTCCCGGCTCATAGCCCAAAAACCGTTTTTTAAATAATTGTGTTCAACACTGCTGTGTTCCTGTATTTCTCCATATCCGCAATGGTGATTTGTGAGTAACAGCCCGTCTGGAGAAACCAGCTCGGCAGTACATGATCCACCGTCGAGCGCGCCAACGGCATCTTTTAGGCTGGAGTTATTAAAGCTGAAAATTTCTTCCGGTTTTAATTCTAATCCCAGTTGTTGCATTTTCATAAAATCCTGATTCTGAAGCATAATAAAAAGCCACATGCCTTCATCGGCTTTTGCTGTTCCAAGACTTAAAAATACTATTACCAAATAGCTTACTATTCTTCTCATATAAAAATATTTAATAGTGTTATAATGTGCAGGAAGCAAAGATATAAGAAAATATAAATATTGATTTGATTTTATTAATTTAAGAACAGGAATATTTTTAGAAACATATTTTTTATTGAAAATTCCAAATCGCTGATAAGCACTGATACTATTCCACCAGGAAATTTTTTAAATGAACAATTGGATGGCCCTCAGTGTCTATCCCTTCAATCACAACAATATATTCAGAAGCCAGATCAGAGGTATAAAAACTGATTGTTGCCAGCCCTTTTTCATCAAAATTTAGTTCCGGTACCCATAATAAAGTAGAACGATCGTCGAAAAATTCTTCATCGGGATTAATTTCATATTTTGGGGAATAAAATTCAGCAGGAGTATGATAGGCCAGCATATCAAATTCCAAAACTCCTTTGAGCATATATTTTCCTCTTTTTGTGTAGATAATAATTACTCCATTGGCACCACGGGATCCATAGATTGAAGCTTCAGGACCTTTCAAAATTTCTATCTGGTCTATATCGTGAGGATTAATTGATAATGCAGTGCCCGCATCCACAGGAATTCCATCAACAACATACAAGGGATCCTGATTGCCATAAAAACTGCTGATTCCGCGAATATTGATGGAGTTGCCATGAACATTTACTCCGGGCACCCTCCCCTGAAGAATCTGGGCCACATTCTGATACTGTTGCATATTGTCATCGACTTTAATAACAGTAGACGGTTCCTGATGAATACGATGGTAGCGATTGTTCTCTTCGTAAAACGGATCATCTTTCTCCGGGTCTTCCTCCATGGGCAGATTGACCAATCGACCTTCCTCACCTGGTTTTTTTAGATATTGCTCAGTGATATAGTTAAAGGTTTTTAACTTTGACCGCCAATTATTGTCAACAATGATTAAAAGATTTTTCTTGCCATTTTTTCTGTTAGCTTCAATTTTTACTCTTAAAGTATCCTGAAAATCGAGGTTTTTAAAAACAAAGTAACCTCCGGAATTTGTTCTGGTGGTATATACTTCATTGTATTCATCCATAATGGTTAGTCTTACCAAAATGTCGCTAAGAGGGATATTAAAAAACTCTTTAGTTATCTGCCCGCCAATCTCAATTTTTTCTTCAATAGTGTATTTAGGAGGCAATTTCTTATCCAGAATTACATCCGACCACAGAAATCTTTTCCAGCCTTGTGTCATCATTAATAAATCAAGTTCTTTTTCTTTTTGAGAGTTTGTATTGGTAAAATAATAGGCTGGATTTTCCACGTAAGATTTTAAATCGGAATCTAACAACAAGCAACTTACAATATTTTCATTTGGGTTATATTGGTTTTTTCTTACAACAGCCATGGAAAAGTTTCCATTCACCCTGGTTCCCTTAAGATCATTGACAGTTATCTGGGCTGATGCCTTCTGTCTTTTTGAGAACTTATGCGATGGCAGGCTGACCGAAACAACTGGGTCTACAGTATTTTTAATAAAAATCAGCCTTTCGCTAATAGCAGAAGATCTGTAATTAAAAAGAGTGAGATGGCAGATTCCGTCGGGAAATAAATATTTTGGGAACCTAAGACTTTTTGGGTTTGATAAGTCAATAGTTCCTGTAAACCGAACTTTTTCGCGGGTGTGAGCTAATAAATAATAAACGGTATTAGGGGGGAAATCGGCCGGATTTATATTACTAAGAAGATCAACAACAATGCTGTCAGAATCTAAATGACTTACCTTTATATTCACCCCCATTGGAATGGATTCCGGTAGTTCAAACGATTTTACCTTTCCTCCGGTTTTTAGCCTGAAGACATATTTTTCAGAGGCTATGGGTGTAAATTTAAATGACCCCATTCCTGCATGAATACTTTCTGTGCTCAGAATAAGATTTTTTTTGCTATCGTACAATTCTCCTGAAATTTTAATAGATTCTCCCAGGTCGTTGATCGCTTTAAAGGCAACAATATTCTCAACCCCGGATAACAGAGCCCCGCCTTCAGGATGGAAACTTATGTGATACTTTAATGCTTTTTTTTCGGATTTTCGAATTGATTTTTTTACAATCTGAACATCTTCCCGTGTGGCAAAATTTTTGTAAAAAGGATTTTTAATGTATAAATGTTTTTGAAAATAAAAATCTTCTCCGGCATTCCTCATCCAATTTGTATAGGCCCTAAGTAAATACCTTCCTTCAGGTATAGTATCCTGAAACGAAAAGTCGCCCCGGGCTGTACCATTGGTAATTTTTAAGAGCTTGGTTTGAACAATATATCCTCCCGGATTTATTAACTCCACATAAAGATTTGAGCTTAGTTTATCTGGCAAATGACTACCTGCATCAATTAAATAGGCTTTGAACCATAGCCTATCCGATACATGGTAACGACTTTTGTCAGTATGCAAGTATGCTTTTTGCTTTGGATACCAGTTGGTATTATTTTTTAATTTTGCTACCACAGACAGCAGGAGATTGCTTTGTGGTGAGGGTGGTTGGTTTCTAAAAGCTGTAATAAACAGACCTGAAGAAATAAGCAGAATAATAATAAATAATTTCTTTCTCATCTTGACAAATATTAAATGAAGAAAAAAACCGGAACTCAAAATTGTGTTCAGAAAGAATATCCTTACTACAATATGCTACAAAATTAACTAAAAAACAGGAATGCAAGTTTGTGTATATTATTATTACCTGATCAGACTATTGAAGTCCATAATATTGAGGCTGTATTCATTATAGAATAGCGCTTCCTTTAAGAGTTGCCGAGGAGCAATCGGTAATTTTCACCTGTACATAATCGCCGGTTTTAAAATGCATTTTTGGAAAAACGACCACTTTATTTTGTGAAGTTCTGCCAAATAGTTCTTCCGATGATTTTTTCGATCTTCCCTCAATCAGAACTTCAAATACTTCTCCGATATCTTTCTGCTTGCTCTCAAGCGAAAGCTGATTCTGAAGTTCAATAATTTCATTCAATCTTCTGGTTTTTGTCTCTTCAGGGATATCATCGGCATATTTTTTTGCGGCGAAAGTTCCCGGACGTTCCGAATACTTAAACATAAAAGCGAAATCATATCCCACTTCTTTCATCAGATTGAGTGTATCCAGATGATCGTCTTCCGTTTCACCACAAAATCCCGTAATAATGTCCGTTGAGACAGAGACTTCAGGCATGGCTTTTCTGATAGCTGAAATTTTTTGAAGGTACGATTCGCGGGTGTACTTGCGCTTCATTCGTTCAAGCACATTATTGCTCCCCGATTGAATAGGTAAATGAACATTTTTACAAATAGTATCATACTTGCTCATTACCTGTATAAGCTTGTCTGAAAGATCTTTAGGATGCGAAGTCGAATACCGCACTCTTAACACTGGACTCAGCATCGCAACTTTTTCAAGTAAATCGGGAAAATCTGTATTATCTTCCTTCCAAAGGTAAGAGTTAACATTTTGTCCCAGCAAAGTAACTTCTTTATATCCCTGCTGAATTAATTCTTTTACTTCGCGCAAAATGGTTTCCGGATCACGACTTCTTTCTCTGCCGCGGGTGTAGGGCACAACACAATAAGCACATAAGTTATTGCAGCCTCTCATTATTGACACAAAAGCAGAGACATTATTTTCGTCGAGTCTTACCGGACTTATATCTGCATAGGTTTCTTCCAATGAGAGAATTGTATTAACGCCTTTGGTTCCACCAGAAACTACTTCAAGTAATTTAGGCAGATCCCGGTAAGCATCAGGGCCAACTACCAGATCTACCGAAGGATCATCTTCAAGTATTTTATCTTTTATTCTTTCGGCCATGCATCCTAAGACACCTATCTTCAGATTCTTATTGTTTTTTTTATGAATTCTCAGATTTTCCAACCTGCCTTTAACGCGTATTTCAGCATTGTCGCGAATCGAACATGTATTAATCAATATCAGATCTGCCTCTTCCGGCTTGTCGGTTATTTGATAATTTTCTTTTTGTAAAATAGCTGAAACTACCTCACTATCAGATACATTCATCTGACAACCATAAGTTTCAATATATAATTTTTTAATATCTATTGATGTAATATTCATCGTGCCATAATTTTTTAAATCGCCTGCAATCAACCCTGCTTTAAAAATCTTCTTTAGAAATAATTTGCGCAAAGATAGTTATATTCAAAAGCTTTCTTTAATATGAAAACAGCAATTTTATTTGAAATGTTTTTAGTGGGAGTGTTTTTTTTTCAATTAAGATTTAAAATTTTTAAATTTCTAATCAATAGTAAATTGACATTAAGAGTCATTGCGAGCGCAGCGCGGCAATCTTTTTAGGTTTTATAAGTTTTACCGGACAACAATAACTTCTAATCTTTTTCAAAGACTTAAAAATGGAATTAATTGTACTTATTTCCCGGCTTTTTATATTTTTGTACTTCTAAAAAATTAACTAAAACTTTCAAAATGTCAGGTCATAGTAAATGGTCAACCATCAAAAGGAAAAAAGGCGCAGCCGATTCAAAAAGAGGAAAGATATTTTCCAGAATAGTAAAAGAAATTAGTATTGCGGTAAAAGAAGGCGGACCCATACCAGAGACCAATCCGAGGCTTAGAGTGGCAATTGCTAATTCAAAAGGTGTTAATATGCCCAAGGAGAATATTGAAAGAGCCATTAGCAAAGCTGATAAAGGTGGCGACTCTTTTCAGGAGATCTCTTTCGAAGGCTACTTGCCAAATGGGGTAGCAATATTTATTGAATGCCTTTCAGATAATAATAATCGGACTGTATCTAATATAAGAGCAATTTTCACAAAGCGTGGTGGTAATTTGGGGACAAATGGTTCTTTAAGTTTCTTATTCGAAAGAAAAGGAGTTATTACCATTGCCAAAGGAGACATAGATCCTGATGAATTACAAATGGAAATAATAGATGCAGGTGTGGAAGACTTTCAGATAGAGGATGATGTTTTTGTTATTACAACCCCGCTTGAGGATTTTGGAAATGTTCAGAAGAAATTGGAAGAGTTAAATATTGTTGCGCAAAATACCGAGCTGCAAAGAATTCCCAATGAAACAAAAGTACTACCTGTTGATGTTGCTGTAAAAATTCTCAAAGTAATTGAAGAGTTTGAAGATGACGACGATGTTCAAAATGTTTTTCATAATGTTGAAGTAACTGATGAAATAGCCGAAGCTATGTAAATTCATGTTCGCACACAAAATTGTCGCCTTTAGTTATTAGTAAAAATGAGTTGCTCTCATTAAACAATAGCGAATCTTAAGGATTCATAAACCGGGAATTTTTTGTAAGGTGGGAAATAAGCTTTTTGTATCGCTTTCTTATTTTAAAAGTATTTGTCAATTAGCACTTTAGTATAGGAGGTTCCATACTTTTCAACATCATTTTATGCTTGATCCAAGATTTGTTGGGATGCTTTTTTCAATGATCTTTTTTTCAAAGTCAGTCCGTTAAATAATATCCGTACACCAATTACCATAAAGGTTATACTCCCGCCCACCAGGCCAACATCAGCAAGTATGCTATCCTTATTCATAATAGTAAATACCGGAAGTATAATACCGGAAATTATGCTTACAATGCCAGTCAGAATAGTCATGCTTCTTGTCCGCAGGGCGAAAAGACCCAGAGATAAAAAAGCAAAGCCAAGCAATGAATAGGAACTTATAATATATAATTCTTTTTCCTGAGCCAGAGTAAAAATGCTTAATTTAAGAAGTTCAGAATTAGACAGTTCCAGATTTTGATAATGCAGAACGATTTCAATAATACTTATCCCTTTTATTCCGGATACAGAGATCATTGCAGCAGTAAGGATCATGAAAAATCCTGTAAGCCAGGAAAATAATTTATGCCAGGGGTTTAAAAGGACAATAAATGTGGAAGCTGAAACAGTAATTATCAATCCTGTAATCAACCATATTACCGAATTTATTCTGAGGAGTTGAATATTATCGAGGAGATAATCGAGATCTTCATTTAAACTTGAAAAAAAACTAATAAATTCAAACCTTGTTATAATGGTAGAGATTAAAGCCAGGCCAGCAAGAATAGAGAAAATACCGGTTATTATTTCGGTATTTCTAATATTATTTTTAGTTTTAATCATGCCTGAAAATTAATAAAAATTTGGCACATAGCTTGCGATAATTTTATTTCATTAATTTTGCAGAACAATTTAAACAATGAAAGCATATTTTACAATACTTTTTATTTTTGCTGTCACTTTTAGTACAAATGGTCAGAACCGAATAAAGAACATGGATCCATATAGTTCCTTAAAGGTGGATACCATGGGGTATAATCCCACTCTTCTGAGGGTTGATGGTGGAATTGAGGAGAATTATTTTAAGCATCTGATTTATAATAATAATAACCCGGAAATTATGGGTTATCGCATCAGGATTTTTAGCGGATCAGGATTTAATGCCAAAAAAGAAGCCAATAATGCCAGATCCAGATTTTTATCGAAATATCCTGAAATAGGAGCTTATCTTAATTATGATGCTCCTGATTATAAGGTATATGTGGGAGATTGCCGTACCCGCTCGGAGGTATTGAAATTATTTAATGAAATTAAGTCAGATTTCCCCTATGCCTTTATTCCCCCAAAGCAAGCCATTGATTATGAAAAGTATAAAAGTTTGATAGCTGATGAGTGACGAAATAAAACATAAATGTGGTATTGCATTGGTGAGACTTCTAAAGCCTCTTGAATACTATCAGTTGAAATACGGGAGTTGGCAATACGGTCTTCAAAAACTGTATCTTCTTATGGAGAAACAACGTAACCGGGGCCAAGATGGGGCGGGTGTGGTTAGCCTGAAGCTGGATATGCCTTCGGGAAATAAATATTTTAGCAGACAGAGATCAATGAAGGCTTCTGCAATTAGCGATATCTTTGAAAAAATATACAAGCCCTTTGAAAAGCTGGAAAAAAGAACACCCGGTCTTATTAATGATGCCCAATGGGCGAAGCTAAATCTTCCCTTTGTTGCAGAGACCTATCTTGGACATCTCAGATATGGCACATTCGGAATGAATAATATAGATGCTCTGCACCCGGTTATGAGAGAAAATAACTGGAAAACCAGAAATCTTGTCCTGGCTGGTAATTTCAATCTTACCAATGTCGATGAACTTTTTAAAATACTTGTTGAATTGGGACAGTCTCCTAAGGATTATTCCGATACCGTTACTATTCTTGAAAAGATCGGACACTTTCTTGATCAGGAGAATCAGGAACTTTTCAGAAAATATAAAAATCAGGGTTATTCAAATACCGATATCTCTGCTCTGATCGCAAAAAATATTGACCTGCCAAAAATTCTAAACGAAGCCGCCAGAAGATGGGATGGAGGGTTTGTTATTGCCGGAATGCTGGGGCATGGCGATTCATTTGTTTTAAGAGATCCCTGGGGAATTAGACCTGCCTTTTATTATCATGATGAAGAGGTGGCGGTAGTTGCTTCAGAAAGACCTGTAATTCAAACAGCATTCAACCTTACCTATGATAAGATTAAAGAAGTTCCTCCGGGATACGCTGTTATCATAAGGAAAAATGGCGAAATAAATGTGGAAAAAGTCCTTGAGCCACAGGAACGTAAATCTTGTTCCTTTGAACGAATATATTTTTCCCGTGGTTCCGACATCGATATTTATAAAGAACGAAAGGAGCTGGGCAGATTGATTGTACCTGCGGTTATTAAGGCAATAGATTACGATATCAGCAATACGGTTTTTTCATTTATACCAAATACTTCAGAGTCTGCGTTTTACGGCATGATAAAAGGTGTCGAAGACGAAATGATTAATATGAAGAAGGATATTATCAGGAAATGTATTAAGGAAATGGATGAGGATAAACTCCTGGAAATAATCTCTGAAAGACCGAGGGTGGAAAAAGTTGCCCTGAAAGATATAAAATTGCGAACATTTATTTCTCAGGACAAAGGCAGGAACGACCTTGTTGGGCATGTGTATGATACAACTTACGGGACCATAAAAAGAAATCAGGATAAATTGGTAGTTATCGACGATTCCATTGTTCGTGGTACAACACTGAAAGAAAGTATATTAAAAATACTGGATCGTTTAGGGCCAACAAAAATCGTTGTTGTATCTTCTTCACCTCAAATACGTTACCCCGACTGCTATGGAATTGATATGGCTAAACTTGGGGATTTTATTGCCTTTAAAGCTGCCATTCAATTATTGAAAGATAAAGGTAAGGAAAGCATTATCAATGAGGTTTATCTTAAATGTAGAAGACAAATCGGACTTCCCAAGGAGGAGTATGTAAATTATGTTAAGGAGATTTACCAACCCTTTACTCCTGAAGAAATATCAGCTAAAATTGCTCAGCTGCTAAAGGGACCTGATCTGAGAGCAGATCTCGAAATAGTATATCAAAGTGTTGAAAATCTTCATAGCGCCATTCCAAATGACAGGGGTGACTGGTATTTCACAGGTAACTACCCCACACCCGGAGGGAATAAGGTAGTTTCAACTTCTTTTGTAAATTATATTGAAGGAATAAAAGGAAGAGCGTATTAAATATTTTCCAGTTTATCTTCAGGATTATAACTATTGATGTGACGTTCCACTTTTTGTTTGTACAAATCGTTGATGGTTATCATTATAGCCGTTTCTTCCACATTCCCAAAATAAGGATTATTAACTGTCCCAAACGTTTTCAAGGATGGTGAAAGATTCATATATGCATTTATAAGTGGTGGAATGTTTTCACCAAAAGCACGAACATTCTGAGATAAAGTTTTATAATCCTCTAAATAATCCTGACTTGTGAAAATTGACTCCATCTCTTTTCTGTCAATATTTGTTTCTAAAGAGATCTTTGGTTCCAGTAATTTTTCAGTATCAGGAAAATGTTTTTCGATGAAGTACAAAATAAGATTTCTCGCTCTCTGGTTGTAATTTTTATACATCGTTACCTTCCCGAAAAAATATCGCTTGTCGGGATTGTTAATAACCAAAGTACCTAAGCCATCCCATAAATTATCAAGAGCAAAAAGGGCTTTTCTTGCCATATTGGTTGATTGATATTTGGGTTGAACAAAAGAACGGCCCAACTCAATAGTATGAGGTAAATAGTCCTTTACAAATCGTTCAGAGAAGTTAAATAATTTTGATGTAGCTAAAGATACAACCCCATTTTTAAAACAATTCTCCTTATCGCAAACATGAAAACGATATCCTCCAAGAATCTCATTTTCAGAAGGATCCCAAACAATTAATTGCTTATATGAGACTTCACCGGTATCAAAATCGTCAATGTCAATAGCTTTACCGGTACCCCCTCCGGCAGCTCTGAAACTCAATTCTCTCAGACGTCCGATTTCTCTCATAACATTGGGTGAATCATGATGGTCTAAAATGAACAGCAGATTCCCGGCATTATTTGTTTTTCTGACGAATTTTTCCTCGGTTAATTCTTCGAGTATTTTTTTTCTCGGTACCGCAGGGATTATATTTTCCATATGAAATAATTTTGAAGCATAAAATTAAGAAAAAAAAAGCTAATTAATAAAGAAATTGGGCGTTTGAATCATTTTCCAGGGTATAAACAAAATCTTTTATTTTATTTGCCCATTCTTCCGGTTTGAGACGGTTATCGAAGCTTTGATAAGGAATGGCTTTGCCAATAACAACCTTAATATGTGAATTTTTGTGTTTATAGGTTTCATCGGGGAGAAAAAACATTTCGAGATTCGATTTTATACCGAAAAAAGTTCTAAAGTTAGCCAGATTATAAAAGAAATTTGAACATTTTCCACTCACCCAGACAGGAATAACATCTCTTTGATAGGATTTAGACTTTGTGATAAAACTTTTTTTCCAATCCAAATCCTTAATCACCCCCCTTTTTTTCCTCGAAACTAATCCCGATGGAAAAGAAAGAATCGGATCATCACTTTTATATACAGCATCAATTTTTTCAGCAACTTCCTTTGTTTGTCTGCCATGTTTGTTCACGGGTACAAAAATCCCTTGTAAATTGGGAATATTCATTAAAATATCGTTGGAGATATTTTTAACCCTTGGGAATTTTTCCCCCAACATACCCAGCAAAATCGTTCCGTCAATACCTCCTAATGGATGATTGGCCACGACAATTAATTTCTTATCCGCCGGAATATTCTCTAAACCAATTATTTCAGTGGTAATATTAAAGTCTTCCTTAATAGCCTTAATAAATTCTAAATCTTTTTTGTCGCCATGGCGATCAAGAAATTCATTTATAAAATCAACATGAAGTATCCTGTTCAGATAGGAGTATATAAAACCAGGTATGAGCGGAGCCAGTCCCGGATTTTTACTGGCAAATATCTGTGGGATATTAATTTTTTGTTGCCTGTTTATAGATGAATCCTCTTTCATTTTCTTGAAATCTTAGTGCAAATTTAATAAAAAAGCCCAATTTAATGAAGTTTGAGTGCCGGGCTTATTTTTTCCATCAGAGAGTAATAATGCAAAAAAGTTATTAACAAAAGTCAAAAAAGTGGGAGAAAATGGGAGATTGTGGGAGAAAATGCACTATTTTAGCCTATAATTTTTGAACGAAGATGATATCTTTTATTGGTGACTATACTTGTAAGCTCGATTCAAAGGGTCGGGTTGCTCTGCCGGCAGCGTTTAAAAGGCAGATGAATCAAGCCATTGATGAGGGCTTCGTGCTTAAAAGAGATGTCTTTGATAAGTGCCTGATTTTATATCCAATGAAAGAATGGGAACGACAAAACCTTCTCATCAGAAACCGGACAAATCCTTACAATAAGGAGCATAACAGGTTTTTAAGAATGTTTTTCAGTGGAACGGCAGAAGTTCAGGCAGATTCTTCTAATCGTTTGCTGATTCCAAAGAGATTGATGGATTTCGCAGGAATTGGACAGGAAGCAGTTTTAGCGGGGCAGTATGGGAAAATTGAAATATGGTCGCCAGACGATTACGAAGGTTTCACAAAAGCTGATGACGATTTTGCCAGTTTAGCAGAAAAAATACTGGGAGGAAATTGGGATCAAACAAAAGAGGAATGATCTATCATAAACCGGTACTATTAGAAGAGTGTATACGAGGACTGAATATTAAGCCAAAAGGAATTTATGTCGATTTAACTTTTGGAGGTGGAGGGCATTCCCTGAGAATATTAGAGGAGCTCGATGAGGATGGAAGATTGTTGGCTTTCGATCAGGATATAGATGCTCAGCGTAATATTCTGCCAGACAAGCGTCTGATATTTATTCATTCAAATTTTCGGTTTTTAAGAAATTTTCTCAGGTATTATAATTATGAGAAGGTTGATGGAGTACTCGCTGATCTGGGGATATCCTCACATCAGATTGACACTAATGAACGAGGGTTTATGCATAGAGAAGATGCCGCACTCGATATGAGAATGAATACAGTGAATGAATTGACGGCTGCTAAAATATTGAATGAATATTCTGTAGAAAAGTTGGCTGAATTATTCAGAAATTACGGAGAGATACAGGGAGCCGGGCGTTTTGCAAGAAAGATTGGGGAGATGAGAAAGACTAAAGCAATCACCACTTCAGGTGAACTTATTGAAGGACTGGGATCACTTCTTCCGGAAAGGCAGAGATCAAAGCTGCTTTCAAAGCTTTTTCAAGCCTTGCGAATGGAAGTAAATGATGAATTGGGAGCTTTGAAAGAAATGCTGGTTCAGATTCCCGACAGCCTTAAGCCTGGAGGGAGATTTGTGGTAATGAGTTATCATAGTATTGAAGACAGATTGGTTAAGAATTTTATAAAAGCGGGTAATCTGGAAGGAAATATTGAAAAAGACTTTTTTGGAAATGTTCTCAATACCATGAGTGCAATTAGTAAGAATGTTATTGTTTCCGGTGAAAAGGAACTAGCTGAGAACCCAAGAGCCAGAAGTGCAAAACTTCGAATAGCAGAAAAGAAATGACAGAGGAAAAGAATATAGAATTTATTGATGAGGGAACCGAAAACCAGACAAAGGAAAGCGGAATTTTAAGAGGGATCATCGATGGCAGTCTTTTGACACGTAAAAAAGTATTGCAACAGTTTCCTTTTGTGCTTTTTCTTGTTTTTCTGAGTTTGATGTATATAAGTAACAGATATCATGCTGATTCTGTGAGGAGGAAAAGAGAAAAACTAAGAGTTGAAATTAATGAATTGCGTTCAGAAGCTGTTTTTGTATCGTCGGAATTAATGAAAATATCAAGACAAACGGAAGTAGCCCAGGAAGTAAGGAAGAAAGGACTTGAATTGGAAGAATCGATAGATCCTCCTAAGAAAATTATAATAAAACAAAAAAAAATTAAAGAATAAATGTCTGTCAAAAAAGACATAATGTGGAGAGTAGGAGTAGTGTATTTTCTGGTGGTGATAACCGGGGTTATGATCATTGGAAAAATTCTGTGGCTGCAATTCTTTGAGCACAATCTCTGGTCGGTTAATTCAGAAAGTGCTCCGGTTAAAGAGGTGGCCATTAATGCAGTGCGGGGAGATATTTATAGTTCGGATGGAAAGTTATTGGCGGTTTCCCTTCCTTTTTATGATATTAGAATGGACCTTACTGTCGATAGTCTGACATCAGAAGTGTTTTATGATCAGATAGATGGGCTTTCAAAGAGTCTGGCTAATTTATTCAGGGACCGGTCTTGGCTCGATTATAAGAAAGCCTTAATTCATGCCCGGAACGATAAGCTTCAATACTACCTTCTTAAGCGAAATATTACTTATGATCAGATGGTAAAAGCCCGGAATTTTCCAATACTAAACAGGGGAAGATATAAAGGGGGAGTTCTCTTTGAAGAGAAAAGTCAAAGGGTAAAACCAAATGGATATCTGGCTTCCCGGACCATTGGGCATACAAATTTAGGTGCCGATGCAAATCTGGTAGGTATTGAGGGTGCTTACAATAAAACTTTAAGTGGAACCCAAGGTGTAAAATTATTTAAACGCCTGCCCGGGAATATTTATGTCCCTCTTTTGGATAAAAACGTAGTTGATCCTGTTAATGGGATGGACATTCTAACCACTCTGGACCTAAACATTCAGGATGTGGCGGAAAAGGCCCTCGAGAAGCAATTAATTTTACATAACGCCCGGCACGGTACCGCCATTTTAATGGAAATTGAGACCGGAGATATTAAAGCTATTGCTAATCTTGAAAGAAACAGTAAAGGAGGTTATTGGGAATCGGTGAATTTTGCCATCGGGGAGAGCACGGTTCCCGGCTCAACTTTTAAAACGGCAAGTCTGTTAGTGGCTTTAGAGGACGGATTAGTTGATATAACCGATTCTGTGGATATAGGATCCGGTATTATATATTATTCAGGAACTAAGGTTGAAGATAGTCATAGAACCACCACAGGAAAAATTACCGTAAAAAGAGCTTTTGAAATATCCTCTAATGTTGGTATAACCAAAGTTATATATGACAATTATAATAGTCAGAGGGATAAATATATTAATGGGCTTTACAAACTTGGACTCAATCAGAAATTAGGACTTGAAATTCTTGGTGAAGGTGAACCATTTATCAAATCTCCTGATCATTCCGACTGGTCGGGAATTTCACTTCCCATGATCTCATTTGGCTATGAAATTGCTTTAACCCCCATGCAAATTCTGGCATTTTATAACGGCATTGCCAATAAAGGGAAAGTTGTTAAACCTCGTTTTGTGAAAGAGGTTCGTTACCGTGGGAAGACCATTAAAAAATACAACACACAGGTTCTTAATCAGAAGCTATGCAGCGAGGCTACTATTAATAAATTGCATGAAATGTTAATCGGTGTGGTTGAAAGTGGCTCAGCCAGAAACCTGAAAAACGAATATTTTAAAATTGCAGGTAAAACCGGTACGGCACAAATACCCGATCCTGTAACCGGCTACTCTGTTAAATCAAGAATCAGTTATCAGGCTTCTTTTGTCGGGTACTTTCCGGCTGAAGCTCCAAAGTATAGTTGCATTGTAGTAGTTAATGCTCCTTCAAACGATATTTATTACGGAAATCTGGTGGCCGGACCTGTTTTCAAAGAAATAGCAAATAAAATCTACGCCACACAACTCGATATTCATCAGGAAGTAAATCGTCCTGAGAGGGAAATATTTGCTAATGCTCCCTATTCGAAATCGGGAAATGCTGATGAATTGTCTTTTGTATTGGGCTCACTCGGCATATCCTACACTATCGATAGTAAGGAATCAGGCTGGGTTTCAACCACCTCGGGCGGAGATGTCGTTAAGTTGAAACAACGGGATTATAAAAATCGCCTGGTTCCAAATGTATTGGATATGGGATTAAAAGATGCCGTTTATCTTCTCGAATCATCGGGTTTAAACGTAATTACTGAAGGAAGAGGCACGGTAAGGTCACAGTCAATCCTTCCCGGATCCATTATTAATAAAGGGCAAACCATTAGATTAACCATGAGTATCGCACAAGGATAATGAAAAGTATTAAGGACATATTATCAGATTGCACCATCATTCAAAGCCTTGGGAAAGGTGAAGAATTGAATGGTAAAATTTGTTTTGACTCCCGGTTGGTTGCCAAAGGAGATATGTTTATTGCTGTTAAGGGAAGCATGGTTGATGGTCATAATTATATTGAAAATGCAATCCTTTCAGGTGCGGAATTTATTGTGTGTGAAGAATTCCCTGAAAAAACCTACCCCGGAGTATCGTATTTTTTGCTTAAAGATACTAAGAGCGGACTTGGGAAAATATCTTCGGCTTATTACGGTCATCCATCCCGCGATTTAAAGCTGGTGGGAGTTACCGGAACCAATGGGAAAACCACCATAGCCAGTTTATTATTTGGAATGACACGTTCAATGGGATATTCGGCAGGACTTATTTCAACCATAAAGGTTTGTTTTAATGAACAGGAAAGGCCTGCCACCCATACCACGCCTGACCCTATTCAGCTTCATGCCAGCCTTAAAGAAATGCTTGAAGCAGGTTGTGAATATGTGTTTATGGAGGTTTCATCCCACGCTATTCATCAGGAAAGAACGGCAGGACTTGTTTTTAAAGGAGGAATATTTACGAATCTTACCCACGATCATCTCGATTATCACCAAAACTTTGCCAACTACAGGGATGCAAAGAAGAAGTTTTTCGATGGACTCAATAAAGACGCCTTTGCTCTTATCAACAAAGATGATAAGAATGGTGCCGTGATGGTTCAGAATACTAAAGCTTCGGTTTATACATACAGTCTGAAAAGCGATTCAGATTTTAGGGTTGGATTGAAAGAAATGCATATCGAGGGGAATTTACTCGAAATTGATGGTGAAGAAGTCTGGACACGATTGCCGGGTGAATTCAACGCCTATAATTTAATAGCGGTTTATGGAGCATCTGTTTTATTAGGTCATACTAAGAATGAAGTGCAGAAAGCACTTAGCCTTCAAAAATCAGCCGCCGGTCGATTTGAAATATTTTCCTCTGCCAAAGGTGCAGTGGCTATTGTCGATTATGCTCATACTCCTGATGCCCTGGAAAATGTGCTAAAAACGATTAGAAAAATTATTTCAGCTGAAAAACGGATTATTACGATAGTGGGTTCGGGCGGTGATCGCGATAAAACAAAAAGACCAACGATGGCTAAAATAGCTGCCGAAATGAGCGATAAATTAATTCTGACCTCCGATAATCCCAGGTCGGAAAATCCGGAATATATTATCAGAGACATGGAAATGGGACTGAGCGAAGAGCTTAAAGCTAAAACGATTAGTATAGTTGATAGAAATGAGGCCATTAAGGTCAGCTGTTCATTTGCTGATGCGAATGATGTGATTCTGCTTGCAGGAAAAGGACATGAAAATTATCAGGAAATTAAAGGAGTAAAACTTCCTTTTGATGACAGAGAAAAAATTAAAGAATATTTAAAGATCTGAGTATGCTGTATCATTTGTTCGAATATCTTGAAACCATTGATGTGCCGGGGGCGGGTGTATTTCAGTACATTTCTTTCCGGGCGGCCATTGCTATCCTGACTTCACTCTTCATTTCAATGATATTTGGGAAGGGTATTATCAGATTATTGGAGAAAAAGCTTATCGGAGAATCGATCAGAAATCTTGGTTTGGATGGTCAGAATGAGAAAAAAGGCACCCCCACCATGGGCGGGCTTATCATACTTGCTTCCATTTTGATACCGACTTTGCTTTTTGGGAATTTGACGAATGTTTACATTCAACTAATGATAGTAACAACTATTTGGCTGGGGATTATTGGCTTTATAGATGATTATATCAAAGTATATAAGAAAAACAAAGAAGGACTCAGGGGAAAATTTAAAATATTGGGTCAAATCGGTCTTGGTATAATTGTGGGTCTTAGCCTCTATCTCAGCGATGACGTTCTTATCAGAGAAAAAGTTCCAATAAGTACAGAGGAGGCTCAGGGAAAAGAAAACGTTTTACAGGATGGTGAAGGCAATTATTATGTAAATATTGACCATAAGTCGACCAAAACAACCATCCCGTTTTTGAAAAACAATGAATTCGACTATTCATGGATGGTTTGGTTTATGGGTGAAAAAGCAAATAAGTATTCATGGATCTTATTTGTGCTGGTAGTTATTTTTATTGTAACAGCGGTTTCGAACGGAGCGAATATTACAGATGGCCTCGACGGCCTCGCCACAGGTTCAGCGGCAATAATCGGTTTAACACTGGCAATTCTGGCTTATGTTTCCGGTAATACCATTATCGCCGATTATCTCAATATTATGTACATACCGGGTGTGGGTGAAACAGTAATATATATCTCGGCATTTATTGGGGCAACCATTGGATTCCTTTGGTACAATTCATACCCGGCACAGGTATTTATGGGTGATACCGGATCTTTATCCATCGGAGGAATTATTGCCGTTTTTGCCATTATTATAAGGAAGGAATTACTTATACCCGTAATGGCAGGAGTCTTTATGATCGAAAGTTTATCAGTAATGATACAAGTAAGCTGGTTTAAATATACAAAAAGAAAATATGGCGAGGGAAGAAGAATATTTAGAATGGCACCCTTGCACCATCATTACCAGAAACTTGGCTATCCGGAAGCAAAAATAGTTACCCGCTTTTGGATTATAGGCATTTTTCTGGCTGTAATAAGTATTGTAACGCTTAAAATAAGATAATAATATAAAATACCATTTAATGGAACAAATTAAAAGAATTGTTATCCTCGGTGCAGGCGAGAGTGGAACAGGCTCAGCTATTCTTGCCCAAAAAGAAGGCTTTGAAGTATTTGTAAGCGATAATGCGAAAATCAAACCCCGTTATAAGGAATTGATGGAATCGTATAATATCGAGTATGAGGAAAATGCTCATACGGAGAGGAAAATACTCAATGCCGACGAAATTATAAAAAGTCCGGGTATTCCTGAGAGTACACCCATCCTTCAAATGATAAGGAAGAAGAAGATCAGAGTTATCTCTGAGATTGAATTTGCAACCAGATATACTCAGGCAAAAAAGATATGTATCACCGGTAGCAATGGAAAAACTACTACTACCACTTTAATTCATCATATGATGAGGAAAGCGGGATTGAATGCCGGACTGGCAGGAAACATAGGTACGAGTTTTGCACTTCAGGTAGCAACAGAAAACTATGACTATTATGTGCTGGAAATAAGTAGTTTTCAGCTCGACGGTATGTACGAATTTAAGGCAGATATCGCAATACTGCTTAATATTACTCCAGATCATCTCGATCGTTACGACTATAATCTACAGAGTTATGTAGATTCAAAATTTAGAATAACCCAAAATCTTACTGAAGATGAATATTTCATTTTCTGTTCCGATGATGAAATTACAATAAAAGAGCTGGAGAGCATAGTTTTAAAAGCAAAGCAACTGCCTTACTCGTTTCAGAAACACGAAGATGATGCAGCCTGGGTTGACGATAAGGGCTTGCTTAGGATTGAGTTCGAAAATGTCGACTTTTCTATGTCTGTTAATGAACTGGCTCTGCGCGGGAGACACAATACCTATAACAGTATGGCAGCCGGTATTGCAGGTAATGTTTTGAAAATAAGAAAGGACATCATTCGCGAAGCGCTAATGGATTTTCAGTCAGTGGAACACAGAATGGAGTCGGTTGTTAAAGTCCATGGAATTGAATTCATTAACGATTCAAAAGCTACCAATGTGAATTCTGCATGGTATGCTTTAGAAACCATACACAACCCAATAATCTGGATCGCTGGCGGAGTGGATAAAGGAAACGATTATGCCAGTCTTATAAACTTATCGGAGAAAAAAGTTAAAGCGCTTATTTGCCTTGGGAAGGATAATAAAGTATTAAAAGATGCATTTGAAGGGGTAATTGAAGAAATCGTTGAGGTCGACAATATGTCAGAAGCCGTGCGAAAAGCATATCATTTTGGTACAACAGGCGACGTTGTACTCCTTTCGCCGGCTTGTGCAAGTTTTGACTTGTTTGAGAATTATGAAGACAGAGGCAGACAGTTTAAGGAAGCTGTGAGGAATTTGTAGGGGAGGGGTGAAAAGATAAAAGATAAAAGATAAAAGATAAAAGTGAAGAGATAAAAGTGAAGAGATAAAAGTGAAGAGATAAAAGTGAAGAGATAAAAGTGAAGAGATAAAAGTGAAGAGA
>JAIOZM010000076.1 GCA_021740585.1 Bacteroidales bacterium
TGTCTTTACCATTTACCGTGCTTGCCATTTGTCCGTCTGACAAGTCACCAGACATTACCTTCGCGCCAAGCACATGGTATAACAAAATGTCGGTTAAGTCACCGGTGGGATCTGCCAGTAAGGCATCAACTGTTCCGGCTGGTAACATATCGAAAGCAGCATTGGTTGGTGCAAATACGGTGAAAGGTCCGGCAGATTGCAATGTCTCAACCAATCCGGCAGCAGTTACTGCGGCAGCCAGAGTAGTATGATCTGAACTTCCCACAATAATATCAACTACGGTATTACTTTCTAATTTGGATGAACCAGCACTAAAAGAATTAAAAGTGCTTACTAAAAATCCTAACATTACAAAGGTTAAAATTTTTGTTTTTGAAAAAAGTCCGAAATTTGTTTTCATAATATTTGT
The DNA here is from genome assembly GCA_021740585.1 of Bacteroidales bacterium. Classification (GTDB taxonomy): domain Bacteria; phylum Bacteroidota; class Bacteroidia; order Bacteroidales; genus JAGLSB01. The sequence continues at coordinate 410 of JAIOZM010000076.1, forward strand.
TTTAATGTTTAACTGTTAAACCAGTATCGCTTCTTATTGTTTAATCTTTTATACTTTTTGTTAAACATTTAACATTTTTTTAAGGAATATTATTTTAGGTTATTCAACCCAAATATTACGTATATATTTATTTTACTGTTCTTTATATAATTTTTTAGCAGATATTCTAAATATATATTCTGTTTATTGTTTATTTCTTTTTATTAAACTTTATATTTTTAAGAATATTTGAGTTTTAAGCAGATTTATGAGATTCTAATTCTACGAGTCTTTGAAGAATTAAAAAAACCTTAATACCCGGACATAATGTTCCGGATGAAAAATGTATTCTATAAAATTAAAGTTTATGAGGTTTTATCGATATAACTATTAATTCATAATTAAAAACCTATAATAATTCAGCTCCAAACAGGATCTCCTTCAATGGCATTTATTTGATCAATAATTTTTACCCGCTTATTTTTGCAACATGATTCAATTAAACATAAGGCGAAAATAATTAACTAGCTATGAAACGTATAGCCATTCCTGTAAAAGACAGCAAACTAAGTGAATATTTTAGTCAGTGTGGATACTATGAGATTTTTGAAATCGAGGACAATAATATTCTTTCCAGTAATCTGGAAATTTCACCGGTAAAAGATATTGAAAAACTTTCAGCATGGACTGAAAGTCAGGGAATTACAGATGTAATTGCTCATAAAATGGACAAAAAGACGATTTCTCTTTTCAGTAATCTTAAAGTCAATTTATTTATTGGGATAACTATTAACTCCACTTCAGTTCTTATTGAGGATTACTTAAATGGCCGGCTAAAATCAAATTCCGCAATAATAAAAGAAATTACTGCTTAAAATCATCATCGGGGAATTAAACACAGCATTATTATGAAAAACAAAATACACAAGGATTCGAAAGTTGAATTAAGTCCGGTCATAGCAAAGCACTACGACACAATAATGAACTCCATCACCTTTGGGAAATACAATCGCTTTATATACCAGGCAGTACAAGACATGGATATTCAAACGGATGATCAGATTTTAGATCTTGGATGTGGAACGGGTAAGAATGCCATGCTTATGTCTGGGTATCTGGGTGAAAAAGGAGGAATTACAGGGATGGATGTATCGCCCGTTATGGGGAAGCTTTTCATGGAAAAGCATGGTAAGGATTCGAGATTTGAATTTAAGCAGGAAAGAATTGACATCCCGTTTAAACTGGAAAAGAAATACGATACGGTTTTAATCAGTTTTGTAATTCATGGTCTTCCGCATGAGCACAGAAAAAATCTTATTCAAAATGCCTATAATCATTTAAAGCCGGGTGGGAAACTGATGATTCTTGACTACGCTGAATTTGACATGGCAGAAATGCCTTCTCACCACAGGTTTATATTTAAATCTGTTGAATGCCGGTATGCATTCGATTTTATTGAGAAGGACTGGAAGTCAATTTTATCGGAATATGGATTCTCAGATTTCCAGGAGAAGAAATACATGAAGAATTATACCCGGCTTCTAAGTGCTACTAAGAAGGCATAAAACAGGAAAAATAGAATAGAATTTTTAAATAAAAAGATAATCAATTACACTAATAAAAATCAAGAAAAAATGAAACATTTACAAACAGCAATTCACGAAATTGAAACAGCATCTGAACTACAAAAAATAATAAATGAAAACGAAAATGTAATGGTATGTTGTGGTCGCATGGGGCCTATGTGTATACCTGTATACGACATTATGGATGAGCTCTCAGAAGAACGCCCAAATGTAAAATTCTACAGCATGGCTTTCGATTCACCTGAGGCAGCCGTTATTAGAAACGCTCCTGAATGCAGAGGGTTTATGGGATTACCTTTTACTATGTTTTATAAAAATGGTAAAGTTGCACAAGCCACATCAAGTATCTTAAATAATCAGCAGATTACTTCAATTCTTGATCAGAAATTTGGAGCTTAATTAAACTATGGGGGTGAAAAAAAAATAATAATTAATTTGAAAAATCTTATTATTTTTCTCTGTGACCCTCTGTGCATTCTCCGTGACCTCTGTGTAACATTTGTTTGAATTAATTACACAGAGGACCACAGAGTTGACACAGAGTATCCACAGAGATTTTTTAATACTCTCAATACAATAAGAAAATGGAAGAACAATTTGATGTAATAATAATCGGCGCGGGTGCTGCCGGATTAACCGCAGGAATATATACTTCACGGGCAAAATTGAGCACCTTAATTTTAAATGAGGGTGCTGTAGGTGGTCAGATGATCCTTACCGAGGAAGTGGCCAATTATCCGGGAGTGGAGACCACCAAAGGGTACATGCTCGCCAATACTATGAAGGTACAGGCAAAAAGCTTTGGATGTAAAATTAAATCCAATGTAAAAGTTGTGGAATACAATCTGAAGGGTGAGGAAAAATCTGTACGACTTGAAGATGGTAAAATATTTAAGGCAAAAACTATAATCCTTTCTCCCGGGGGGCGACCCAGAACCTTAAATATTACCGGCGAAGATAAGTTTAAAGGAAGCGGAATCTCATTCTGCGCAACCTGTGATGGTGATTTTTTTACCGGGAAAGAGGTAGTGGTGGTTGGTGGGGGAAATTCAGCTCTTGAAGAAGCTGTGGCTCTTACAACTTTCGCAACCAAGGTTACAATTGTTCATCAGTTTAATGAATTTCAGGCCTTTGAACATGCTGTGCAAGAGGCAAAGAAAAATCCTAAGATAAGTTTCATAATGGGTTCGGAGCTAAGGGAATTTAAAGGTGATGAAAAATTGAAGGAGGTTACAATAGAGAAACTCTCTACGGGTGAAATTTCAAGCTTAAAAACTGATGGCGTATTTATTTTTATAGGATATTTACCTAATACAGAAAATCTTAACAAAATAGTGGATCTTAACAACAGAGGAGAAATGATGGTTGACAGTGACATGAAAACCAGCATTCCGGGAGTTTTTGCTGCTGGCGACTGCATCGCGAAAAAGTATCGTCAGGTAACAACAGCGGTTGCTGATGGTACCATTGCTGCTTTAAGCGCTGCCGAATACATCCGGGGTTAATTCAAAAAAAATGAAAGAAAAAATTCAATTCTTTCCCATTACCATCTTTTCAATAGTAATGGGACTTACCGGACTGACCATTGTTTTTGGTAAATTTTATCATATGCAATGGATGCCTAAAATTTTTTACGAGCTATTGCTGTTCTTCACTTTTGGACTCTTTTTGCTTTTTATTTTTTTATACGGACTTAAAGCAATAAGACATTTCGATGAAGTAAAAGCAGACTTCAATCACAGGATACGTGTAAATTTCTTTTCCGCAATTTCAATTTCATTTTTACTATTATCCATTGCCTTTTTATCATTTTGGCCATTTCTGTCTATGATACTCTGGTGGGTGGGAGTCATAATTCACACCCTCTTTATGTTGCATACCATAAGTTTTTGGATAGAACATAATTTTGAAATCCATTTTATGAATCCTGCCTGGTTTATCCCCGTGGTAGGCAACATTCTGGTTCCAATTGTGGGTGTTGAATTTCTTCCAAAAGCCTTCTCCTTCATTTATTTTTCTATTGGATTTTTCTTTTGGATAATTCTTTTTGCGATTTTCCTTAACCGGGTAATTTTTCACCACCAGATTGCTCAGAAGTTTATCCCTACCTTGTTTATACTTATTGCTCCACCGGCCGTTGGCTTTTTAGCCTATATGCGTATTGCCCAAAGCTGGGATAGTTTTGCCATGTTTTTACTCTTTATCGGATATTTCTTTGTTGCCTTATTAGTCTTTTTATATAAAAGCTTCAGCAAACTGGAGTTTTATATATCCTGGTGGGCTTTTACCTTCCCTTTAACTGCAATTACCATAGCATCGGTAACAGCCTTTCAAATTACACAGGAATCCATTTATAAATACCTGGCTTTTATCCTTTTTGCAGCTGCTGCTGCATCCATATTTTTGGTAGGATGGAAAACACTGGTTAAAATGAGACATGGTGAGATTTGCGTGAATGAAGATTAAAATTTTGAAAAAAATATAAAGTTGAAAAAGATGAAAAAGAAAATTATTATAACCGTATCAGTTATCTTTGGATTTATAGCAGGAATTATCTTTTCCGGCGTAGTGATCAGCATCTCATCAGGTGAGATGATGGTTAGAGAGTTTAAGAGTCCTTATGATTTTGAAAAGACCGTTGAAGTTATGGCCAATCAAATAAATAACTCAGAAGGCTGGCATGTAACGGATATCATCGATCAGAATCAGGAAATCATCAGCACCGGAGGTTCTCCCATCGGAAATTATAAGATTATAAAATACTGTAGCGGAAAATACTCAGGTAGAATGCTGAAAGTTGACGATCAAAAGAAAATGGGAAATATGATGCCTAAAACATTTGCTGTTTACGAAAAATCGAATGGACAGGTATATATCTCAACCATGAATGGTGCCGTTATGGGTAAGTTCTTTGGCGGAGAAGTTGAGAAAATAATCGAAGAAGTTTCTTTGGAGGTTGAAGCTATGATGGGTTTTATAAATTTGAAGTATAGCTTGTTTTAATTAGCCTAAAGAGTTTACCTACTTTTCTTTCTCAAAGGGAAAATCTTCGTTATACAAATGCTCCGCCTCCATTATTTTAATCATATCACTAGCAATTTCAGGGTATTTTTGAGCTATGTTTGTTGATTCTCCGGGATCATTTTCAAGATCGTATAATTCTACAAGGGTTTTAGAATAGTCATAACAATTTAGTCTTACTGCCTTCCAATTCCCCTTCCGCACCGCTTGTTTTCCTCCCATGGCATGAAATTCCCAATATAAGTGCTCATGAGTTTTCTGATTTTTTTCCCCAAGTAAAGTAGGTAAAAAAGAAATGCCATCTATGTTTTCGGGAACTTCGATATTGGCCATTTCAGCAAAAGTAGGCAGGATATCCCAAAAAGCAGATATATGACCAGATTCTGCTCCCGATTTAATTTTCGCGGGCCAGCATGCTATCATGGGAACTCTGATTCCTCCTTCGTATAGATCACGTTTCATTCCTCTTAACTCTCCATTTGAGTTGAAATCATCGGGATTGATACCCCCTTCTCCGTGAGGACCGTTGTCGCTGGTAAAAATGACAAGTGTATTGTTATAAATACCCAATTCCTTCAATTTTAAAATAAGCTCTCCAACCTGATTGTCTAACCGTCGAATCATAACGGCATAGGTTGCTTTGGGATACTCCTGAGGACAATAGGCAGAAATATTCAATTCCCCACCATAGGAAGCCTTTCGCACACTTTCTTTTGAATCTCCGCCCTTAAAAGGCCTCTCTTCAAATTTTCCCTTAAACTGATTAAAAATTTCATCTTCCGGCACAATCAATTCTGCATGGGGAATAACATTGGGATAGTATAAGAAAAATGAGCTATTTTTATTTTCCTCAATAAACTCAAGTACTTTTTCCTGTATTACATCAGGTGCATAGCTAACTTTCCGAGTCCAGTCGTTGCCCGGCAGATATATTTTTTGATCGTTATGCCACAGATATGAAGGATAATAGCGATGAGCCATCCGCTGACAATTGTATCCGAAAAATTCATCAAAACCCTGATTGTTTGGATCACCTTCTGTACCGGTAAATCCGAGACCCCATTTCCCGAATGCCCCGGTGGTATAACCCGCTTCCTTCAACATTTCAGCAATAGTGAAAGCTACAGCCTTTAAAGCATGCTGACCTTCTGGTATGTATTCCTTATTATCCCTGATAAAAGTATGACCAGTATGCAATCCGGTCATTAATACCGACCGCGAAGGTGCACATACTGTGGATCCCGAGTAATGATTAATAAAACGCATTCCATCATTTGCCAGCTGATCAATATTCGGTGTTTCGAAATTAATTTGTCCATAACATCCTAAATCACCATATCCTAAATCATCGGCTAGAATATAAATAATATTTGGTTTTGTTTCTTCAACAGTTTTAATATTTGAAGTACATCCCGTCAGCGCTTGCAGAACAACAAAAAATATAGTAATACTTTGGCTTTTTGTAATAGTCACAGAAGTTAAATTGGTTAAATGAACTTAATTTTTATTTTATGTTTTAGGAAGGTACAATGAAAATATAAGATGGATGAATTTTACAATTCAATTTTATAAATAAATATAAAAATACTTTTTAAAATTCAATAGTTTATATTTATTCACAAATTTGCCCTCATTTTAATACCTTTGCTTGTCATTTTTCATGGAATTTATCCAGAAACTTTTTTTTAATCTAATGAAAAAATTAATCCTTCAGTTAGCATTCCTGAGTTTATTTATGACTCAAATAAATATCTCGCAGCCCAGAAACGAACGATTAACGGCAAGCTAACCACCTTCGACAGTCTGTATTTATCCAAAGCCAGTGTTGTGGTGTTGAAGGGGACAATGGATAGATTTTGCGCTGGATGATGTATTTCATGCATTCAATATCCTTGCAATTCTATAAGATCGCTGTCTATCATAGTAAGCCATTTACCCATCTTTTTTTGAATAACTCTGAAATGATGCTTGTCCTCCGGTGTTACAAATGAAATGGCATCTCCAGATGATTCTGCGCGACCGGTTCTTCCAATGCGATGGATATAATCTTTCGGTGAGCGCGGTAATTCATAGTTTATTACAAAGGGCAAAAGTTCGATATCAATTCCACGCGACAATAAATCTGTGGTAACCAGAACCTGAAAATTCCCGGCTTTGAAATTTCGCAGACTATCCCGTCTGGCTTTTGCGCTCAGTCTGCTATGGATTGAAACAGCATTAATTTTATTCTTTTTTAGTTTTTCAGCTACCAGATCAGCCTTATAAACAGAAGATACAAAAACGAGAACCTGCTTACCGTCATTATTCCTGATAAGATACCTTAAAAGAGGGCCCTTTTTCTCTTCCTTAACAAAATAGCCCGTTTGATTAATCAGGTCTATACCTTCTTTCTCCTCTTCTATTTTAATTACTATCGGATCATGCAGGAGGAATTGATTAATTGCTTTAACATCATCGCTTAAAGTAGCCGAAAACAAGAGATTCTGGCGCTTCTTTGGCAGCAGTGAAAAGATTCGTGTCATTTCTTCCTTGAAACCCAAATTCAGCATTTTATCGGCTTCGTCAATAACCATAGTGCTGATCTCCGACAAATGAACGGCATTTGACTCTATCAGTTCCAATAACCTTCCGGGTGTGGCGGTAAGTATATCAACATTATGCATGGCAATCATTTGCGGATTAATGGAAACACCACCATGAACAACCAATGATTTAACAACAAGGTTTGAAGCAGAGGAAAAAAGATCGAACACCTCCCCTACCTGTATCGCCAATTCCCGGGTAGGAACCAGAACCAATACCTTGATATGCCTGTTTTTAACGGGGGGAGTATCCTGAAGATTCATCAGAATGGGTAATACAAATGCAACTGTTTTCCCTGAACCTGTCTTTGCAATCCCCAATACATCTTTTTTATCCAAAATAGCAGGAATGGCTTGCTGCTGAATGGGATAAGGCTCGTTGAAGTTTTCGCCCTCCAAAACATCGAGAAAAAATGGAGATAAACCTAAAGATGAAAAGGACATATTATTTAATTTTTTACAAAGGTTTTTAATCTTTTTTTTACCTGACTTTTCTGATTATTCTTTGGATTTTGGGATTGAAAAGGAAAAAATGGAACCGAATCCTTCCTGGCTCTCTGCCCAGATTCTACCACCATGCTTTTCAACCAGATCCTTGCATAACACTAATCCTAAGCCACTTCCAGCCTCATTATTTGTCCCCTCTGTTGTATCGTAATTCTCATTATGAAATAGGGCATTCAATCTTTCTTCCGAAATTCCGACCCCGGTATCTTTAACGGAGATAATTACTGCATTTTGATCCTGATGTGCATATACTTCAATACTCCCCAACTTAGGAGTAAACTTAATGGCATTTGAAATTAAATTCCTTAAAACTGTGCTTAACATCGACCGGTCAGCATATAGAATAATATCTTCTGTCAACTTATAACTTAAATGAATCTCTTTATTCTGAGCCATAATTTCTGTATGAGAAATTCCCTCTGAGATTATTTCTTCAAGTATAATTTTATCAGGATTAAAAACTACTTTACCTGTGCTTGCCCTCGACCATTCAAGAAGATTTTCAAGCAAAAGATACGCTCTTTTTGAACTTTCGCTTATAAATCTAATCAGTTGCTCTCTTTTTGCGATATCATAGCTGGCATTATTTTTCAATAATAAATCAGAAAAACCAAGAATTGCATTAAAAGGATTCCTCAAATCATGTGCAATAATGGAGAAGTGTTTATCTTTCATCATATTAGTGTTCTGAAGTTCCTGCTCACTCCTTTTAAGTTCCTGTTCTGCCAATCTTTGTGCTGTAATATCTTCTTTTATTGCGAAATAATTTACAATCTGGCCATCTTCATTATGTGTAGGAGAAATTATTGCCCTTTCGTAATATTCCTCTCCGTTTTTTCGAGTATTAATAAAATCACCTATCCAGGTTTCTCCGTTGCTAATCGTTTCCCATAAATCAATAAATATCTGGGGATCATTCTTGCCGGAATTCAGGATTCGTGGATTTTGACCTATTGCCTCTTCAGAGCTATAACCAGTAATTCTGGTAAAAGCCTGATTTACGTATTCAATGTTGCCAGCTAAATCAGTGATAACAATGGTTGCAGGGCTTTGCTCGACAATATTTGAGAGCATTTTCCAATGGAGTTCAACTTTTTTATAATCAGTAATTAATCTATTACTCCCTCTTAATCCCAATGAATTTCCATTTTTATCAAGAACAGGTTGACAAACATGGCTAATCCATTGTACTTGTTCCTCCTTATTAATTATTCTAATATCTATTGGAATAATATTACCTTGATTATCTGCAGCATGAATATGCTCACTAAAAATTTTCTTGTCGCCAGGATGAATAATTTTTGTTAAAAGCTCTTTGTCATTATAAAATTCAACAGGATCATAACCTGTTATTCGTTTACATGAAGGAGAGTTATAAAGAAAACTATTTTCTGTATCAATCCAGTATTCCCAGTCGATAGTGTGGTCTGCAATGGCACGGAATTTTTCCTCACTTTCCTTGATTTTGGCGTTTGCAATTTTTCGATTGGTGATATCTTCACCAGAACTTAAATGCCCTGTAATATTTCCACGATCGTCTCTCAATATTGCATTATGCCAATAGATTATTCGTTCTTCTCCTTTCTTAGTCAGAATGGGATTTTCATAATATTCTGCAGATTCAATTTCACCGGTAAGCAACTTTTTTGATAAGGGAAGTATTTCATTTTTTATACGCTCAGGAAGGAAATTTTCAAACCAATTTTTTCCAAGCATCTCGGATTCTGCATATCCAAAAATCTCACAAGCCTTTTTGTTTACCAAAGTAATGATACCCTTTGTATCCATTTCGATAAACATCACTCCGGCACAGTCTAGTATTTCCTGGGTTCTGTTCCTGGACTTTAAATTTTCGAGCTGAGCTTTTAATTCTTCGTAGCTTGGTTCTTGAAACACTCTAATATGTTTTTTTAATGAATTAAGACGAAATAAAATATTTCGCTAAAATAAGCATTTTATACAAATAATTTGAATACTTCAAAGGGCATAGCTTGATTGAATTCTTCTATTTTGAATTATTACTTTCGACAAATATCACCAGATACTATTCAAAAAAACCACAAAACATCAATGATCATCAATTTTGATAATTCGCTCTGATTTAACTATGTCATCTGATTGATACTCCAAAATATAAAACCCATTCGCCAAATTACTAATATCCATTAGGAGTTCCGGTATAGTAATATTTTCTTCAGTCCTCAACCTTACGCCAGTTAGGGAATACAAATTTAGACTTGCCCCTATTGCATTGGAACTGATGTACAAATAATTATATGTTGGATTCGGATAAACACAAAATTTCAAATTATTTCCCATACTGGGTTTTGTTGAAGACAGGCTGCATTCCATTGGATACGATTCAAAAAGATGATACAAACCTATCTCCGAAGTGTACATACCCAGATTATTATGCCCAACATTGGGTACAGTATCGAGTGAATGAAAATCTAAAATGCTATTCCCATAATAATTCTTCAAATAGTTGTAGTAAACAGAACCTCTTTCCAGCCTGTGATTTCCTTGCAGCATGGCTTCGCAAGATACGTCAAGGGAGGAAGAATTCGGATTATCATCATCTCCACCCAGAATATAAACAACTTGTCGGGTACTCAGCCTGTTTCTTATTGCTTCAGATCCAAATAATGCCGGATAGCTGTATAAATTATCTAGTCCATATTTCCAATCATTATAATCCGCACATGTGGTGACGGGGATTTCAAACTCATCAATTGATCCTGCTTTTTTTCTTTTCTTGTCTAAATACATATAGGAACTCGGATTTGCAACCACAAATTTTGTACTAACATGAAACTGATAACATAATGCATCTACAATGGGAGTTGTTGCTGAATACCTGTTCACTAACTGACCACCTGCAGAGTGCCCGGTGAATACAATTGTTTTTAAGTTGGGGAAATTTTTGGCTAGTCTATACATCAATGTGTCTAATACCGCAAAAGAAGGAATTCTTTCCGATCGTGGATTACCTGAATTATTAAGCGAATTAGATCCGGGTACCCATCCCCCGTCTGACCAATAGAGATGTTCAGCATCCAATCCAAATTTATTGATATCAAGTTCTATTAGAAATTGAGGAGCTATGATTATTGTTGACTGAGTTAAAGAAGGCCGCATAGATGCCGCTGTGTTTAAATTTGCAAAATAGGCATCAGCATCCCGATTAACCCCATGAATAACTATTACCGCATTTTCAATTTCACTATTTGGTGTATCTATCAATAAATCTGAGTAATATGGAATTTTAAAAGTTTTTCCATTTATTGTCAGTTCCAGCTTCTTTTCACCAACATAATCAACCTGTGATTTTAATATAGCAGAGCCAAAAAAGACTAAAATTAATGTTAAAACTATGAATTTTATCTTTGCAACAATAGATTCTATGATGATAATTGAGGGAATACTGAATTTCACTTTTTCCACAATTTACGGCATTTACGTTAACCCTCCAAAAATGTTATTTCTCTTCCGGAGCCAGATATTTTAAATTATGTGACAATTCGTCACGGTTTCATTTACTTCCTCCTTCAGACCTTGCTTCTATTTTCTCCAATACGATAGTTGATTAACAATTTCGCTTAATAATCCCACAACATCAGCGATTGAGAACTACCATTTCTCTTGGTCGTCATCCCAATGTGGACGAATTTGTTTTTGATCAAATACTTTAATGGCTGATTCCTTTATTATAAATTGATTTGTTTAGAAATCAAATTTAAATTAATAATTTGTTGAAGCAAAGTTATAATCAATGTTTAGTTTTGAGGTAAGACAAAATTCTTTATCCGGCTTGCTGCTAATAAAGTTGAAGGTCTTCCTAATAATCTCGAAAGCACTTCGGAATTGTCAAATAATTCAACTTTGGAGGCACGTACGTCCCAACTTGCGATTGCATTGACAAACGCTTACGGAATGTTAAAACTCTCAAGGATACTTGCATATTTCACTTCCGGCAAATTTCTATATGGCACGTCTTTGCCCATTTGGTTTGATATCTCCGCTGCTAAATCACCCAGGGTACTTGCAGACCGCCGAGTCCTATGTATTGTGTTTCGTTAATTCATTAATTAATCCCTTGAATATCAAACCATGTAAAGGTAAAACTAAATACCAATAAGCCCTACCAGTTAAGCCCTTGGGACGAAATGTCGCTGTTTGAATTAGAACATTATCTTGTATTTTAAACTCTAACCATGCTTCTCCGGGTAATTTCATTTCTGCAAATAATATTAATCGTTTTTCATCCCTATTGGCATAGAGAACCCGCCAAAAATCAATAGTATCACCAGCGTGTATTTGGTTCAGATTTGTTCTGCCTCGGTTTAAACCAACTCCCCCAAATACTTTATCAAGAAAACCTCTAAGCTTCCATAACCAATTGGCATAGTACCAACCAGTCTCACCTCCAATTTTCCAGATCCTCTCCATACACTCTACCGAATTTTTCACTTCCTTTCTGCGAACATTCTTAAAACAGCCAAATTCGGGTACTTTAATGTAATCAGATACTCTGTAATTTAACCTACCGCTTACGGTGGAATCTTTCCAACTTGATATTATCTCGTTTTGTTCAATTTTGTTGAATGCTCTTTGGATACATGTTTTATAGGATAATGGTTTTAAGTGAAGTAGTTTTTTAATTTCATCGTCTTTTGCTATCACTTGTATTTTCATACTATCAACCAACGCAATGGCAAGTTTATAAGATGTTGAAGTAATAAAATACAACCAATACGAAGATAATTTTGGAGTCATTACAGGAATTGCCCATATCCTTCTTTTTAGTCCACGCACCTGTGCAAATTCCAACAACATCTCTTTGTACGTAAGTATTTCGTCACCTGCAATATCATAACTTTTGTTGTAGGTCAATTTATTTTCCAATATGCTGGTTAATATTTCAATTACATCTGAAATACCAATGGGTTGACATTTAGTCTTTAGCCATTTTGGTGCAATCATGATTGGTAATTTTTCCACCAAATCACGAATAATCTCAAAGGAAGCACTTCCTGAACCAATTATGATTCCTGCCCGTAAAGTTGTTAGTGCGTATTTTCCATTTCTTAATTCAGTTTCTACGTTTTTCCTTGAATTTAGGTGTTCTGATAAAGTTTCAGAATTTACAATGCCACTTAGAAAAATTACTTGCTTGACATTGGTTTTATTCAGGGCATCCCTAAAATTTATAGCAGATTTTTTTTCTAATTCACTGAAGTTTTTCGAAGTCGACATTGAGTGAACCAGATAATATGCAAAATCGATATCTTTGGGAATATTGGAAAGAGTTTCTTTTTGGGTCAAGTCTATTTCGATGACTTGAATTTTGTCTTTTATGTTATCTTCAACATGAAATTTATTTTTATCCCTGACACAACAGACTAAGAAATAGCCTCTCTCAATTAAGTCGGGTAAAAGTCTTTTACCAATGTAACCTGTTGCTCCAGTAAGTAATACCTTCATGATGTCGTCATTTTTTAAATAAACACAAGGGTTGGTGCAAGTACAGTGCAGGATTTTGAAATGATTCCCTTTCAAGCCCGCACGAAGCCAAGCCGGCGAACCGTTATATTTCTTTTTAATCTGTCATTCGTCAAAGGCGGATTGGCGGTGGTTGAACAGGATAAAAACGATGAAAAACTACGCCCGACCGCATTACATTTGCACTTTGTTATAGCCATGTGCTTAATTTTCCAGAGTTGAATTGGTAATGAGTTATTTATAATTTTTGAAGTGTTTCTTAATTATAATTTCAAGCACATCTTTATTTATTGGTTTTGCAATATAGTCGTTACAACCCGCTTCTATCGCTTTTTCCCTGTCGCCCGATAAACCGAAGGCTGTTTGAGCAATGATGATTACATCGTGGTTAAATTTTCGAATTTCGCGGGTGGTGTCATATCCGTTCATGTCGGGCATTTTTATATCCATGAGTATGAGATCTGTTTCAGGATTCTCACGGCATTTATCAAAGGTTTCTTTTCCGGTTTTTGTATATGTAATATTTTTAAATACATTTTTAAAGATAGTGTCGAAATATATTATGCTGGTTTCATCATCCTCGGCAATAATTACCGATAAATTACTTAATGTAGTTTGCGTTTCTTTTTTGATGTTTCCTTTAGCATCACTTTGTTTCACAAACTGTTTTGTGTATGGAATTTTAACTGTGAAGGTGGAGCCCGAACCTACTTCAGAACTTACAATAATTTCTCCACCCAGCATTTCAACATACGATTTCACAATGGCAAGCCCCAGTCCCGAGCCTTGATGAACTCTTGTGTCTTCAATATCGGCTTGTTCGAAACGATTGAATATAGCATCAATCCTGTTTGCTGGAATTCCTATTCCAGTATCTTTTACATTAAACTCCAGGACTTCAATATCCTTCTCTTTTTTTAATGAACAAGAAAAAGTAATTTCTCCCTGTTCGGTAAATTTAATGGCGTTTTTTATCAGGTTAGTCAGTATCCCTTCCAATTTGTGTTTGTCGGTAACAAAGCGTGCTTCTTTATCCACAAGGCATGGTTTAAAAATCAGTTCAAGCCCTTTTGATTGAGCCTGGTGGTAAAAAAAGCTATATTGTTCTTCAAGAATTTCGTTTGCCGACACCTCCGTTAGCGAAACCTTAACCTCCCCGGCTTCAATTCTCGAAATATCCATAATATCATTAACCGTGGCTATCAGTCTATCGCTGCTTTTGTTTATAATATCAAAATATTTTTGTTTCTCTTCAGCATCAATTATGGGATTTTGCAGTAGTCCGATAAAGCCTGTTATCCCGTTTAGTGGTGTACGAATTTCGTGGCTCATATTATTCAGAAAAGCAGTTTTTAAGCGGTTGCTTTCCTCTGCTTTTTCTTTAGCCTGAATCAAATCGGTGTTAAGCCGTTTTAGTTCAGTAATGTCCTGGTTAATTACCTGAAAATGTTTTTCCCTATTCCAGATTACATCTTTACGCCACACTTTAATGTGCCTGATTTCTCGGTTTTTTCGCCTGATGCTGATCTCATAATCAGAAGTATCCCCGCCTTCTTGCCTGATTTTTCTTCTGTCTTGGTGTTCCTGATAGCTTTGCTCAGTGTACGTTTTTTTTGCACTTGTGTTAAGAAATTCGTCGGGCGAGGAGAACTCATAAATATCCAAAAGCCCTTTGTTGACATATACGTTTTTTCCTGCCTGGTTTACAATTCTAATACCTAATGGAGACTCATCGATGGAATGTCTGAAGTTGTCCTCGGCTAGTTTGCGCTCCGTAATATCTTCAGCAACTTTAATATAATTGACGATTTTGCCTTGCTCATCAAATATGGGCGAAACGGAAGCCAGTTCCCAAAACAATCCACCATTTTTCTTTTTATTGTGAAACTCTCCGCGCCAAACTTTGCCCGACGTTATTGTTTTCCAAAGCTCTTTATACACTTCATCAGATTGTTCTCCCGATTTCAATACACGGGGATTTTGCCCGATGGCTTCTTCCAAGCTATAACCCGTACTTTTAGTAAATTGAGGATTTACATATTGCAGGTTTCCTTCGGTATCTGTTATGGCAATAACCGATGGACTTTGCTGCACAGCAGTTGACAGTTTAACAAGTTCGCTTTCTGCTTTTTTGCGCTTGGTGACATCTAAACAATATTCGATTGCTGAACGAATAACTCCATTTTTATCAAATACAGGATAGCAATAAACTTCTACATTTTTTTTATTCCCGGATTCATCAAAATGAATATGTTCGACCATTGCCGGTTGGTTTGTTTTCTTAACTATTTCAATCGGACACGGGTGATACTGACTATTGCACGGAACAGCACTATTGTGGGTTAAAGCGTGACAGCTTGTTTTGTTTGAGCCTGCACTAAATCCACTCGCAGAATTGCCTTGTATAATAGAATAATCATTAACATCAATAACATAAAATGGATGTGTTAACGATTCCATTATATTATTTAAAAATTCATTTTGCTGTATGATTTTTTCTTCTGCCTGCTTGCGCTCGTTAATGTCTTGTATTATTCCATGTATTGTTTTTTCTTTCCCATTTTCCAAACCTGAATTTCCTTTTGCCAGCACCCATTTTTGATTACCAAGTGCTGTAATCAACCGGGCTTCAAAATTAAAAGGCTCACCGGTTTCAATTGTCTTTTGAACAGCTTCTTTACCCATGGCTCGGTCATCGGGGTGATAGAAGTTGATTGCCTCTTCGACATTTGGCTGTCTGGTTCGGTCTAATTCATGAATACGAAAAGTTTCGTTTGTCCATGCCAGGGTTTTTCCTGAAAGATTGATTTTCCATCCACCTACTTTTGCAGTCCTGGAAGTTTCATTCAGTAAAGCCTCGTTGTTCTTCAACACTTCTTCCATTTGCTTGCGCTCGGTAATATCGGTGTGAGTACCAACTATTCTTATTGCTTTTCCTTTATCGTCAAAAATTGCATTAGCCCTTGAGAGAATATCAACCCAATGGCCGTCAATATGCTTCATTTTAAATTCAAGCACGAAACGGTCTATTTGCTTTGAAATGAGTTTTTGCTGCAGTTCCCATGATTTCTTTACGTCCTCAGGAGCGGTTGTTTTTTCCCAAACAGAAAAATCATTGGGTAGCTCATGATCCTCATAACCGATCATTTTTTTCCATGCGGGTGAGTAATATATTTCATTGGTGAGGAGATCCCAATCAAACAGTCCATCATTGGAAGCATTCATGGCAAGATTAAAACGTTCTTCGCTCTCTTTTAAAGCTAATTCTGCTCTTTCACGTTCAGTTACGTCATCATATACAGCAACGATTTCTCCACTGGGAAGCTTGAATACCCTGTTTTCATAATAGTTAGAATACTTCTCATCTTTGTAAACTTTAGCGGAAAAATAAGTTGATTCTCCTGTTTCCCATACCTTGCGGAAAGCATCAATCAAGCCATATTCATCAATATTGGGTCGAATATCTTTCAGACTCTTACCAATAACCTCCTCTTTATTCATCTTCTCATGTTTCAAGGCAAACTGATTAAATTCCTGAATGATATAATCACTACCAGACTTACCCTCATTCATTACTTTGTAGATTGCAACACCGCTATTTATCGTATTAACCAAGTTTCTGAATCTTTCTTCACTTTGTTTAAGTTTTTCCACCGCCTGCCTGCGCTCGGTAGTTTCAACAATCTGAACCAGAAATCCTGTAACCTTATTATCATTAAGCAATGGTATGGCATACATGTCCATGTATATTTTACCAGAGCGGCTGGTTGGATAGAGCTTGTTCTCCTTCACAATTTCAAAATCAAACTCGCGTGATAGAAAAATTTCCTGACCGCTTTTTAGCAATTTAATTTTTTCATCGTCAAGGTTTGGGTCAGCCCATAAATCAAAGCCTAGAACATGTTTTTTATCATCAACTCCAAACATGTTCATCGTCTGCTGATTAACATCGATTAACTTGCCATGTTTATCATATATTTCAATGGCAATTGGAGACTGTTCATAAATACCACGAAATTTTTCTTCGCTTTCCTTGAGTGCTTTTTCCGCTCGCTTGCGCTCGGTGATATCATCACCAATTGAAAGCACCAGATGCTCTGATACATTGTCACTATCGTACATGCCGGTAGTTTGCCAGGAAACAAATTTTTCCTCGCCTGATTTTGCCAGTATCGGGTTTGTGTAGGAATGCGATTTAATTCCCCAGGCCTCTGTCCAAACCTTATTCATTTCATCCTGGATCTTTTTCGGAAAGAATATCTTAAACCAGTCCTTTCCAATTACCTCTTCTTTTTTATAAGAAGTAATCTGCTCTGCTCCCCTATTAAAAATTTGTATGATATGGTTTTTATCGAGTCCGACAATAATTGCATTGGCGGTTTCCACAATTTTTTCGGAAAATATTTTTTCCTTTTTAAGTCCCTTCTCCGCCTGCTTGCGAGCTTCCAGTTCCTGAACAAGTTCTTTGTTCCTTTCCTTTACCAATATTTCAAGCCGGAACTTTTCATTTTTCTTCGCAATATTAGCGTCCCTTATTTTTAGCATAGACCTGATTTGGGCGGTAAGTTCAGTTTCATCTATGGGTTTGGTAAGGAATGCCTCACCCCCACTTTCCAGAGCCTTTACAAGCGCTTCTTTGGTATTCTCGATGGCTGTTACAAATACCACAGGGATGTCGCATAATTCTTTATCCGCTTTCAGTTTTTGGCAAACCATATACCCATCCATTCCGGGCATAATAATATCCAGAAGGATAACATCCGGACATTCTTTGACTGCCAATTCTAGTCCTGTTTCTCCATTTAGAGCTTTAAGTACAATTGCTTCAGGAAAAGCATCTTTAATCAATGCATTCAAGGTAATCAGGTTATCCTGAAGGTCATCAATCACTAAAATTTTAATGCTGCTATTTTCCATAAAGCGTGGTTTTTATGGTGTTAAAAAATTCTTGTTCGTCAATTGGTTTTGCAATAAAAGCATCAAAACCGTACGAAAGTAAAACTTCCCTGTCCTGAGTCATTGCGCTTGCCGTAAGTGCAATCACTTTAATATGCTGCAATATAGGGTTGTTTCGTATCCTCTTAAAAGCTTCAATACCATCCATCTGTGGGAGTGCAATATCCATTAGAATTAGATTGGGCTTGAATTTCTTTGCTTTTTCAACGCCTTCTGTGCCGTTTACAGCTTCCAATACGATAAAGTCATCAGAAAGCAGCGCTTTGACGGAAAGCATGTTATCGGGATTGTCTTCAACTATCAAAACAAGCGGTTTTCCTTCGATGGTTTTAGGTTCAGGTTTTGGGGTATCCGATATCAAGGTTTTCGGGAATAGCATATTGGCAACAGCTCTCAACATTTCATTGGCATTCACATCACCTTTCTGAATGAGCTGCTGAACATTATTACTCTTTAAAAATTTTAGTTCATCTTTTGTAATATGTTTTGCTGTGAGTATCAGCACAGGAAGCCGGGATGTTTGTTCTTTCTCCCGAATCGATTTTAATACCTGGAATCCATCAATACCGGGCATCATCAAATCCAGTATCATGGCGTCCGGTATCGTATGGTCAATGATTGAAAGTGCTTCATTTCCATCATGAGCCAATAAAACATGATAACCTCTATCTTGCAGAATGTCTTTTACTTGAATCAGTGCCGATTCGTTGTCATCCACCAATAAAATGGTTTTTTCGGGCTTGTCCGGAGTACGACTATGCGAAGATTGAGTTCTGTGATACAGGAAACCTGAATTTTCATCTTCAATCTGCATGTTTTCACTGTTATACTGCAAAGGCAAAATAAGTGTAAATTCGGAGCCTTTTCCTGGTTCGCTTTTTACAGAAATGTTCCCTCCGAGCATGTGTGTATATTTTTTTGCAATGGCAAGTCCCAAACCGGTACCGCCATATTTTCTTGAGGTACTGCTGTCGGCTTGTTTAAACTCATCAAAAATATGATCTAATTGATCTTCAGAAATACCAATTCCGGTATCGGTCACCGTAATCATTATGTTATTATCAATTTGTTTTGCAGAAACTTCCACTTTGCCTTTTTCAGTGAATTTTACGGCATTGCTGATCAAATTCTGTAAAATGTGACGGCATTTTTTCACATCAGAAGTGATGGATAGGGTGGTATCAGTTTTTGAGTTAATGAGTTTAATTTTTTTCTGTTTTGCTTCCAGACTCATTGAGTTTACGAGTTCATCAATTAAACCTGTGCAACTAAATTCATTTAGCACAAGATCCTCATGGCCTGCTTCTATACGCGCAATATCCAGTACATCGTTGATGAGATTAAGCAGGTTTTTACCATTGCGATGAATCACTTCCAAATAACTGTATTCGTCCCCGGGGATTTTTTTAGCAAGTCGCTTGTACAGTAATCCCGATAATGCAATAACTGAGTTAAGGGGTGTACGGAGTTCGTGGCTCATATTGGAAAAGAATGCGGTTTTCATCTGACTGGCCTGAGACAATTGTTTCTTTTGCAATTCAAGTTCTGTATTCTGCTCAGTAAGTTCAGCTGCTTGTGAGGAAAGCTCCCGTTTTGAAGCTTCCAATTCAGTGTTTTGAACTTCCAGTTTAGCTAAAAATTCTTTAATCTTTCCGTACGCCAATACTCCTTCAACACGAGCGCTTAGGGTGTTGAGAATTTTATCAATCAACTGTATAGACTGTTTGCTGTAAGACCCTAAACTTGCCAGCGAAATAATAGCAATAGTACCTTTATTGGTAGTAACGGGGATGGTTAAAATTTCGCGCGGAAAAAATTTTACGCTCACGGTATGAAAAGCAAAACGAGTTTCTTCAGGGATATTTTTAATATGATGAACCTTGTGTGAAGAAAGGACAACTCCAAATTCACCTTCGAAGTACTCTGCTTTAAACGACTGTCTGGCATCACTGTCCAGTCCAATGGATTCGAAATGCTCATAGGTTTTTTGGTCATCGCTGAGCAGGTACACCGCAGCAGTTTGTGAATTGGTTTGTTGGGAAATAGCGTGAAGTGTTTTTTGGAAAAACAGCCTCATATCGTCCTCGCTAAGCATTATTCCGGAGATGTTTTCGATCTTTTCGCTTAAACTCAAATTTGCCTGAATGTCATCGGCTAAGGCATTGAATGAATTGGATAGTTCTCCAAGCTCGTTATTTGAAGTATTTGAGCTTCGAGCCGTTAAATCACCTTTGTGAAGGCGCTGGGTTGCCCCAATTAGCTCGTCAATGGGCTTGCGCATAGCCCTTAGTAAAAACCAACTTATAAGAAGCGATATGAAAAAAATGACAGCGATGAGGATGAATAATTGTTTGTTTAACAACCTTTTTAATTCCTGAGTTGTGCTATGTAATGAATCGGCTTTTTTCCTGGCAAAAATATCGACCTTATCCAACGACAAGAATACAACTTCAACATGTATACCTGCAATCCCGTCTTCTGAATAGGTTCTTAATGCTGCCTCTGTTGTTTTTCCTTCCCTGAGCAACCGGATGGTTTCTTCTCTCATTGAATTCCATACAATAAAGTTTTGCTTCAGAGTATCGATATCGGAACGGGGACCTA
>JAIOZM010000077.1 GCA_021740585.1 Bacteroidales bacterium
CTCTCATACTTATTTTGGAGTTCGTTTATAAAGTTCAAATACTCCCATACTAATACGCAAAAAGAATGATCTTGACCTCTCTCTTGAAAAACCTTTAATTACCAGCCACTTACCTCTTAGCCTGACGGCTATGGATAGCAATCGGGATTGCGGTTAAAAAATGTCCAATTAGTTCTTTAATTTTTTTAAGGCATTACCACACTACCACACCAACCCCACTCCCACCGGCAAATGATCACTCACCCCCCCATTATAAGAAAAACCAATATAAGTCCTGAAAGGCATCATGCCACCATATTTCTCGTCTTTTTCAAGGAGAAAGGATGGAGAATATATTTTTGCGTTTCGCGGCACTATCTGATGATTTCCTAATCCGTAATACAAATGATCATTTACCAAAATATGATCTATCCATTCCCACCTTCCCTGATATTTTAAGCTGCCCTGAATTGTATTGCTCTCATTTTCCAAAAGATGTAACACAATCCCTGAATCATTCTCCGACACCAGCTTTAAAATGGCTCTCGATTCGGGAATATCGTTAAAATCACCCATACAAATGATTGAAGCATCATGATTTTCGTTTTGCACTTTCTGAATATCAGACAAGAGTAATTCGGCTGATCGTATTCTTAAAATATCGGTAAATCCAACACCTCCGTATTTCGACGGCCAATGATTTACATAAAGATGCAAACTTTTTCCTTCTCTAAATAATTGTGAGTGAAGTATTTCGCGTGTTGGCCTGCCATTTAACTCTGGAAAATCTGCCACTAAAAAATCATAGCTAATGGAATCGAATATATCTGCATTATAAATCATTGCGACATCAATGCCCCTGCTGTCCGGCGAATCGCGATGAACAATCTTGTAATTATAAATCCGGAGTGGTGAATACAGGAATAAATCTTCCAGCACCTTCCGGTTTTCAATCTCACATAATCCAATGATATCGGGTGGCTCTTCATCACCCGCAGAAAGAATGGTTTTCCAAAGCAGGTTTATTTTCTTCCAATAACGATAATAGCTCCAATGCCGTTCACCTTCGGGTGTAAATTCGTCGTCATCTGTTAAGGAGTCGTTCTCAGGATAGAAGAGATTTTCGACGTTCCAGAATACTATCTGAATTTCATTTTGGGAATAAATATCAGATAAAGAATGACTTGAAAGAATAATCAGAATAAACAAACGTAAATTATTTCTCATGGTAAAGATATTTCTTTACCCCTTAATGGAAAAAACGTCGAAAAAACGCTTATTTTTCTATTCTTTCGAAGGCTCCAATATCAGGAGCTGAATCAGAAGTTCGTGAAGTTCCGTTTATGTCAATGGGAAATAGTAGTCCGATGTCTATTCTTCCGGCATCTTTGGCTGGTGAAAGGGTGTCGAGTTGAAAATCGAATTCATCCCATGAAATAAATGTTGGATCTTCGTTTATCAGTCCTGGGAAATTATCATCGTTTATCTCCACTTCCATGGGATCAAACCTCCCAAGGCAATTTTCAAAATGATAATTCAAAATACCTCCCTCCGGATATTTATCTATAATCAATTCATTATTATGAGTCCCCCAAATAATGCAATTTCCAAAATAGGCATTTTCAATATCCCTGATTTCAACCTGATTTACACCATTCCCATCTTTGTAGATATAATAGTTAGTGATGTATAGTGATGGATCGGTTCGCACAGGCGACCATTCCCAACTATTAGCAATGGTGCAATGGTTAAAATTATAATTTCCGCCAATAGTAAGAGCCAGAGCACTTGATCCGCAATTTGCAATGAGGCAATTATCAGCATCTATTTTAGCACCCCGACCCAAAATTCCAACCGAGCTGATATGTTTAAGAGTTGAATTAGAAATTTTAAGGCTGGGATTCTCATTCATAAAAGTATCGACAATCATTCCAAAATTTGATCCCTTCAGATTCACATAATTCAGCTCATTATCTCTGCTTCCTGCAATAAAATACATCCCGCCCCATTGTCCGGGGATATCTTTATACAAAGCCTCCAGCCTGTCGCCTTGAAATGAAATCGGTTCTTCGAGGCTCCCATTAGCTATAAGAGAACCCTGCACTGCAAAAATAGCATCGCGGTGAAGATAAACACGAACACCTGGATCCAAAGTCAGAACGGCATTGCTATCCACAAGCACATAATCGATAATTAAATAGGGTTTATCGTTTATCCAGGTTTGGGTGCCCAAACTATCCACAGCACGCAGTAAATGAACATCCTGTCCCCAGGCAACTATATCAAGATCCTGCACTTTGCCGTTGGTAATGGTTACAACAGAATCCTGCTGAAGAAGAATTTCATCACTTTCATTCGGGTCAAGAGTGGCATCAACAAATACATACAAACTATCGCCGGGAGCAATATCAATGTCATGAAAAAGCGTGCCCGGGACCCCGTCAACATTTATGCGGAATACAGAATTTTCTGCTTTGGCCAGCCTTAATTCGGAGATACTGATAAATTCTTTATGCGGATTGTGGATGGTAAAACTTTTAGTAGCCGTTCCTAAACTGGTAAATACAGTGTCAAAATAAAGAGTATCGACAGAGAAACTAATTTGCGCATCAGAACTGGTAATAAATTTTTCCTGCTCACAGGAAAAAATTATAAGGATAACAATAGTAAAAACAGATAATAGTCCCCTCTTCATAATTCTAAAAAAAACAAAATTAACATTAATTAATTTATCTCTATCACTAACGGAATAATTAGGTCTTTCTTATAATTTACATGGCTGAACTGAATTTATGGCCCAAAAATGAAATCCTTTGTTAAATAAATGTCAAAAGATGCAATTACTAAAAACCTCAGAAACAATAAGAAAAATATATTGTTCCGATATCTAGAATAAGAAGACCTTTATTTAAGCTCATATTTATTTCCAAACCAAGAATTACCTAAATCTTCCCTATGAAAGCAAAATTACTCCTTATAGCCATTTTTTCTTTCGCTATAGCCTTACCCAACTTCTCTCAATACAAAATTACCAATTATACCGATATGAACCAGATTAATAATCTGCTTGAAGACGGCGATTATATTTGGGTTTGCACCTCGGGTGGTGCTTTTAAACGAAAAAAGAGTGACGGCTCGGTAGCTACTATGTTCAATACGGCTAACAGTGGACTTGCACGCGACAGGGTTGAAGCTATGTATATCGATTTTGAGGGTAACTATTGGTTTGGAACATGGTGGGGAGGAATTTCGCGCTATGACGGCAAAAACTGGACAACAATAAATCAAATTAACGGTACCTATATTTCAATCTGCAGGTCAATAACTGAAGATATAAATGGGAATATCTGGTTTGGAGCTGAATTTGGGAAGGTCATTAAATACGATGGGGCAAATTGGGAGCTCTTCACCCTTCCAAGCACCTGGTATGTTGAATCCATTTTAAGCGACGATCTCGGAAATATGTGGTTTGGTAGTGGGAGTGCCGGAGGAGGATTGTGGAAGATGGATCCTGAAGGGAAAATAACCAAAATTGAAGACTACTTTGGGAATATCGCCATCGGCGGAGTATATGATCTTACAAAAGATTTGTATGGCAATATTTGGGTAGCTTATTTTGGTGGTGCCATGAAATACAATCCCTATTCAAAAAGCTGGACAGATTATGGCTATGCCTTGCCTTCAAATACTTACAGTATAGCTCAGGACGGGGATGGAAATCTTTGGTTTGGAACTTACTTTGGAGCATATAAATTTAATGGAACCACCTGGACAACCTACATTTCAGGAGAATCCGGTGACAGAATCGATTTGATCCTGGATCTGATTGCAGATGCTAATGGAAATATCTGGTTAGGAAGTTATAATGGACTTGCAAAAGTAGATAAAGTAAATGTTGGATGGACACCCAGAATTGAAATGAATGCCATCCAAAGCAACTATATTGAAACCATGGCTTTTCTTAGCGATGGCAGCGCAAGAATTATGGGACAAAACAATTACGTAATTGGTTATAAGGACAATTTCTTCAGAGAATTTACAGCAAACGGGGGTTGTGGATACGGTTGGATTAAACATATGGTTGTTGATCAATATGATAATACCTGGATTGCATTCCTTGGCTATTCTGATCACATACTTAAAGTGATAAAAATAGACAAAAACGACAACGCCATCTGCTACCCAATATCGTCATATATTGATGTTACATGGACAGATTCATACATACAGGATGTTACTTTTGATGAGGTGGCCAATATTTTCTGGATTGCCACACCTGACGGTATATTTCTTTTAAATGCAAATAACAATTTCTTTAACCAGGCTACGACCAAAAATAGCACTTTACCCGAAAATAATATAACAGGTGTTACTACTCTTGGCGATAACCGGATTTGGTATTCAACGGCCACCGGAGGAATGGGATACCTCTCGTACAGCAACTTTCAGGGAGTAAATTACTCAAGCAACGATGGTCTGCCAGCCAATACCTGCTCTGGAATTACACATGACAAGGATGAAAATATTTGGGTAACCGCAACGAATAATGTCACAAAATTCAATGGCACAATTTTTAATAATTTCATTGCACCCTCCTACTATAATAGAATTGAAGCCGATAATAAAGGTAATATCTGGCTGGGAAGTTCAAGCGGAGGGGCAAAATTTAACGGAACCAATTTTAGAACATTTAGCGTGGATGACGGTTTAAATGAAAACATAGTTAATAATATTACAATAGATAATGACGATAATGTATGGTTTTCTTCAGGATATTTTGGCATCTCAAAAATATCTGCGGTTCACCCGAAGCCGGATTTTGACACACAAATAACTTGCTTACCCGAAGTAACTTATCTTACCAACCTGAGTACTTCTGTTGATAATCTGACACGATACGAATGGGATATAAATAACGACGGCAGTATTGAATATACCACAGTAAACCTGACGCATAGTTTTGATCAACAGGGTGATTATGTGGTGAAACTTACTGCTTATAACGATGATTTATCATCTGAAGTAGTCAAAACCATTACCGTTTTGGAATCCCCCGAACTAAGTATCAATCCAACAGGAACAAATTACATATGCAGGGGAAAATTTCAGCAGATTACAGCCGAATTGCTTAATTACGATCCCAATCTCAATTACTCATTCGAATGGAACAATGGAATATATGGCAATACAATTTATAGCGACACCTCGGGAATATTTTATATAAATGTTTCCAACGGGCAGTGCAGCAGTCAATCGGATGAGGTAAAAATTATTGCTTCAGAGCCCTTTCAAAATGCGGAAATATGTCTTGTAACCGTCGATCCTGAAGAACAAAAAAATATGATTATATGGGAACGAAGTCCGAATGCCGGCATTCAGTCCTACAATATTTATAAACTATACGGGAACAACTATGTGCCCATTGGTAATGTACCCTACGACGCTGAATATTCCTACTTCATCGATTACCAATCGACGCCGGAGGCTTTGGCAGCAAGATATTCCATTACCGTTATTGATACTTGTGGAAATGAATCCGATTTCAGCCCTTATCATCAGACCATACAGCTTGGTTCATCACTTGGAGTGGAACCCGGAACCTATATTCTTGACTGGACACCTTACCTTAACGAAAGCAGAACATGGGAGCCTGATTTTTACTATTGCTGGTCAGGATCAAGCCCTGAATCTATGGAAGTTATCTATGACATCTCAAGTAGTTTTACCGAATGGAATGATACTGATCCCGGAGACAGAAAATACTATCAGATTGAAGTCAGAAAAGCAAATGCATGCTTTGTTGACCTTCCGGGAGATAAAAAAGCGGGTAGCGGGCCATTTATACATTCACTTTCAAATCTGGAGGATAATAGAATAAAAACCGGAACCATTGATGCAAAAAGCTTTGAAATAAATATATATCCAAATCCTATGGAAAATTGGAGTACACTCGATGTTGCAGGAAACCAAAGCTTTCCACTGCTTCTAAAAATAATGGATAGCAAGGGCAGAATATTAAGAGAAACTGAATATTATGACAATCATATTGTTATTGAAAGAGAAAATCTTACATCAGGATTCTATTTCATCGAAATTCAATCAGACAGAAAATATATAGGGAAAATGATGGTGAAGTAAAAAATAATCTAAGTCCAAATAAATACCTTAATTCTGATAAAAAAAGAATTAAGGTATTTTTTTTTATTTTTATAGAATGAATTGACTATCTGCCATTCTAGGATCAAGAGGGTTAAAATCTTATTTTCAATTTGAGGAAGCAGATATATGACAACTTTAAATAACCCTGTCCAAATGAAAAGAAAGTCATGAATTTCTACTTAATATCAATTAAATGAAAACTAAAAACCTCCTTTTTTACCTAATAATTATTGCGATGAATTCCTGTTCCAGCAAAAAACCGGTAGATACCATTATCAAAAATGCAGTGATATATTCCGTTGACAGTTCTTTCAACATCTTTGAAAGCATGGTTATTCACGAAGGGAAAATTCTTGAACTTGGAAAGACCGGCAATATAGAAAAGAAGTACTCTTCAGGAAACATCCTCGACATGCATAGCAAATCAATTTATCCCGGACTAATAGATCCTCATTGCCATTTTTACGGATACGGAAATGGATTGAGAGAGGCTGATCTCAAAGGAACAAAATCGATGGATGAAGTCCTTGAAAGATTAGAAATTCACTCTGCCACTCATCCTGACGGATGGATTTTGGGACGAGGATGGGATCAAAATGACTGGCAAGTTAAGGAATGGCCCAACAACGAAAAACTTAACAAACTATTCCCCGACCGACCGGTTATATTGATTAGGATCGATGGTCATGCAGCACTGGTAAATCAAAAGGCTATTGATATTTCAGGTATCAAGCCTGCAACAAAAATTGAGGGAGGGGAAATTATTCAGAAAAATGGGAAACTTACCGGAATTCTTGTCGACAACGCTACAAATATGGTGCAGTCATTTATTCCAAAAGCCGGAGAAGAAGAAATAAAAGAAGCATTATTAGGAGCTGAAAAGAACTGTTTTGCCGTTGGACTCACTTCTGTTCACGATGCGGGACTCGATCTCAATGTAATTGAAATGATTGATGACCTTCATCTGAATCAAAATCTAAAAATAAGAATTTACGCCATGCTGAGTCCTACAGAGGAGAATTTCGGGAAATATATGTACCATGGAATATACAAGACAGAGCGTTTGCATATCGCCTCAATAAAACTATATGCCGATGGAGCCTTAGGTTCGCGGGGTGCATTGATGATTGAACCCTACAGTGATGACCCAAAAAATTCCGGCCTGCAAGTGGCCAGCTATGAATATTTACATAAAATGGCTGCTTTGGCTGATTCATTTGGATACCAGGTAAATACTCATTGCATTGGTGATAGTGCAAACAGGCTTATGTTAACCATATATAAAGATATTCTTAAAACTAAAAATGATAAAAGATGGCGTATTGAACATTCTCAGGTTATTCATCCGGAAGATATTAATCTTTTTGGAGATTTTTCCATAATCCCATCCATTCAAACCACCCATGCCACTTCTGATATGTATTGGGCAGAGGATCGGCTGGGTGATAGAATTCAGAATGCTTATACCTATAAAACTCTGCTGAATCAAAATGGCTGGCTGCCCAATGGGAGCGACTTTCCGATTGAGGATATAAATCCACTTTATGGTTTCTTTGCCGCGGTTACGAGAATGGACCACTCAGGCTGGCCGGAAAATGGATTTCAAAAGGAAGAAGCTTTAAGCAGAGAAGATGCCTTGAGGGCAATGACGATCTGGGCGGCTAAAGCAGGATTTGAAGAAAATGAGATTGGTAGTCTTGAACCAGGGAAGAAAGCAGATTTTGTTGTAACAGACAGGGATATTATGAAGGTAGATGAGATGGAAATTTTCAATACAAGAGTAATAAACACTTATATTTCAGGTGAAGAAGTCTATGCTTCAAAATAATTATTCGATAAGGAAGGCCGAATTACACAATCTAATTGAGGTATTGTATATATATCGCACTTGCGTTATTGAAATGAACAGGCGTGGATTCTTTAACTGGAATTCAGCCTACCCCTCACGAGAACAACTATTTAATGATATTCATGCCGGAAACCTATTTATTTATATCGAAAATTATACAGTTTTAGGGGTAGTTTGTCTCAATGAGGAAGAGCCTGAAGAATACAAAAATCTAAAATTCAACCAGCCGGAGAAAGCACTTTATGTTCACCGGCTTGCTGTGCATCCCGAGTTCATGAACAATAAAATCGGGTCGAAAATGATGAGCTTCGCATCAGAATATGGCAAAAATCATGGTTTTAAATCTGTCAGACTTGATGTTATCTGTTCAAATCCATCAGCCATTAAGTTATATACAAACTCAGGTTACGAAAAAATTGGCGAGATTTTTTTTGATTACCAAAAAGATCCTTTTATTGTTTATGAAAGATTTATTTGAATCTTTAAAGCTGGAACTTTACAAATAGAAGATAATACCGCCTCCTAAAATATTCCAGGCCCATTCAGACATGGGTACATCAAGTTCTAAGATAAGAGACAAGTTATCTCTCAGCGAACCTGATAGCCCAACCGGAAGCCAGGTATTGTGATTAATGTCTGACCCAAAAATCAAATCAGTGTCAATTCCGGTATAAAAATGAAGTTTTTTACTCAAAGGCATTACAGCGGTAAACCCGGCATCCAAACCAAAAAAGTACTTAACATGAGCACCTGCATACATCGACAAACTCAATTTACCTCTGTCTCTGACAAGCCATTCTATATCACCACCATAATAATTACTTCCTTCTAAAAAACCAAGTTTTAATGACAAATCCATAGTTTTATTCAATCCCATCCCTCCATGTAAATACATACCCGATTGCACACTTGCTTTGTCAAGTAGTACCGGATTAACACCCACAGAAAAATGCCCGGTTGCTAATATATCGGCTGACGTAAATTGCTGAGAATACCCGGCAGAACAGCTAAGTATAATGATTAACAGGAAAAGGTAAAACTTCATTTTAAAATTTTTAGTAAAAATATAAAATAATTGAAGTTAAACTTTAATCCATTTAAAAATCAGAAATCTAAGCTAAAGAATATGTCTTATATTCTCTGTAACGATATGGCCATCATAAAGCTGAATAATCCTGTGTGCTTTATCAGCATCTGTCTTTGAGTGAGTTACCATTATTACTGTAGCTCCTTCCTGATTTAATTCAGATAAAAGCGCCATAACTTCCTCTCCATTACCAGAATCCAGATTTCCGGTAGGTTCATCTGCCAGGATAAGTTTTGGTCTGGAAATAACGGATCGGGCAATGGCAACCCTTTGTTGCTGACCTCCTGATAGTTGCAGGGGAAAGTGATTCTTTCGATGCGACATTTTAAGTCTGTCCAACACCTCCGGAACACGCTTTAATCTTTCAGAACGGGGAATTCCAAGATAAAGGAGAGGCAATTCAACATTTTCAAAAACCGTCAATTCATCAATAAGATTGAAACTTTGAAAAACAAAACCAATATTTGCTTTCCTAAGATTGGATCTTTTTCGTTCAGAAAATTTTGTAACATCTTCACCCAATACAAATAGTTTGCCCTTACTGGGGTTGTCAAGAAGCCCAACAAGATTGAGCAATGTGGTTTTACCACATCCTGAAGGCCCCATTATGGCGACAAATTCACCAGCACCGATTTCAAGATTTACTTTATTTAAGGCGGTGGTTTCCACCTCATCTGAACGAAAAACTTTGGATAATTCTACTGCCTTTATCATCAATCAGGATTTAAGCCATAAATATCGTCATTTTTTACCTTTTTCGAAAAGTTTATCAATTCCGACATAAAATTTAGAAGCTTTTTCGTTCATAATCACTTTTACTGAAAGAAAAGCTAAAGAAATGCTTATTAAACCTATCCAGAACATTTTCAACAGAAATGTCCTTTTCCTCTTTTTCGGCCTATCCATTCCGTTCATTTTATTTATTTGAACTTTTCATTTCATTTATCATACCAATATTATTATCATCCTATCAATCTGATATTTAATTCCAATTTAAGATAATCTTATAAAATTATTTTGTGTACGAATATGCAACATTTATTGTTCGAATTCGAACATTCTACTAAAAGATTTGTAATTTTGAGTAGAAGTGATTTTATAAAGATCAGATTCTATCAAAAGTATTTTAAAAAAGGTTTATATTTCTTTACGATTCATAAATTAATCTTAAACATTGAAATAAATGAGTGCAAAAATTGGAAAAGTGCTTGTAGTAGATGATAATGAAGACATACTCTTCGCTCTTAAACTTCTTTTAAAAAATGAAGTTGAAAGAATTGAGACACTATCAAATCCTGAAGGCATCCCTGAAATGATGAAGTCCGATAATTGGGACGTCATACTTTTAGACATGAACTTTACCAAAGATGCTATTAGCGGACAAGAAGGTTTCGACTGGCTGGAAAAGATTCTTGCCATTGATCCAATGGCTGTAATTGTTTTTATAACAGCCTATGGGGATGCCGAAAAAGCTGTAAAAGCTATTAAATCAGGCGCAACAGATTTTGTTCTTAAGCCCTGGCAGAATGAAAAGTTAATGGCTACGGTTAATTCATCAATTCAGCTTAGGCATTCCCGAAACGAGACCATGAAGCTAAGACAAAAACAACGCGAGATTTCTGCAGTTCTTGATCAACCATTCACAGATTTTATTGGTAAATCTGAGGAAATGCTGAAGGTTTTTAATACCATCAAAAAAGTTGCTGCCACCGACGCCAGTATTTTAATTCTTGGTGAAAATGGAACAGGTAAAGAACTGGTTGCAAGGGCTTTATATAGAAATTCACTAAGAAAAGATGAAGTTTTTATCAGCGTCGATCTGGGATCTATTGCCGAGACCCTGTTCGAAAGCGAATTATTCGGTCATGAGAAAGGGGCATTTACGGATGCAAAGGCTGCAAAACAAGGGCGTTTTGAAATTGCCTCGGGAGGTACACTTTTCCTGGATGAGATAGGAAATCTTACGCCCCAGATGCAAACAAAACTACTCACAATTATTGAGCGTAGTGAAGTTACCAGAGT
The DNA here is from genome assembly GCA_021740585.1 of Bacteroidales bacterium. GTDB lineage: Bacteria > Bacteroidota > Bacteroidia > Bacteroidales > JAGLSB01. The sequence continues at coordinate 11,097 of JAIOZM010000077.1, forward strand.
TGGTTCAAACAAAGCTATACCCATAAATGTGAGGATAATTACTGCAACAAATAACGATATTCATAGTGAAGTGGAAGAAGGGAAATTCAGACAGGATTTACTGTACCGGATCAACACCGTTGAAATTCATTTGCCTCCTTTGAGAGAAAGACAAGGTGATATACCTATTCTTGCTGATCATTTTCTCAGAATATATAGCCGCAAGTACAGAAAAAATATAAGAGCCATCCAGTCCGGTGCCATGAAAAAACTCTCTAAATACAGTTGGCCGGGTAATGTGAGGGAGTTGCAACACTCTATTGAGAGAGCCGTTATTATGTCGGACGGCGACATGCTTTCTCAGGATGATTTTATCTTATCTTCACAAGGTAAGAAAGGGAGTGAATTCGAATTCAATACCCTTAATTTGGATGAGATTGAAAAAACAGTAATACAGAAAGTATTAAAACAATCGCAAGGAAATATCTCTCAGGCCTCTCAAGATCTGGGACTTACAAGAACATCCTTGTATCGAAGAATGGAAAAACATGGTTTATAAAAGTTTTCGTCTTAATTTAATTATCAGGGTGATCGTACTGGCGGCATCTGTATTTTTGTTTTTCTACTTAATGGGAACACAAACATACCTGACACCCTTACTTGTATTGGTAGCCACCATTTTACAGGTATATGCTCTTATTTGGTATGTGGAAAAAACAAACCGGGATCTATCTAGTTTTCTCGAATCCATACGCTTCTCAGAATTCACCCGATCCTTTAAAATAGATGGTCTGGGACCTTCATTTAATGAGCTAAATGCTGCATTTAATGATGTAATAGCAGATTTCCAAAAAGTCAGATCAGAAAAAGAGGAGCATTTCCACTACCTTCAAAGTATAGTTGAGAATATTGATGTAAGTATTCTTGCCTATCAAAAAGACGGCTCAATTGAAATGATTAATACAGCATCAAAGAAATTATTTCAACTTGGGAGCATACAAAACATCGACAAACTAAGTGCTTTATCAACCGAATTGGTTGAAACCCTCCTAAATATTAAGCCTGGGGAGAATAAGCTGGTTAAAGTGCATAATTATGACGATTTTTTGCAACTTGCTATAAATTCTACCGAGTTCCGGATTAAGAATAAAGTCATCACTCTTGCCACCATTAAGAACATTCAAAATGTTTTAGAAGACCAGGAAACCGAAGCATGGCAGAAACTAATCCGGGTTCTCACCCACGAAATCATGAATTCCATTACCCCCATATCAAGTTTATCAGCTACGTTGGAATCAATGCTAAAACCCTATACAAAAGAAGAAAATAATTTAGCTCCGGATAAAGAAACAATTCTTGAAATTCAAAATGCATTGCAAACCATATCTAAGAGAAGTTCGGGTTTAATGCACTTTGTAAATACTTACCGGAATCTCACAAAAATACCTACTCCAAATTTTAACCGCATTATGATCGAGGACTTATTTGAGAGCCTTTCATCATTAATGGAAAAAGACCTTAAGGATTTCAATATTGAGTGCAAAAAAATAATTGAACCAAAGAGCCTTGAAGTTGTAATGGACGATCAATTGATTGAACAAGTATTGATAAATCTTATAAAAAATTCAATTCACGCTTTGGAAGGAATAAATGAGGGGAAAATTATGCTAAGGGCATCCTATAATAAAAGGGGAAAAGTAACCATTCAGGTTATCGACAATGGTAAGGGAATTTTAGCTGATGTTCTCGACAAAATTTTCATACCTTTCTTTACTACAAAACCCAGTGGATCTGGCATCGGACTATCCTTATCAAGACAGATATTAAGACTTCACGGAGGAACTATTACAGCCACTTCCATTCCATATTCAGAAACAGTATTTACCTTAACATTTTAAAATAAAAGGCCCAATTATTGCTGCATTAATTATAATTGAATACATAGCTATATGAAACATTTATCAGTATTTTTTATCATTATAATTTCCCTCTCCTCTTGTAAAAGAGAAGATCCTGAAAACACCGAAACTAAAGATCTGACAAACGGCGAGATCAGTGAATGGATATATTACCACATGAATTATATTTATTTCTGGGAAGAACATATACCACAGGGATTGAATCCGCTTTCTGAAGATAATCCAAAAGATTTCTTCTATTCCCTCTTATATAATTCTGAAGATAAATGGTCATATATAACTGACGACTACACATCATTTTCCATGGAATTGGATGGCACTCCTATGGCTATGGGATATTCACCCACATTTGGACTAATTGGCAATTCAGGACAGGTAATAATAGTTGTGGAATACGTTTACAAAGAAACACCAGCTAGTGATGCCGGGTTGAAACGTGGTGATATTATTTTTGAAATCGACGGTATTCAGCTTGACACTTTAAATTATCGGAACCTTTATAATCAGGATAGTTATACTTTGGGGCTGGCAGAATATAGAGATTCCATGATTTTCGAAACCGGAGTTACAATGTCCCTCACAGCTGAAATTATAAGTACAAATCCAGTGTTACATTATGAAATAATTGATACCGCCGGGATTAAGATCGGATATCTTGTTTATACTGAATTTATAAGCGGCACAGGCGAGGTTTTCCTCAGAGAAATTGATAATGCTATGAATACTTTTCTTAACGCTGGAATTACTGAGTTAGTTATCGACCTGAGATACAACCCCGGAGGGGAAATATCTACCGCAGGCTATTTCGCATCATGTATTGCCCCCGAAATCAATGTAAGCAATGAAGATGTGTTGGTTAGTTTTGTCTATAATAGTTTTCTGGAAGATTATTACATCGATTCCTATGGAACCCGCGATGTGTTAAATTACAGATTCCCGGGAGCCATTTCCAACCTTAATCTGAATAAAGTTTATTTTCTAAGCTCCAATGGGTCTGCGTCGGCAAGTGAGTTGGTGATCTCAGGGCTTGAACCCTATATGGATGTAATACTTATCGGCGAACCTACTTACGGAAAATATACAGGAGCCTGGGTATACCCTGACACCTACGAGCCTCCAAGGCATAATTGGGCTATGCTGCCAATTGTTTTAAAATATGCAAACGCTCTTGGTGTAACCGATTTTAAGGATGGTCTTACTCCCGACTATTATATTGAAGATCGCTTGTTAAATGCTGTTCCTTTTGGAGATTTGACGGATCCCCTACTGGCAGCTGCTGTTGGTTTAATTAATGGATATGAGCCTGTACAATCGAAAAAATCAGCTATGGACATCCCTATTCAAAAATTTTATAGCCCAGAGCAAAATATCAAAAGAAATCTTTTTATCCCTAAAGAGGAATCCTTCAAGTAATAGCGAAAAACAGAATGAATTTATCAGATCTAAAAGAGTTCTACCGGTCGAGGCAGGAAAAGTTTTCCATGGAAGAAAAACAAGTGAATAATAAAATAATATGGATCGGATTTCTCAGGCTTATCTTTATTATAGTGGCGGTTTTTCTTTTTATAAAAGGGGTAAAGTTGAATATCCTGATTCTTCAACTATCTGGAGCAGTGTTTTTTATCATGTTCTTCCGATTGGTGTCAATACATAAAAATCTGTCAGATTTAAAAAAGAAATTGGGAAAACTAATCCTGATAAATAACCAGGAGTCTGAAGCTTTAAACGGAAATTTCTCAACTTTTTATAATGGAGTTCATTACCTTAATCCTGAGCATGAATTCACCTACGACCTCGATATTTTTGGCGAGAAATCGTTGTTCCAGTACATAAACAGAAGTTGCACAAATATGGGTGAACAAAGATTAGCCGACGATTTCATTTCATCTCCCAAAACAAAGGAGGAAATCATTGAAACACAAGCTATTCTAAAAGAGCTTCTGGCAAAACAAGAGATACTGCAGGATTACAGATCGACTGGCCTGCTTACGGAAGATTCAGAATCGGACAGGAATGAAATCCTCTCCTGGATGAGTAAGGATAATTTAAGATTCTCCACCCCTGTCAGATTCATGGTATATGCTTTTAGTTTATTGAATACAGGATTAATTACAGCAACCGTAATTAACTCAAAGTTCGCAGGATTATTAACAATATCAATCCTCTTGACTTGGTTTGTATATGGAATATTTCTCACAAAGATTAATCGGTATCATGCCAATATAACAAAAAAACAAAGCCTGATAAATAAGTATCTTCGGCTAAGTAAAATCATTTCTTCAGCCCACTTTCAGCATGAATCCCTAAAAGCAATACAGTCAAAATCGATTGACTCACTAAAAAAGCTTCGGGAACTTGATTTACTCATGAATTTTCTCGATAGCAGGCTAAATCTATTGGTAGGACTGTTTTTAAACACGGTATTCCTTCACGATTTTCATATAATAATGAAAATGGAGAAGTGGAAAGAAAACTATAGAAGCGGAATTCCTGATTTTTTTGCATCCCATGCTGAATTTGATATGCTAATCAGCAAAAGTGCCTTTAGTTTCAATCATCCCGACTTCTGCTGGCCGGAGCTATCTGAGAAAGCTATTATTTCACGGGAAATGGGACATCCTTTATTGCATTTTTCAAAACGCATTTGCAGCAATTTCAGTATAAACGACAATGAAAATGTAATCCTGATTACCGGTGCAAATATGGCAGGAAAGAGTACTTTTCTCAGGGCCGTTGGAGCCAATTTAATTTTAGCAGGGATGGGAATGCCGGTTTGTGCTGCAGAATTTTCTTTTTCGCCCGATAAGATCATAAGCGGTATGCGAACAACTGATTCATTAGCTGAAAGTGAATCGTATTTCTTTGCAGAATTAAAAAGGCTGCAGCGTATAGTTGAAGGATTAAATAAGGGTGAACGCTACTTTATTTTACTTGATGAAATTTTAAAAGGAACTAACTCCACTGACAAACATATCGGATCCGAAGCCCTTATTCGTCAACTTGTGAAAACTAAAGCCGTGTGTTTAATTGCGAGTCACGACCTGGAATTAGGGAAAATGCAAACAGAATTCCCTGAAAAAATTAGAAATTATCGTTTTGAAAGCCACATTGAAAACAATGAACTTGTATTTGATTATAAACTCCAAACCGGTATTGCACAAAATATGAATGCCTCCTTTTTGATGAAGAAAATGGGGATAATCAGGTAATATGAGGCTTGAGCACATCGAAAACTCAGACTTTACCGGCTCTTTTTCATTGCCTAAACTAACTTAAAACATTACGGCACATTAATTGTTTATCAATAAGACGGAAAATTCGTCAACTGGATTTTAGCTATAGATGAAGTTTTCTGATAAAAAATGAAGAAGTACAAATGACTACAATTAAAATTATATCATTATTCACATCTATATTAGTGTTAAGCGGATTTACAATAGATGAAAAGCCACAGGCTAAGAGCACGGTAAATTCAGCAGCTGTAACTAATGCAATCAACTGGCTGGATTTTACAGAAGCAAATAAATTAAGCGCCACTAACGACAAGAAATACTTCATTTATGTTTACACCGACTGGTGCAGCTGGTGCAAAAGAATGAACTCCACAAGCTTTCAGGATGAAGAGGTAATTCAACTTTTAAACGATAAATTCATCTCTGTAAAGTTTAATGCTGAATCAAAAGATCCTATTACTTTTCGGGGTAATGAATTTAAATTTGTTTCAAGCGGAAACAGAGGATACCATCAACTTGCGGCTGCCTTATTGAATAATAAGCTATCCTATCCAAGCATCGTTTTCCTTGATGAAAAAATGAACATGATACAGCCACTTCCCGGCTATAAATCTCCAGAGGATCTAAGCCGGATTCTTCGATATTTAGGAGATAAAATTTATGAGGAAATGAGTTTTGATGCCTATCTCGAGAAGACGGGTGGCTAAACTAAGGATTCGTTGTGATGCCAGAAATTATATCGCCTAATCAGCTCGGTTGCTTTCTGAATATTCAGATAAGATAATTCAAGCTCATAAAATATTTTTACTGTAAAATACTTAAAAAAGTCCCTTCAATACTTTCAGAAATTCCCTCATTGTGAGTGGCTTGGCAACAATTTTCTTTTCCCTGTCAATCAGAAACATAGTTGGAGTAGCATAAAGATTATACTGTTGGGAAACCTTAGCATCCCATCCTTTTGGTTCAAGGGTATTAATCCAGCTTAAATCATTTATAAACACTACTTCCTCCCAATCGGCTTTGCTTGTGTCTATTGAGACAGCAAAAATCTCAATATCATATAATTGAGCTTCTGTTTTATACCATTTGTTTAAGTCTGAAATTAGTTTTTTGCAGTGTGGACACCAGGATGCCCAGAAGAGGATTAAAGTATAATCCTTTTGAATATCAAACAGGCTGACAAGCTCGTCCTGCTCATTTAGCAATTGGATATTTTTAACCGGCTTTCCTACCGACATTTCCTGATACCCGGCAAGCCGTTTTTGCAAAATCTTTTCATTATCCGTTTCGCAATCCGCAGACAAATGATTATCGGCAATATACACCAGAACATTTTCCATTTGAAGATCTTCAAACCCTTCAACCAGAAAATCAAGTACAAATGATCTTACCTCCTGATTATGCGAAACCTCTTCCATAATTTTATCCACGGCCAACATAAATTCCACTTCCTGTTCTGCCTGAGAATACTTATTATTTGCATAAAAACTTAAATAGCTGATTATTTTTCGAGAAATAGCAGGGCTTCGGATTAAATCCGGAGAATTAAAATCAAGAGGGTCGAGATAATTAGTTTTCATGAACTCGCCTATGCTCATCCCACAATCAGGATGGTAAACCGGCTCAACCATGAATTTCAGATAGTCAGATATAAATCTATACTCTCTGTCCCCGGCCGAAGTTAATAAGTAGTCAACAAATTCTTCTTGCAAACGCACAGTTTCTATTCCCAGCGCTTCATAAAAATGATCTTTTTCTGAATATTCAGACAAAAGTCCAAGCAAAGCACCCAATCTGGCCTGGTAAATATTATTTTTCTTAAGATAATCATAAAACAAACTATTCTCCTTGGAATGAATTACTTCCATTGACTTAACCGGATCAAAAAAGGAAGTGTGAAGGGAAATATCTTCCGCAGATATGATAAAATCCAATGAAGAAGGATTCGTTTTAAATAGTGCCGTATTGGCAGGATCCTCCAATACCAGTCGATATAATCCTGCCTGATAATTTTTATTCTCCAGAAAAATTGCCTCTCCCTCAACAGGAATGGTATCTGTAGGGACCAGGTTACTACCATAATATGATTGAAGAATTACCCTGTCTGCAATTAATCCATCCACTTTAATCTGAATACTCTGGCCACTTACTGAGACTATAGACAACAAATAAAATATCGCTGTACAGAAGAAGTTCAGAACATTTCCTTTTCGAACAATAATAAACATTTGAATTAAATTTGCATAATATTGAAAATTCTATGGCAATTCTCTCTTTATTATAATCAAATAAGATTAAGTGAAATAAATCTTATGACTTGAAAAGAGAGTTTAATTAGAGAATGATTAACTTGCCAATGAAATAATTTCACTTTATGAGATTAAAGATATTGATTCTATTTTCATTTCTCGCCCTGATCCCGGAATTTTCTTTTGGGCAGAGGGAAAAAGAATTCAGACTCCTGAGTGAATATCCATCCTATGAGGACATAGTACTGCATTTCCTGAAATATCATCAGGTCATAGCTTTTTCAAGCGATAATTTCTATCAGTTTCGATTCGTGAGACAACCCAAGGGATGGTATGTTGTACCTGAATTTTACGACCAAACTGAAGATTTAAAAAAAAGCAGGATAGAGATCTGGACCTTACAAGACGGCTATAACATTCCGTCATCGGGTATTCCGGCTGAGATTCGTATGCCAGAGCAGTACACACTTTCATTAAGCAATAATAAAAGATACGAGTTTACTATTCATCCCTTTTATGGTTATTATGGTTGGGATGAAGATGTTATAAACTATTTCAAAAAATTTAATACAGCCGAAATGGGCGACAATGAATTATATGGATTGTCATTGGCGTATAGTCATCGTGCTTCCAATATTTTCTGGACTCACTCACAGTACTCAGATCCCGAACTCATGCATTCTGCATCGCCTAAAAAGGCTGATATTCAAAGATACCTTCGTTTATCCTATAAGTCAGTTAAATATCTTAAAGAATTATATGTAAGAAATCCGTATTACCAAACCCGTACAGGCCTTTTAGATGTTACACTCGCTAATAAAATCATGGCACATTGGTACGAGCTTTATTTGTTTAATTATTATAAGGAAGCTGACAAATTTCTTTTAAAAACTCAGCCCCACTATGACGATTTCTGGGTTAATTCATCAGAATATTTATTGCAAAATATAGAAGAAAATGCCATCCTGATTACTAATGGTGACAATGACACCTACCCTCATTTATGGAGTCAGGCTGTAAGGAACATCAGAAAGGATGTATTGATAATTAATTCCGCTTTACTTAATGATCCTTTGTACTTCGGCCTCCTGAGTCAAACAGACAATAAATTGGGGAAGCTCAATACAGGATTAAATGAGCTTGTAATTAAAAATCTGGCAGGAAAGCAACTTCTTGCGATGAATGACACTGCAAGACAGAACTTATCTTATCCTGAGGCAGAGAGACAAATAAGTAAACAATCTTATAATAAGGAAAGCAATATACTAATGGAATATGGTTACTATTCAATTCCGTTTCTCAATAAAAGTCTTGAACCCGATACGCTTATATTTTTAAATGCAAGCCACAGACAAATTTCACTTCCTCAATTTCTTTTATCAGGAATTGTTTATTATAATTTTGGTTTAAGACCTGTTTATTTTGTCAAAAATATGGATCCTGAATTTCAGCAATTATTCAGTCCAAAATCATTACTTGATGAGGGATTAGTGATAAGACTTACGAATGATGCCGGCCATTTTTCCGACTACTACTATAATTTTGATAAAGAGAAAGTGGAGAAATTGCTTTTGGCATCTCCGGTTGATTTACCTGAAATCCAATATTATTCAAGACAAAACTTTTATCAGCTTTTTCTTGAAATGAAATCAATAGCCATAAGTTATAATTTAAATGAAAAGAATTCTGTGGAAAAACAGGCCGAGATTTTAGAATACCTGAAGTTATATCCACCTCCGCTAACAGGACTAACTATTCATTATTATAATTTAATCTTCACCCTTTTTCAATATGATCTCAGTATTGAATTGGCTCAAATGTTCCTAAAGGCATATATTATAGAGCTTGAGAATCAGATTAGGGATACACAATTAACAGATTCAAATCCAAATGATATTGCTCATCTTAGAAATCTGAATTATATAATAAATTCAATAATACGAAGTGAATTGGAACCGGGTATTCCGAATTTTTATGAAAACTTATTTATGCTTGAGAAATCGATAAATAATAAATTAAGACAAATGCCTGAGGTAAAATTCGATTAATTATCTTTTTCCACCATAACCAAAGCCTCAGCAGCAATACCCTCTTCCCTTCCGGTAAAACCTAATTTCTCGGTAGTTGTTGCTTTAACTGAAATATTTTG
>JAIOZM010000078.1 GCA_021740585.1 Bacteroidales bacterium
AATTCATTTTCGTTCATAAATTAAAGTTATCGAATTAAAAAATAAAAACAAATCTAACCGCAAAGTTCGCTAAGGTTTTCGCAAAGTTCGCTAGGTTAATTCTAATTGACAATTCCCAATTCCCTTTGCGCCCCTTGCGGTTAATTGTCCAATTTCAATTCCCCTATAATACCTTTAATCTTTCCTTCCAGCTTCAATTTAACTGTTTCATATTCTTCCCTCGATGGAAGTTTCTCATTCACACTAAAATAAAACTTGATTTTAGGCTCGGTTCCGGAAGGTCTGACAGATATTTTTGTTCCGTCTTCTGTAATAAATTGAAGAACATTTGATTTCGGAAGATCGATTTTGGTTTCTTTTCCGGTTTTTTTATCGTAGCTAATGCTTAATTTGTAATCATGAATCAAAATAATCTTAGATCCACCAACCGATTGAGGGGGATTTTTTCTGAAACCCGCCATCAATTTTTGAATCTCTTCGGCACCGTCCATACCTTTTCGAACTATGGATATTAATGATTCCAGGTAGAATCCAAATTCCATATAAATATCTATAAGAATATCGAATAATGATTTGTTCTGATCTTTTGCCCAGGCAGTCACCTCAGCGAAAAGGGCGCAGGAAATCACGGCGTCCTTATCCCTTACAAATTCGCCTGCCAAATATCCATAACTTTCTTCTCCGCCACCAATAAATTGCTTTTGGCCTTCGAATCTTTTTATAATATCGGCAATATATTTAAAACCGGTTAACACATCAAAATGCTCAACACCGAATTTGTCTGCCATTTTGTTCAGTAAATCGGTAGTTACTATGGTTTTACATATATATTCCCTGCCTTTAATTTTATTATTGTCAGACCATGCTTTTAGGAGATAATATATTAAGAGGGAAGCCGCCTGATTACCATTTAAAAGGCTGATTACACCCTGATTGTTCTTAACCGCAATTCCTACCCGGTCGGCATCAGGATCGGTGGCCATAACTAGATCGGCATCAATCTCTTTTGCTTTTTCGAGAGCCATTTTTAAGGCAGCCGGTTCCTCCGGATTGGGAGAAACCACGGTAGGGAAGTTACCGTCAGTAATGTCCTGCTCAGGGACATTATAAATTTTTTTGAATCCAAAAGCTTTCAATGCCATCGGAACCAGTTTTACTCCGGTGCCGTGGATTGGGGTATAAACAATTTTCAGATCTGAATTTCTTTCAATAATACCGGGATTGACCGAAAGCGTTTTTAATTTTTTAGTATATATTTCATCCACTTCCTTACCGATGATCTCTATTAAATCATCATTCCCTTTAAAATCAATACTTTCGACAGATTGAATTTTTAAGACTTCATCAATTACATTTGTGTCGTGGGGTGAGATGAGCTGACCACCATCGTCCCAATAAGCTTTATAGCCATTATATTCTTTAGGGTTATGTGAAGCTGTAATCACTACACCGCTTTGTGCTTTGAAATGTCTGATAGCAAAACTCAATTCCGGTGTGGGTCGCAAATCATCAAATAAATATGCTTTAATACCGTTTGAGCTGAAAATTCTGGCTGTAGTTTCTGCAAATAGTTTGCTGTTATTTCTGCTATCATGGGCTATAACTACCGAAATCTGACTCAAACCGGGAAATTCTTTTTTAAGATAATTTGCTAATCCCTGTGTGGCCATTCCTAAGGTGTAAATATTCATTCGGTTAGTACCCACACCCATTATGCCTCTCAAACCGCCGGTTCCAAACTCGAGATTTTTATAAAACGATTCGGTAAGTTCCTTCTCGTCATTCTCCAGTAAATATTTTACTTTATTTCTGGTTATTTCGTCAAATCCCGGCTCTAACCAGGCTTTTGCATTCGATCTAACTTGCTCTAACATGATATTTTATTTTAGTAGTTTTCCTAATATAATTTTCTAATATTTCGAAGTACCTAATACTTGAAAATACTATTTGTAAATCGCAAAACAAATATCAAGACTTTCCTTCCATTCGGGAACAAAAAGTCCAAGATTTTTTATTTTATTTTTACTTAGTACGCCGTAAATTGGCCGTTGGGCGGGTAGGGGGAATTCTGTTGTGGGAATGGGATGTACTTTACAATTTGAATGCAATCTTTTTGCAATCTCAACAGTAAAATCGTACCAGCTAACTATTCCTTCGCTGGAAAAATGGTAAACACCACCTTCAATACTATTTTTCCCCGATAATTCAACAACAGATAAAATATTTCTTGCCAGATCAGTAGCATAGGTCGGAGTGCCAATTTGGTCATTAACTACTTTAAGATCAGATTTTTCCTTTAAGAGTCTGAACATTGTTTTGAAGAAATTATTTCCAAATTCGCTATACAACCAGGATGTCCTGATTACTATATTGCCCTTAAAAGCCAATACACGTTTTTCACCGGCAGCTTTGGTTTTTCCATACACGCTTACCGGACAAGTCTCATCATCTTCAAAATATTCTGTTCCCTTTTTGCCATCAAAAACATAATCGGTACTTATATGAATAGTTCTTCCTCCCAGCTTTTGCATAATGCCTGCCAGAATTCCAGGTGCATCACTATTAAGCTTTGTGGCGAATTCTATATCCTCTTCTGCTTTATCTACAGCTGTATACGCGGCGCAATTAACCAGAAAATCGGGTCGGATATTTTGTATAAAAGCTTCTGATTGCTTCTGAGACAGAATGTTTAATTCTTCTATATCAGTATATATAATTTCAAATTGCTGAAATTCATTTTCAATTTTCTTTATTGACTGGCCAAGCTGACCTTTAGCACCGGTAATAAGAATCTTCATTTCTAAATAACTTTTCTGTTAATCAAAATAATAATCAGAATCTTCAAAGTTTGGAAGATGAGTGTCTTTTTCTGAGACAATTTCCTTGCCTTTTTCAATTCCCCAATCGATTTTCAGATTTGGATCAGAAAATTTTATACCACCTTCTGATTCAGGAGAATAATACTCATCACATTTGTACATTACCACAGCTGTTTCGCTTAGTACAGAAAATCCATGAGCAAAACCTTTCGGAATGAGAAGCTGTTTATTGTTTTCAGCCGAAATTTCTATCCCAAACGACTTCCCAAAATCGGGTGAACTCTTTCTCATATCGAGAGCTACATCAAAGATTTTCCCTTCCAATACCCTTAGCAACTTGGTTTGTGCATAAGGAGCTTTCTGAAAATGTAAGCCTCTGATTACACCGTATTGTGACTTTGATTGATTGTCCTGGATGAAAGTATAATTCAAACCCTTATTTTGTAAGTATTTTAAACTAAAGCTTTCAAAAAAATAACCTCTGCTGTCTTTATAGATCTTAGGTTCAATTATATATAAGTCTTTTATTTTGGTTTCTGTAAGATACATAATTTAGTGAGTTCTGCAGTTTTAATTATTTTTGAAATACAAATACTTTTTCATTCGCTATACTTCTAAGGTAGTCTCCATATGGACTATTCCCATGCTCTTTGGCGCGCTGCAAAAGTTCATCTTTGCTAATAAAGTTTCTTTTATAGGCAATTTCTTCAATACATGAAATCTTAAGTCCTTGTCTTTCTTCTATTGTATAAATATAATTGGAGGCTTGCAAAAGACTTTCATGTGTTCCTGTGTCGAGCCAGGCCATACCACGCCCTAATAATTGAACGTTTAAAGTATTTTCCTGCAAATAGAGTTTGTTTAAATCAGTGATTTCCAATTCACCTCTTTTGGAAGGTTTGAGTGATTTCGCTTTTTCAACAACGCTTGTGTCATAAAAATATAATCCGGTTACCGCATAATTCGATTTAGGTACTGCTGGTTTTTCTTCCAGACTTATGGCCTTTCCTTCTCCATCAAATTCAACTACTCCATATCGCTCCGGATCGTTAACAAAATAGCCAAAAACCACAGCTCCCTTTTCTAATTCTGCCGTATCGAGGAGGGTTTTGCCGAAATTCTGACCATAGAATATATTATCGCCCAAAATGAGACAAACAGGTTCATTATTAATGAATTTCTCGCCTATAAGAAAAGCCTGGGCTAATCCATCAGGTGAGGGTTGTTCAGCATATTCAATTTTTACACCCAGCTGAGTCCCATCTTTTAAAAGGTCAATATAAAGAGGCAGGTCTTTTGGGGTGGAAATAATAAGGATTTCTTTTATTCCCGCTAACAGTAATACTGATAATGGGTAATAAATCATGGGTTTGTCATAAACCGGTATGATTTGTTTTGAAATGCTTTTTGTTAAAGGGTACAATCTTGTGCCGGCTCCTCCGGCCAGAATAATTCCTTTCATGAGATAATTTTTAATTTATACTTTTCAGCACCAATAACTGCACTGATTTATTTTAAACAATTCAGGCAAACTTAATATCCTCTGTTATTATTTTATTGAAATAGTTAATGGTTTTAAGGAGACCCGATTCCAGATTAATTTTAGGCTCCCAATTATCCAGTATTTCTTTTGCATAACTTATATCCGGTTTTCTTTGAATCGGATCATCCTGAGGTAAAGGAAGATAAATTATTTTTGATTTGGAATTAGTCATTTTAAGTATAATCTCTGCCAGTTCTTTTATGGTAAATTCTCCCGGATTACCAATATTTACAGGACCGATAATATCATCGCCGGTATTCATCATCCGTATCATTCCCTCTACCAGATCATCAACATACTGAAAGCTGCGAGTCTGATTCCCCTTACCATAAATTGTGATATCCTCACCCCTCAAAGCCTGCATAATAAAATTCGATACAACCCTTCCGTCGTTTGGGTGCATATTTGGTCCGTAAGTATTAAAGATTCGAATAATCTTAATTCTTACTTTATTCTGATGGTGATAATCCATAAACAAAGTTTCGCTGCATCGTTTACCCTCATCGTAACAGGATCTTACTCCTATAGGATTTACATTTCCCCAGTAATCTTCCTTTTGCGGATGAATATGCGGATCACCATAAACCTCACTGGTCGATGCTTGCAATACTTTTGCCTTAATCCTTTTAGCGAGCCCCAGCATATTTATGGCTCCCATAACAGAAGTTTTAACCGTTTTTATCGGATTATACTGATAATGAATTGGTGACGCAGGACAGGCGAGATTGTATATCTCATCCACCTCAATAAAAAATGGTTGGGTTACATCATGTCTTATGAATTCAAAAAAAGGATTGTTGAGCATATGTACAATGTTCCTTTTTGAACCTGTGAAAAAATTGTCTAGACAAATGACTTCGTTTCCTTCATTTAAAAGACGCTGGCATAGATGGCTCCCAATAAAACCGGCTCCGCCAGTAACAAGTATTCTTTTCATTAAGTTTAATTATTTATTTACTATTGGTCTTCCGATACTATAATATGTGTAGCCAAACTCTGACATTTCAGCAGCATCGTATATATTTCTCCCATCAAATATAAGTTTATCTTTCATAAGTTTGTTCATTACCTTGTAATTTGGAACCCTGAACTCGGGCCATTCTGTAATAACAATTAAAGCATCCACGTCAATAAGAGCTTCATACATATCATCACAATAATCAATTACGTCCCCAATTCTTCTTTTTGCCTCCTTGTTTGCTACTGGATCGTATGCTTTAATCTTTGCTCCGGCTTTCAATATTTCTTCAATTATTATCAAAGAAGGTGCTTCACGCATATCATCGGTCTTAGGTTTAAATGAAAGTCCCCACAATGCAATCGTCTTGCCTTTTAAATCATTTTTGAAATGATTCAACACCTTGGCCGGGATAACTTTCTTTTGCCTTTCATTAACGTTTTCAACCGATTGGAGAATCTCAAGATCGTAATTAAATTCTTTTGAGGTGCGAATAAGTGCCTGCACATCTTTTGGAAAACATGACCCACCATAACCTGCCCCGGGATATATAAATTTTGGACCGATTCTACTATCACTCCCGATCCCTTTTCGTACATTATTAACATCTGCACCAACTATTTCACAGAGATTCGCAATATCATTCATGAAACTAATTTTTGTTGCCAGCATGGCATTTGCAGCATATTTTGTTAGCTCGGCAGAAGGAATATCCATGAATAAGAGCGGATGACCGTTTAAAAGAAATGGTTTATATAGTCTCTGCATTACTTTTTTAGACCTTTCATTATCTATGCCAACCACTATCCGGTCGGGTTTTAAGAAATCATCAATCGCTGCACCCTCTTTTAAAAATTCAGGATTTGAGGCAACATCGAATTCCAATGGAGAATTTCTTTTATCAAGTTCTGCTTGTATTGTGTTTCTCACTTTTTCGGCGGTGCCGATTGGAACGGTGCTTTTATCAACCACTACAAGGTAATTTGTCATGGATTGACCAATCTCCTTCGCAACAGATAATACATATTTTAAATCAGCGCTGCCGTCCTCATCAGGAGGAGTGCCAACAGCAATAAATACAGCTTCACATTCCGTGATATTTGCTTTTAGATCTGTACTAAATGTAAGTCTGCCTTTGCTTACATTATTCTCAATCATTCGTTCAAGACCCGGCTCGTAAATGGGCACAATTCCCTTATTCAGATTTTTAATCTTAAGCTCATCAACATCAATGCAACTCACATTAATTCCGGTTTCAGCAAAGCAGGTACCCGAAACCAATCCAACATAACCGGTTCCGACAATAGATATTTTCATAGAGTTTTATTTTTTATGATAATTTTTATCCCTTCAGAATGGAGCAAATTTGAGACAAATATAAGTTTAAGATACACAATGTTAAAATATAGACGTATGATTATTAACTTAATTTTCGTTCTAAAATTACATAAATTATTGTTATTGTCCGGCAATCCTTATCAATATTGGAGGGGGTAGTCATCTACATTTATTATTCGTCAATTGTTAATTTATTGGTTTTCTTGAGCTATTCCAAATATCTTAATGCCCTCAAGCCGGTCGGGTTCTTACTTTTCTCTTCAAGGAGAAAAGTAAGCAAAAGATACAAGAACCGAAGAGGCTTAAGCCGATGAGCTCACGAATCCGCGACAGCGGTGAGTATTAAAATAAGCTCTGTTGTTTTTCATTGCAGCAGCCTGCCCCGTGCCCCGCATTTTTATCAGGGCCAGCTCAAAAAGCATTTATTATACTTAATTCTTATCGATTTAGATATTCGTAAAATTCAGGTCAGATTCAGTCGACAGCGAAGCGCGCAGGCCCGAGCGATTTTGTGAGTCCACAGCTTAGAAACCTATTCTGAAAAAGGTTGGGAACGATTTGATTATGCAGCCTTAATGCTGAACTCGATTAAATCGCTCTTGATTTTTTTGTTTACTTTTTTGATCAAGCAAAAAAGTAAAAGCCAGCCCCTGCACGAGTGGCAAATAAAAATGAGGATAATCCTCACAGCATCAAAATATTAAATTAATTATATATTGGGTTTTGTCAGAAATATTTTATAATTTTGCACCTCGTTTTAAGCAATATATTGTCTAACTTATTAATTTAAATTAATTTACGTAAATGAGTGAAAAAGAAAAGGACATGGAAAACACAGAAAGTGTTGAAAATGTTGAACAAACCCCGGAAGTAAGTCAGGAAAAGACTAAAAAAGCAGCTGTAGCTACCGAAAAAGCTGAGGAAACTGTTGCTGAAACAGCTGTTGAAGAAGCTCCAGAGACTGTTAAAGAAGAAGTCAGCCCAAAGTCAGCAGAAGTGTCTGAACCAGAAGCTGAAAAAGAGATTGAAGAAGAAATTACTGCTGCTGAAGAAGTTGTTGAAGCAGAGAAAGTCGTTGAAAAAGTTATTGAAGAAGCTCCTGTTGCCAAAGAGGAGAAAAAACCATCTGCAAAAAAAGCACCTGTATCGGATGAAAACACTAGTGATGTTGGATTCGATTGGGAAGCATTCGAGGAGGTTTCCATGGAAGCCACCAAAGGTGGAAAATCAAAATTTGAAGAATTATACGACAAAACCTTGTCAACTGTAGCCGAACTGGAAGTTACCGATGGTACAGTTATTATGATGAACTCAAGAGAAGTAGTTATTAACATTGGCTACAAATCTGAAGGTGTTGTTAGTTTAAACGAATTCCGTTACAACCCTGATCTAAAGGTTGGGGATACGGTTGAAGTGTATGTTGAAAGTAAAGAAGATAAAAAAGGTCAGCTAATACTTTCTCATAAAAAAGCCCGCTCCATGCGTTCATGGGACAGAGTTAATTCTGCTCTCGACAACGACGAGGTAATCAAAGGGTTTATTAAGTGCAGAACAAAAGGTGGAATGATTGTAGATGTATTTGGTATCGAGGCATTCCTTCCAGGTTCACAAATCGATGTTAAGCCTATCAGGGATTACGATGCTTATGTTAGCAAAACTATGGAATTTAAGGTTGTTAAGATTAACCATGAATTCAAAAACGTAGTCGTTTCTCATAAGGCTCTTATTGAAGAAGAACTCGAAGCACAGAAAAAAGAAATTATTGCCAAACTTGAAAAAGGACAGGTTCTTGAAGGAACAGTTAAAAATATTACATCTTATGGTGTATTTATTGATTTAGGTGGTGTTGACGGATTAATTCACATTACTGACCTTTCATGGGGTCGCGTAAATCATCCTGAAGAAATTGTTCAGCTTGACCAAAAACTTAACGTGGTAATTCTTGACTTCGATGATGATAAGAAAAGAATTGCTTTAGGTCTGAAACAACTTAGTTCACATCCTTGGGATTCTTTGGATGAAAAATTAAAGGTTGGTGATACAGTTAAAGGTAAAGTGGTTGTAATGGCCGACTATGGTGCGTTTGTTGAAATTGCTCCGGGAGTGGAAGGTCTTATCCATGTATCTGAAATGTCATGGTCACAGCACCTTAGAAGTGCTCAGGAATTCCTTAAAGTTGGAGAAG
The DNA here is from genome assembly GCA_021740585.1 of Bacteroidales bacterium. GTDB lineage: Bacteria > Bacteroidota > Bacteroidia > Bacteroidales > JAGLSB01. The sequence goes on from JAIOZM010000078.1 coordinate 8,844, forward strand.
AAATTGAAGCAACCATTCTGACCCTCGACAGAGAAGAAAGAAAAATGTCGCTTGGAATTAAACAACTTAGAGAAGATCCTTGGGAAAAAATCCTCGAAAAATATGCAGTTGGAACTAAACATTCTGCAAAAGTACGCAACTTCACAAACTTTGGAATCTTCGTTGAGATTGAAGAAGGTGTTGACGGATTAATACATATTTCTGATCTTTCATGGACCAAGAAAATTAAGCATCCTGCCGAATTCACAAATATCGGTGATGTAATTGAAGTTTCAGTTCTTGAAATAGATAAGGAAAACCGTAGATTAAGCCTGGGTCACAAACAATTAGAGGAAAATCCTTGGGATACATTCGAAACTATTTTTGAAGTAGGATCAATACATGAAGGTACTATTATCGAATATTCAGATAAAGGTGCTGTTATTGCATTGCCATACGGTGTTGAAGGTTTTGCTACTCCTAAGCATTTAGTGAAGGAAGATGGTTCTAAAGTTAAGTCTGAAGATAAACTTGATTTTAAAGTAATAGAATTCTCAAAGTCAGCTAAGAAAATCATCGTTTCTCATAGTAGAATATATGAAGATGAGCAAAAGACTGGTAATGAGTCAGATAGCCATAAATCAGAGCAAAATCCAAAAGCAGCAGCTAAAAAAGTCAGACCAAGTGCAGAAAAAACTACATTGGGTGATATAACTGATTTAGCGGCACTTAAGACCGAAATGGAAGAGAATGCGAAAAAAAAAGCTGAAAATAAGAAGGAAATTAAGTAAATTTACTTTGTAATTTAAAAATTTTCAGCAATGGAATTTAAAATCGATAAATTTGAGAACCATACTTTGATTAAAGTATTGGAAGAAAAGTTGGATACACATGTAGCACCAACTCTAAAATCTGAATTAGTGCTCGTATCTGGAAATGGTGAGAAAAACATCATTTTGGATCTGGAAAATTGTCGCTATTGTGATTCGTCAGGATTAAGTGCCATTTTGGTGGCCAACCGCTTGTGTAAAAATGCAAACGGAATGTTTGTCCTTACAGGATTAAATGATGCAGTTGAAAGATTGATTACTATTTCTCAACTCGATACGGTTTTAAATATTTCCAATACAGTGGAACAAGCTGTGGAAATGATTACTAATGCGGGAAATTAATAAACGCTAAATTTTGGTATTCAGGCTAACGATATTGGGCAGCAGCTCTGCCTTACCTACGGCCAATCGTTATCCTACCGCTCTTTTGCTAAACGCAAATGAGCGGTTTTTTTTAATCGATTGTGGTGAAGGAACACAAATGCAACTCAGAAAATATAAATTTAATTTTTCTAAGATCGATCATGTTTTTATAAGTCATATCCATGGTGATCATATTTTTGGACTACCGGGTCTTCTGTCGACCATGCAGCTCTTAGGAAGGAAAAAAGATTTACATATATACGGCCCGGCTGAGCTGGAAGAATATCTCAATCTTTACTCCGGGAAACAAGATTTTTCAGAAATCTTTAAAATCATTCTGCATAAAACCGGACATAAAAGAAAAAATCTAATTTATTCCGGCAAAAATATGGAAGTCTGGAGCATTCCCCTGAAGCACCGTGTCCCAACAACAGGTTTTCTGTTTAAAGAAAAATCAGTGGGCCGCAATATCAGGAAAGAAGCTATACGTAAATACGAGCCCGGTATTGAACAAATCGCCAGAATAATAGAAGGTGAAGATATTAAATTGGAGGATGGAAGTATAATTGCTAATGAACTTTTAACTTTGCCTCCATGGAAAAGAAGAAGCTATGCCTATATTTCCGATACTAAATACTATCCATCTATAGCCGGGCAGATATTGGATGTTGATCTCTTGTTTCATGAATCGACTTTCCTTTCAAAAGATGAGAAAATGGCCGAAAAAACCTTTCATTCCACAGCAAAACAGGCTGCTATGACAGCTCAGCAGGCAAATGCAGGGAAATTGCTGTTGGGGCATTTTTCATCCCGTTATAAAAGTCTCAATCCTATGCTGAATGAGGCCAAAGAAGTATTTGAAAACTCACATCTGGTGGAAGATGGTGATAACTTTGAAATAAAACGAATCAGGGAAGGTTTTGAGAGTGGATTTTAAGTATAGTATATTACTTTTGTCAAATCATTAAATTATAATTCGTGAAGGAAAAGATATTAATACTCGATTTTGGATCTCAATATACTCAACTAATCGCAAGAAGAATACGCGAGTTAAATGTGTATTGCGAAATTTTTCCATACAATAATTTCCCCGAAATCACAGATAATGTTAAAGGAATTGTATTGTCCGGAAGTCCGTTTTCTGTAAGAGATGCAAATGCACCTATTCCTCATATAGAAACCTTCAAATCAAAATTGCCATTACTTGGAATTTGTTATGGGGCTCAGTTCCTGGCTCAAAAATATGGGGGAGAAGTAATGCCTTCAAAAACAAGAGAATATGGCCGTGCTCATCTCGATTATATCGATTATGGAAATCCTCTGTTTAGCGGTGTCTCAGCCAAAACTCAGGTGTGGATGTCGCATGGAGATACCATAGTGAGCTTACCAGAGAACTATAAAGTTATTGCTAGTACCGAAGATATAAAAGTGGGAGCTTTTGCCATAGAGGGAGAGCAGACTTTCGGACTTCAGTTTCATCCTGAGGTTTTTCATACTACCGAGGGTAGTTTGATATTGAAAAATTATTTAAGCAATATATGTCATTGTAAAGCCGATTGGACACCCGATTCCTTTGTGGAAACCACAGTTGCTGAATTGAAAAAGAAAATTGGAAAGGATAATGTGGTTCTTGGATTGTCTGGAGGTGTCGATTCGTCGGTTGCTGCTGTATTGTTGCACAAAGCTATTGGTAAGCAGTTATATTGCATTTTTGTGGATAATGGACTGCTGAGAAAGAATGAATTTGAGAGCGTTTTGGATTCATATAAGGATATGGGACTGAATGTTATCGGGGTAAATGCCAGACAAAAGTTTCTCGATGACTTGAAAGGAATAGAAGATCCTGAGCTTAAGCGCAAAAGTATAGGAAAAAATTTCATTGAAGTTTTTGATGTGGAAGCTCATAAAATTCCCAATGTTAAATGGTTGGGACAAGGAACAATATATCCCGATGTAATTGAGTCTGTTTCGGTAAACGGCCCTTCGGCAACTATAAAATCTCATCATAATGTGGGTGGATTACCAGAGAAAATGAATCTCAAAATTGTTGAACCCCTGAGATTATTATTTAAAGATGAAGTGCGAAGAGTGGGGAAAAGTCTAGATTTATATCCTTCCTTGCTTGGACGCCATCCATTTCCCGGTCCGGGCTTAGGGATTAGAATTCTTGGGGAAGTTACAGCCGAAAAGGTCAGGATTTTGCAGGATGCAGATGAAATCTATATCAATGGACTGAAGGAATTTGATCTTTATGATAAAGTTTGGCAGGCTGCTACCATTTTATTACCGGTACAATCGGTAGGCGTTATGGGAGATGAGCGTACCTATGAAAATGTTGTCGCCCTGAGAGCAGTGGGTTCTACTGACGGTATGACAGCAGATTGGTCGCATTTACCCTACCAGTTTTTAAGCAAAATTTCCAGCGAAATAATAAATAAGGTTAAAGGTATTAACAGAGTTGTGTACGATATCAGCTCTAAACCACCTGCTACTATTGAATGGGAATAAACAAATTAGCTTCTGTCTTGTTCTTTTCATGGCGCGTTTATTGTAGATAAAATTATTGATTCTCCAAAACGTAAAATATCGAGGGTCAGGCTGATTAAGAAAATAATAGTATGAAGAAAATAGTGTTTATATGGATAATAATGTCACTAAGCGTGACCAATTATGTTCATTCGCAAATTTCGTCAGAATCTTTAAAATTTGGCGAAGTATTAAGTAAAATCGCAAGGTATTATGTCGACACAATTAATGAAACGAAAATACTCGATGAAGTAATCGTTAATATGTTACATGATCTGGATCCACATTCTGCCTATCTGCGCAAGGATGAAGTATCTGCATCGCAGGAACAGCTGGATGGTGGATTTGATGGAATTGGAGTTTCATTCAATATTTTAAAGGATACAATTTTTATTATCAACCCCATTTCCGGAGGACCATCTGAGAAAGTCGGAATTCGTCCGGGAGACCGTATTATAAAGATTGAAGGAGAAAATGTGGCTGGTATAGGAATAGCAAATATTGATGTGCAGAAAAAACTTAAGGGACCTAAGAATACCAAAGTCAATATATCTGTTTTGAGACGAAATGTCCCCGGACTTATCGACTTTACTATAACACGTGATAAAATCCCCTTGTATAGCCTCGACGCTTCTTATATGATTGATGATAATACGGGTTATATTAAATTGTCGAGATTTTCAAGTACCACAGCAAGCGAGTTTAATACAGCTGTGGATGCTCTTAAGCTGGAAGGAATGCAGGATTTAATTCTGGATTTAAGCGGTAATGGCGGTGGATACCTCTTCTCAGCCGTAGATCTTGCCGATCAGTTTCTGGAAGGAAGAAGGAAAATCGTTTATACAGAAGGTGCACAAAATCCAAGAAGAGATTTTTATTCAACCAATGCCGGTGTCTTTAAGGAGGGAGGCGTTGTTGTAATGATCGATGAAACATCCGCTTCAGCTTCAGAAATCGTTTCTGGCGCCCTGCAGGATTGGGACAGAGCTGTTATTGTCGGGAGACGTTCCTTTGGTAAAGGTCTCGTTCAAGGTCGTTTTGAATTGCACGATGGCTCTGAGCTAAGACTAACCGTGGCAAAATATTATACACCCTCCGGACGGCTAATTCAGAAATCATACGAAGACGGATATGAGGATTACTCAAAAGATTTATTGAATCGTTATAATTCGGGAGAATTAAGTGGGGAAGAGGTTTCTATTCACGATTCACTTAAATACAGAACATTGTTAAAAAATCGTATTGTTTATGGTGGTGGAGGAATTTCTCCTGATTACTTCGTGAGCATCGATACTTCTGCAAATAGCGATTATTACAGAGCTCTCATTAACAGGGGCCTATTGAATTCTTTTATATTGAGTTATGTCGATAAAAACAGGAAGAACCTGGAAAAGGAGTATCCTGATTTTGTTAAATTCCAAAAAGAATTTAAGGAAATAAGCACAATGATGTCTCAGTTAACCAAATATGCCGAAAAAGAAGGTCTCCCATTAGTTGAAGCCGATTATGAAAAAAGCTATGAAAGGATATCATTACTTGCGAAGGCATATATTGCAAGAGATTTATGGGATACTTCGGAATTCTACCGCATAATAAATGAGGTTGATCCAATATTCATAAAAGCTAAAGAAGTTAGCAATAATGCTGCACTTTATGAAGCAAAATTGAAATTGCGGGAATAAATTCAGCAAAGTCCGGAAAACAGTCTGGAAGAAAGAAACGAATTTGCAGTGTCCTCTAAAATAAACGGGAAAAAGCAATTATTGGAGTAAGGATAAGCAATAGTCACATAATAAAAAATGATTCAGATTTGGCTTGAAGAAAATATTATAGAAGTCCTGGGAGCAATCACAGGACTTATTTATTTATATTTTAGTGTAAAACAAATTATTTGGCTTTGGCCTCTCGGAATACTTACCTCTCTGCTGTACGTATTTGTGTTTTATGATACAAAGCTCTATGCTGATATGAGTCTGCAGGTTTACTATTTCTTCATATCTTTATACGGATGGTATTATTGGATAAAAGGTGGAAAGCTCCAATCCGGTTCCAATGAAGCTGAACTGAAGGTGAGGAGCCTGAATTATAAAATGTGGGCAATTCTACTTGCTGCAACCATAATTCTTACACTGATTTCGGGATATATTTTGTCAGAGTATGCAAATTCAACCCTCCCATGGTGGGATGCATTTACAACATCTGCAAGTGTGGTGGCTATGTGGATGCTCGCAAGGAAAATTTTGGAGAACTGGCTTTTTTGGATTATCATTGATTTAGTCTCAATGGGAATGTATATTTATAAAGGTTTATTCCCAACAGTTATATTATTTTTTATTTATTCAAGCGTTGCAATCATTGGTTATAGAGAATGGAGAAAAGATCTGATAAAATAAAAATCGCAATAACTGGTCCTGAATCCACTGGAAAAACTACCTTATCCAGTCAACTCGCCATACATTTTTCAGGAACACACATTCCCGAATACGCGAGAGATTATATTTTGAATCTGAATCGAAAATATGAATATAAGGATCTTGAGCACATTACAGAAAAACAGATAGATTCATACATTCAGGCAGACTCTTCAAATTCAGGAATGTTTTTTTTCGACACATGGCTTATCATTACTAAAGTTTGGTTTCAGCAAGTATATGGAAAATGTCCCCTTCGTATTTTAAAGGCTATTCAAGATTATAAAATCGATTTGTATCTGATATGCGCACCTGATATTGAGTGGGTTAAAGATGAGGTTAGGGAAAATGGCGGGGAAAGAAGAGATGAATTGTTTGCAATATATATTAAGGAAGTGGAACAATTGAAAATTCCTTATATAATTATCAGAGGGGAAGGTGAAGCAAGAGTGAACAGTGCTATTCATAGCCTCGAAACATTTTTGAGGGGAGAAGCTATAGCCTGCCAATAATTTCAAAATTCTTTTAATGAAGTATTATCTCAAAAAGCATTGATTAGAAATTGAAAATACCTTATTTATGTTTAGTTTTGAAATCAAGCTTAAAATAAATAATTATGTTAAAATATACTTTTGTCGCCACTACATTATTCGGACTTGAGAAAATTCTGGCTCGTGAAATTGAATTAAAAGGAGGTGAAGAAGTAAGTATATTCCAAAGGGCAGTTTCTTTTAGGGGAGGACTGGCTCTTTTATATAAAATGAATTATAGCCTTCGGACAGCCATAAGGGTTCTTTGGAAAGTTAAATATATCAGACTAAAGAAAGAACAGGATTTGTACGATGGTGTTTATTCAATTCCGTGGGAAGATTATTTTACTTCAGATAAAACTATCGCGGTAAATTCTGTGGTAAATACACCACTGTTTAATAATAGTCTTTTTGTATCGCTTAGAGTGAAGGATGCAATCGTTGATCGTTTCAGGGATAAAACCGGAGTCCGTCCTGATGTGGATATCGAAAATCCAATGATTGTAATAAATGTTCATATTCATCAGGGCAATGTCGATATATCTCTTGATGCATCCGGAACCCCTTTATTTAAAAGAGGTTATAAACTTATGGGATCTGTTGCACCACTAAATGAAGTATTGGCAGCCGGAATGATTATGCTAACGGGATGGGATGGGGAATCAGATTTCATTGATCCTATGTGTGGCTCAGGAACACTTTCCATTGAAGCCGCCATGATTGCGAAAAATATTCCTCCCGGTGTTTTCAGAAAGTCATTCGCATTCCAGAACTGGAATAATTATGACGAGGAATTATTCTTAAAAATAGTTGAAAATGAAATGGTTGACAAGGAGTTTAACCATAGGATTCTGGCCTCAGATATTTCGCCGGATGCCATTGAAGGAGCAACAAATAATATAAAAAATGCACAGCTGGATGATATTATAGAAATTAAGAAGGCCGATTTTTTTAAAACTGAAGGAGATGCCGGGAATGGGATTCTGATTATTAATCCACCCTATGGTGAAAGATTATCGGTATCAGGAATTAACGAATTCTATAAAGAAATTGGTGATCATTTGAAGAAATCTTATCAGGGATATACAGCATGGGTATTAAGTTCGAATATGGAGGGTTTAAAATATTTTGGATTAAAGCCTGGTCAAAAGCTCGACCTCTTGAATGGTCAGATAAAGTGTAAATATCTGAATTTCGAACTTTTTAAAGGAAAAAGGAATGATTTTCTTAGGAGTAACAGTGAAAATTAATACAATAAAATGTGTTATTTAAATTGAAAAATCATTCATTAGTCATATTTTCAGAAAGTTTAATTGAAATTTTAAATTATTGAGGACGAAAATTTTTATATACTATCAATTTTATTTAAATTTAAAAATATAATGCAACCAAAAAGAATTACTTAAGTCTGTATTATAAAGAAATTGGTTAATAAATCATAATTGTTAAATTTCGTTTTTTTTTTATATTTGTTGTCATAATAAAAAATACGTACTTTTAACACGTATCCTAAAGAAAGCCTAGATGAGCTTTGATATAAACGAGTATTACAAACAGCTGAATGAAGGCGAGGTTCTACTTTCATACAAAGGAAGTATAACCAGCGACCTGATTAGTAATGTTCTTGAAGTTATTGAAGAAAAACTTGAGGATTTGAATGAAACATCAAAAATCAGAAAAAAGGTTTATAATGTTTTGGTTGAAAGTCTCCAGAATTTGTTTCATCATATAGATGAGTTGCCCGAAGAAGTCAGAGGTGATATGGAATCAAAATTTGGAGTATTGGTGGTTTCGAGAGTTGATACAAACGTGTATAAAATAACTACAGGAAACGTGGTTACTTCCGGAAAGATTAAATTTCTAAAAGACAAAATCGATAAAATCAATTCCCTCACAGCAGATGAATTAAAGGATATGTACAAGTTTATTCTCAATCATCAAAAGTTAAGCGCTAAAGGCGGTGGTGGTCTGGGATTGGTTGATATAGCGCGAAAAACAGGAAATAAATTAGATTATAATTTTGAAAATTTAACATCTGAATACTACTTTTTTAATTTGGATGTAACAATCTCGTAATCTTAGAAATAATTTAATATTAGATATATGGAACCTATTATTATTGATGGAACAGCTAAAACTCCAACGGTTAAATTTGATTCAACAACAGGTGTAATGGAAATAAAGGGAAGATCTATTCCTGAAAATTCTATTGAATTTTATAAACCTATGGTTGATTGGTTGGATGAATATGCCAAGTCATCAAAAGACCAAACCGTTGTAAACGTTCAGCTGGAGTATTTCAATACCAGTTCATCAAAATGCATTTTAGACGTTTTTAAGAAACTTGAAGCCATAAACAAAGGTGGTAGTAAGGTACTTATAAATTGGTATTATGAAGAAGATGATGAAGATATGTTGGAAGCTGGTGAAGATTACGAATCTATTATCAGAGTGCCATTTAAAATGATAGAGATTGTTGAGTAGAATTTTTCAATAACAATATAAAAGAGGGTATTGCCATTGTGCTTTATCCTCTTTTTTATGGTCCGGGGAAAATGAATGTTTTACAATCATGCATTTGTAAAATGCATGTATTAATATCTCAAAATACCGCAATATAGCCGTCCTGCGTTCGTAAAACGCAAATATATATACCCCCGTCGATTGAGATAATGTCCTTTTGCCTTCATGGATGGGAAATATAGGTGGCATTAAACTAAAAAACAATTTGACTGAATGGATAAAGCAGATAAACTCGAAGGTTTATAGCTATTACTGCACTTCCTATGGAGTTTTTTTTATGTGCTTTGCAACCTCTTACGATATGGACCTCCTCACAGAGGTAGGAAAGTCCTGATTGCAAAACAACATCGCCCCTTGTTTTATTCTGAAAACAGGGAATATTGATCTTAACTGGAATGCTCATATGAGGATTATTATTCCACGCAGATAAAAAAAGACCGGGAATAATCCATCTTATGAACGGAATGCAATAATGATTTCCCAGAACTACTTCTTACTAAAACTCAAATTCTCCAGAAAATCCAGAAAGCGTTTCAATAATCTGAAATATAAAGCCAGATAAAGTAACAGGGTCGTAATCCACATAACGCATATGTTAACCCATAATGTTGGGTAGAATTTACCGAAAACAGCCTTTCTTGGAGCGTAAAAATGTGCTTTAACGAATTTATTTTCAGGATCGAGATAAATAGGATCTTTCTTTTGAAGCAATTCTCCGTCAAATTCTATAATTCGCTGAAATTCATTCTTATTCGTTACGAATTCTTCTAAAGTTTCATTATGATTTTTCCGTTTTAATTCTTGCACAAAATCCTGATCCTCCTCCCGCATCTGGTCGTTCAACTTGTTGTATATATATTTATAAAGGCTGGAGTAGAATTTCTGAATGCTTTGAAGATAATTTAAACTAATGGTCAGAACCTCCGGGTTTGCACGGTCAATACTCAGATCGTCAACTACTTGTAAATAATCGAGCGTTATCCCTTTTTGCTCACTAGCTAATCGGGCTCGGTATTTATACTCCTTATTAATCTCTTTACGTAATAAGTCAAGATTGTAGCTTACCTGCTCTTTTTCTTCAGGATTATCAAGATTTTTTATAACAAAGCGAGTCTTATTTATCAGGTCATTTAACAAATAGCTGTCTTTGAAACTTGCGTTGCGCAATAATTTTTCTTTGTCGTAATATCTTTTCTGATAATCATTTTCCATAAACTGATAGGTAGCTAATGCCTCGTATGCCCATCGTGCTGTAATAATTTCCCCGTAAATTGGAATAGAACCCGGATCTGAAATCATTGGGTTCAGTTTCTCGAATTTCACAATAATTCCTGATAGAATAATTTGAGGAATAACTAAAAATGGAATAAGAATGTATATGGTTACCACATTTTTGAAACTATCTGATATTACCAGCCCTAATAAGTTTGAGAAGGTCCAGGCACTGAATAAAACCAGCCAGTAAATAAAATACATTCCTTTTATCCCCATTATGCTATTACCGATTACAACAAATGTGGCTGCCTGAATGGCTGACAAAACAAATTGTACAAAAACTTTTGAAACCAGATAGCTTGACCAGCTCAGGTTAAGAAAGGCTTCCCTTTTTAAGATTTTTCGATCTTTAATAATTTCCTCTGCACTAACCGTTAGCCCCATAAATATGGCAACTATTACCGACATAAACAGATAAACCGGTAAGTTGGAATTACCAGCCAGGGTATATCCGAATTTATTGGTAACATCAACATTAAAATACCTTATTATAAAGGCCAGTAAAACAGCTAATACCGGCGCCTCCATGAAGTTTATAACCAAATATTGAGTGTCACTTAATTTCTTCAGAATGTCTCTTTTGGCAAAAATCCAAAATTGCTTGAATCGTTTTGGAATCTTAAACTGAATTAGAGGCAAATCTTTTTTCCCAACCTCAGGTATAGTTTCTTTGTCGTCATTTTTAAGTTTTTCTGAGAATTTATTTCTCCACTCTGTTGGCGCTATCCTTCTTGTACCGGTGGGTTTGCCGTATTCATCAATTACAGAAGCTTCAACAATATTGAATATTTGTTCAGGATTTACATTACCGCAAATATGACATTCACTGTCGTTGCAATCTGCATGATGAACTTTTTCCTTGAAATACATTATGGATTCAACCGGATTTCCATTGTAAATGAGATATCCACCCGTATCCAGAATCAATAGCTTATCGAACATCTTAAATATATCGGAGGAAGGCTGATGAATAACAACAAACACGAGTTTTCCTTTTAAGGATAATTCTTTCAGTAAATCGAGAATGTTTTCTGAGTCACGACTGGATAAACCCGATGTGGGCTCATCCAGAAATAAAACCGCCGGTTCCCGAATTAATTCCAGGGCAATATTTAATCTTTTTCTTTGTCCGCCACTAATTTTTTTATTCAGAGGAGAGCCAACCAGAATTTCTTTAATTTCAAAAAGACCCAGATTCTTCAGGGTTTTGTTTACCGTA
>JAIOZM010000079.1 GCA_021740585.1 Bacteroidales bacterium
TACGATCTGATCCGTGCTTGTGATCCATAATTCCTGGTTTTTGTATAGACATCAAGTTAATAAATACTTGATTAAAAAGGAATTATGAGCTAATTAGGTTATCAACAATTAGGAGGGGTTTTTGCACAGGCTGACGTTCTGGAAACAGGTTTCGACATAGCTTCAAAACTGGATGAAACCTCAAAAGTATATTATGTAGTTCTTGCTTCCGGCGAAGCTGCTCCTTCTGTTGCTGAAGTTATGGCAGGTACAGGCGCTGCAGCTGCTGTTGCTGTTGCCGCAGGTAGTTTTACCTCTGGTTCTGTAGAAACATTGGAAAGCATTACAGGTTTAACTGCCGATGCTACCTATTCTGTTTACTTAGTTGCTGAAGATGATGAAACAGTACCTAATGTACAAGCTGAGGTAGTTACTTTTAATGTAACCCCAACCATTCCCCCAACGGTATTATTGAAAGCTGATTTTGCAACAGATCTTTCTCCTTTTACCCCGGTAAGTGTTATTGGTGATAAGGTATGGCTAAATGGTGGCGGATATGCAAAAATCTCAGGATACATCAGTACCGGAAGTGAAGCTAATGAAGATTGGTTAATTTCTCCGGGTATCGATCTGGCCGCATCTACACAGGAAGTACTAAGTTTTGAAACAGCAAATAATTATGGAGATGCTGTTACTACCCTGAAAGTAAAAATATCAAGCGACTTTTCCGGAACCTACGATGCTGCAAGTATAGCAGCTGCAACATGGGAAGATATTACTTCACTTTTCACCCTTTCACCGGGTGGCTCATGGTCATTTGTTGAATCAGGTGCTGTGGATTTCTCTCCTTATGCCGTTGACGGCACAGGTTATCTGGCATTTGTTTACGAATGCGACAATGTAGATCCGGGAACCTGGGAGGTTGATAATATAATATATACAGGATACTTAGTTCCTGGTGCAGATGCGTCGCTTTCTGATTTGCAGATTGACGCAGCAACCGTAGCCGGATTTGATCCAGCTGTATTCTCATATACAGTTGAATTGACTGCAGGCACTACCGCGATTCCTGTGGTAACTGTAACAACAACTGATGATGCCGCCACCCCGGTTATTACACCTGCAACTGATTTAGCTGGTGATGCTGCAGCCAGAACTACTACTATTCTTGTTACGGCTCAGGATGGCACAACTACGGCATCATACAGCATATTGTTTAATCCAATTATTGAAGTTGCTAATATTGCAGGACTTAAGGCTGCTACTGAATTTGACAGAAAATATGTTGTAACGGGCGAAGTTGTTCTTACACAAAAGGATGGCTATCGCAACAAGAAATATTTTGAAGACACCAGCGGAGCCATCGAAATCGATGATGCACCGGGTGTAATTACTTCGGTTTATGTAATTGGCGATGGAGTAACCGGAATTAACGGTACCCTGGAAGTGTATAACGGATGGCTGCAAATGCATCCTGTTTCAGATCCCGGTGCTGCAACAAGTAATGGAAATCCTGTTGTACCTCAGGTTCTCACCGTATCAGAGTTTAACACAAACTTTAATGATTATGCTGCAGAATTTGTGAAAATCGAAGGTCTTAGCTTTGCAGATGCAGGTGCTTCTTTTGCAAATGGAGGAAATTATAATGTAAGTGTTGGATCAGATATAGCCGTAGTGCGTGTTCATTTTTATGATATAATTACTGGAACTATTCCAAAAATGGCAGATGTTCAGGGCGTTGCTGTTTGGCATTATTCTACAGCCAAAATTGCTCTGCGTATGAATTCTGATATTATGGCTTATAGCTCAGACGCTTCCCTATCCGACTTACAGGTGAATACAGTTTCTGTTGATGGTTTTACTTCTGGCACTCTATCTTATGCTGTATTGTTAGATGTAGGTACAACTGCTATTACTGCTGTTACCTATACCACAACTGATGCAGGTGCATCTGCTGTAGTTACCAATGCTACCGATCTTCATGGTGATGAAGCAGCACGAACCACTACTGTTGAAGTAACTGCCGCTGATGGTACAACTGCTACTTATACCATAGTATTTACAGTTGACAATACCGGTGTAAATAATTCAGCAACAAGCAGACTTAGCTTATATCCGGTTCCTGCTACCGATGTATTATACATCAAAGGAATGAATGATATAAGAAATATCGAAATAGTAAATATTGTTGGAAATGTTGTGAAAAGATTTAATGTTGAATCAGAAACGATGAGCATTTCTATCTCTGATCTTTCTTCAGGGGTTTACTTTATTCGTGCTAATGAAAGTACTTACAGATTTATTAAGAAGTAACCAGGCTTGTTAATTTATCTGCAAGACAGATTTTAAAATGCAAGGGGAGCATAAAATTCTTTCAGAGGAAATATGCGCTCCCTGCAATTATAAATACTAACTAAAAGTTAATCTTTGAAATTCTGAGAATGATTTTTTTGTAACCTAATTTGAAAAATGATGAAGAAAATATTTTTACTTTTTACTTTTATGGCCACTGCTGTTATTTTGAACGCGCAAAGTCAGCTCATTATTTCTGAGTATGTCGAAGGCTGGTCGAATAATAAAGCATTGGAAATTTACAATCCCACTTCTGTAGCAGTCGATATGAGTGATTTCAGACTAATCCGTTATTCAAACGGGGCGAATACTCCTCCGCCTGAAACAAACTGGTTGGTAGAACTGCCCGAAGTAAGCCTTGAACCTTATCATTCATATGTTTTGGTAATAGATCAACGTAATCCGGAAGGAACCGGACAAGACGCACCTGTTTGGGCTCAGCTTCAGGAACGCGCCGATGCTTTCTTGTGTCCCGTTTATGAAATTTCATGGGCAATGTACTTTAATGGAGATGATTGTCTTGTTTTAGAAAAAAGAAATGTTGATGCCACTTATACCATTCACGATATTTTTGGTCGATGGGGAGCCCCACGTCCGGCACCTGCACAATTCGTCGGCTCAGCCACGATTAGTAATGCATGGACAAATGTCTCACCATTTTTCCTTGGTGAAGGAGTAGCTATTACTGCTGAACATACCATGGTTCGGAAATCTAATGTGGCAGAAGGTATAAAAACCAATCCTACAATTTTTGATCCTCTGGCCGAATACGATACCTTGTCTGCAAATACATTCAATCACCTTGGATGGCATAAATTTGATAATGCACCTGCTAATGCAACTCCCGTTTTCACAAACGAGAATATGAAATTTTATATCGATCCCGCTGCAACCAACGGTACTGAATTAGGCAGTATTGAAGTGACTGATGCAGAAAGTGATGAATTAAAATACTATATTGATTACGGAAATTTCATCTACATTACAGATGTGCGCCATGAACCTTTCAAACTTGATAAATTAACAGGCATGCTCAGCCTGGTCGACGAAGTTGGTCTGGCTCCGGAACTCATCGACACTTTCTATTTAAAAATTTATGTTAGCGATGGTTTCTCACAGGCAGGTCCTGCCACAGCTATGGTTGTTGTAACCGATGATCCATTAGCTGGTATTAATAATACTGAAGCTGATTTCTCTCTAAAAGTTTTCCCAAATCCAACTGTTGATGGTACTATTTCTGTTTCTGCTTTAAAAGCATTTAATTCGTATGAACTGATAAGTGTTACCGGACAAGTTGTTCAAAAGGAAACATTTGGAAGTTTTGTAAACAGTAAGGAAATTTCTGTTGCTGAAATTCCTAAAGGCATATATTTTATGTCTGTGAATTTTGATAATGATTACCATAAAATCGTTAAACTACTTATTAAATAAAAACTATTGGTCTCCGATTGAAAAGAATATATTGATTGTACTTCCACCTTGAAAGTCGAGATTCCCTGCTAAAAGGAATCCCGATCAAGGTGGATGTTCAGTCTATATCTGCTTCCTTTTCGCGGAACAATACCGACTACTTATACTTTAAGAAAAAATCATTCCGATGAAAAAATTGAATCTGGCATCTCTGTTCCTCTTTATTTCTTCTTTAGCTTTTAGTCAAACCTATACCATTTCAGGAGAAGTATATAACAGAGCCGACAAAGGAGAAACTCTCATTGGTGCCAATGTTGTTTATGGTCCAACCAAGGGCGTAATTACCAATTATGAAGGCAAATATACCATTGACCTGGCTCCTGGAGACTACAAGTTAGAATTCTCTTATGTAGGTTTCGACCGTGCAAGTTTTGATATTACAGTAACCAACAAAGATCAGATCTTGAATGTTGGGTTAAATTCAATTGCAATAGGAGAAGTTGTAATAGTAGCCGACGTGGCCCGATCGAGGGAAACACCTGTTGCTTTTTCAACCATTACGCCTGCAAAACTTGCTGAAAACCTCGCAGCTCAGGATATCCCCATGATTTTAAACTCAACTCCCGGAGTATATGCTACTCAGGAAGGTGGCGGTGACGGCGATGCTCAGGTAACTATCAGAGGTTTTAGTTCACGGAATGTTGGAGTTCTTCTCGATGGAGTGCCTGTAAACGATATGGAAAACGGTCATGTGTATTGGTCGAACTGGTTCGGACTCGAATCCGTTACCCGTTCCATTCAGGTTCAACGCGGACTTGGCGCCTCCAAACTTGCATTGCCTTCAGTTGGAGGAACCATAAACATTATCACTAAAGGTCTTGATTCCAAAAAAGGTGGAGAGGTAAGTCAGGAAGTTGGAGAAAACGGCTATCTGCGTTCTTCTTTCGGGTATAATTCAGGAAAACTTGAAAATGGATGGGGATTTTCAGTAGCAGGTTCCTATAAAAGAGGCAACGGTTGGGTGGATCAGACATGGACCAAAGGATTTTTCTACTATTTGAAAGTTGACAAACAACTGGGTAAACATCTTATCTCACTCTCAGGATACGGAGCACCACAATCGCATGGACAAAGAGCCTACCAATTGCCCATAGCTGTTTACGATTCCGCTTATGCCGAGGCTCAGGGAATCAGACTTGCTTATACCGATGGAATGACCGCCGAAGAGATGCTTGAGGTTGATCAGAACAGAGCTGTTTCTGATGAGGGCATTGGCAGAGGACTTAGATTTAATCAACATTGGGGATATCTTACACGCACGCTGGATGGTCCAAACGCACCTAATGAGATTCTTACCGAAAGAGTTAATGTATACCATAAACCTCAATTTACACTTAAAGATTTCTGGAGTGTAAACGATAACTTATATATTTCTAATATAGCCTATCTCTCCATTGGCAACGGTGGTGGAGTTAGAGAAAAATCTACTACAAATCCAAATGAAGATGGCCTAAAAGATTTTCAATCAATTTACAACAGAAATATCGGTTCCGGAACCATTTCTACGCTCTATGATGATAATATGCATGGCTCTGCAAACTATATCAGAATGCTTGTAAATGAACATTTTTGGTACGGTGTTCTGTCAACAATAAACTACAGACCAACAAATACATTAAATTTTTCTGCGGGAATTGACCTGAGATCCTATAATGGAACACATTATGAAAAAATTTATGATTTACTGGGAGGTGATTATGTAGCCGCTCCAGCAGAATTTATCGATAATACAACAATAGATTGGTCATCCCCAAACCCTTTATCAGATTATATGCTTTTCGAGGGTGACAAAACAAATTATTATACCGATGGTTACGTTAGATGGGGAGGATTGTTCTTCCAAACCGAATATAAAAAGGACAAAATTTCTTCCTTTTTGAATCTTACCACAGCTATTTCCAGCTATAAGCAAATTGCACACTTCTATGGTTTTAATAAAAAAATTAGTGTTAAAGAAACAGATTGGAATAATTTTCCGGGGTTAACTGCAAAAGGCGGGTTGAACTATAATTTTAATGCCAGAATGAACGGATTTGTAAATTTGGGGTATCTTAGTAAAGCACCCAGATTTAATAATGTTTATGATTTTGATAATGCATTGTTTGCGGAAATTAAAAATGAATATGTAAAAGCCATTGAAGTAGGATATAGCTATACAAGTGGTAAATTTTCTGCAAATCTGAATTCTTATTATACTGCCTGGGAAAATAAACCGGTTGAATCTGCGTCAAAAGTAAGCGTTGAAGTTGCCCCCGGTGAATATGAAGAACAGTCCGTAAATATTAATGGTCTGGATGCTCTTCATAAAGGTGTAGAACTCGATTTTATTTATAAAATAACCAATAAACTTGATTTCCAGGGATTAGCTTCTCTAGGAGACTGGAGATGGAACTCGTCTGATACAGTTCGTGTTTACGATGATTTTAATAATCTTGTTAAAACACAATTTTTCGACGCCACCGGTGTTCATGTTGGAAATTCAGCACAAATGCAATTTGGAGGAGAGCTGAGATGGGAACCTATTGAAGGTCTGTATTTTAAACCTACCGTTACCTACTTTGGAAATTATTATGCCAATTTCGATCCTATTTCATTAAACGGTTCACCCACATCTTACGAATGGTATGATGCGGTAACCGGAGAGCACGGAAATTCAAGGGATTCATGGAAAGTGCCAGCTTATATATTGATTGATTTTCATACAGGTTACAGAACAAAAATAAATGATAACTCTATTCAGTTCAGACTGAACGTATTAAATATATTTAATACAAAATATATTGCAACCGCTCAAAATAATGAAGGTTATAATGGACAGGCATATAATGATTTTGATGCTAAATCATCTGCTGTATTTTTTGGTCTGGGCAGAAGAATAAATTTATCAGTGCAATATTCATTTTAATAAATAAATAATGAAAAAATTAGGTTTAATAGTGGGAGGATTTCTGTTTTTAATGAATATTATGGCTCAACCGGCCGGATATTATAATGGAACAGAAGGGAAAAAGGGAGACGAACTGAAATCAGTGCTTCATAATATCATTGATCAGCATGTCGATTTTAGTTATTCAGATTGTAAGTATATTATGAATTATGCCGATTCGGATCCAGCTAATGAAAATAATATTATCTTGTTTTATACCAAAAGATCACAGGCTAACACTACCTGGGGAACCGGTGGTGATATGGTTAACCGGGAACATGTCTGGGCGAAATCGCATGGGAATTTTGAAGATATAAGGCCTATGGACGGCGATGCTTTCAACCTTCATCCTGCCGATGCAAGCGTAAATATTACACGTTCCAATTACGACTTTGATGAATGCTCCGACTTTGGTACTCTCATTGCAGAAGCCGATGCCTATTATTCAAGTTCACAATATAAATTCGAACCTAAAGATGCCGCCAAAGGTGAGGCAGCAAGAACAGTATTCTATATGGCTGTGCGCTATGAAGGCACCAACGGTGAACTCGATCTCGAAGTTGTTGACGCGGTGAATACCAGCGCTAATGCACAGCACGGGAAACTTTCAACCTTGCTGCAGTGGAACAGGGATTTCCCACCAACCGACCTCGAAAGAAGGAGAAACGAACGGGTATTCGATGCACAAAGCAACAGAAATCCTTTTATCGACAATCCAAATTTTGCAGACCTTATCTGGGGTGCTGAAGATCCATCAGAAATTAGCATTGGTTTGGTATACTTGTCACCGGATTTTCCGGTAGCAAATTCAACCGCTACTATTTCTTGTGATATTACCAGCACAGCAGCTCCTGTTTCAGGGGCAACACTTTATTTTGGTGATTCCTATGGATCTGAAACTAATGTTGTAAATATGACAAATACAGGGTTGGCCTGGACAGGAGATATGAATCTTTCAGGATTTTCTGAAAGTGCATGGGTTTATTATAAAATCTCAGCCACCAACGGGGCCTCCACAAATGTTCAATATGGTAATTTTAGACTACCTGCCACCAAAACGCTAACAGCTATAAGTGCCATTCAGGGAACAGGTACTGCATCTCCAATGAATGGGGCAACGGTTACTGTTGCGGGAATTGTAACTTCCAATCTTGACAATACTTACTATATTCAATCAGGCAATCAGCCATATTCGGGAATGTGTATTTATGATATTCGCCGAGGAAGAATTGGCGATTCAATTGTGGTAACCGGAAAGGTTTCTGAATATAATAACCTCACAGAAATTACAGATGTTTCCTATTTCTATAACTTTGGTCACAAACGAAATATTTCACCAATAGAGCTGTCTATCAATCAGATTAATGAATCGTACGAAAGTATGCTGGTTAAATTTAAAACGGTTACTTTCCTTAATGGAGATACTTTTATTCCACTTTCAGAACAAGCCACATTAGCATTTACAGATGGAGCTGCCACAGCTAATGTATATTCCCGTTACAATTCACGAATAAGTGGTAAACTTCTACCCGGTGGATCTGTGGATGTAACCGGAGTAATTAGTCAATATGCTGCAGCATACCAGATCTTGCTAAACAGTATTGATGATATTGAAACGGGTTTTGATGATCAGGCACCTATTATTGCTGCTGTAGTTGTAAATGATAAAGATTGGATTGAAGTCAGCTTCAATGAAAAACTTGATCAAACTAGCGCAGAGACAATCTCAAACTATGAACTGACAGGTAATCTGGGGATTACAGGAGCCTATTTATATAACAACACGAAGGTTCTCCTGTTGGTAACAGGATTAAAGGAACAGGATTACACCTTAACGGTAAATGGAGTGGAAGATCTTCAGGGTAATGCTATCTCAAATGCCGTTTTCAATTTTCATTCCGATTTCACGAATACCACAGGAGTGGATACCCATGATTCTTACCAAGTAAAAATGTGGCCAAATCCGTCTGAAAATAATATCCTGAATGTTCGAAGTGAGACAGCTATTGACAAAATAGAAATATTTAATCTGCAGGGTCAATCAATACGACTAATAAATGCTGACTTGCAATATGATTTACAAATTGATTTAACTTCTATCTGTTCTGGTGTGTTTTTTGTACGCTTGGAATTTGAAAATGGGAAATCTATTAATAATAAACTTATAATAAAGTGATAAAAAAACGTCTTCCACTTCTCCAATTATTTGTAGTATTATTTTTTACCCAGGCAATCTCAGCACAGATTACCTCAATAAGTGACATCCACGGAACTGGAGCTTCATCACCTTTAGTTGGGAAAACAGTTAATGTTGAAGGTGCGGTAACCGGTGTTGTTTCAACCGGCTTTTTTATAAGGAATGACAATTCCCCCCGATCAGGAATTTACGTATATAATCCGGCCAGCAGCAACAAACCTTTATTAGGAGATACCGTATCTTTTACCGCTTTGGTTGCTGAATATTACGGTCTTACTGAGTTAACTACGGTTACAAATTTTCTCATTATTTCAACCGCAAACCCCGAACCTCTTCCTGTAGAATTATCAACAGGAGATATTGACGAAGATTGGGAAGGATGCCTTGTTAGAATAACTAATGCAGCTTGCACAAATACCAACCTGGGTTATGGTGAATGGGAAGTAAATGATGGCAGTGGAACTGTTGTAATTAATGACTTAGGAGTGGCTTATAGTCCTGTTGCTGATCAGATATACGGCATTACAGGTCTGGTGGAATATTCATTCAACTTTTTTAAGATCAACCCGAGAACTCTTTCAGATATTGAAATAATGGCATCACATTATTTCACCACAGATGTTTATGCTGAAGAAATTGAAAAAAACAGTTTGCTATTAAGCTGGGAAACCAACACTCCCGTAAGCACTGAATGTCTGTGGGGCAGCAATCTTGAAAATCTGACTACTATTGGCAATGGAGAACTAACTGAAAGTCACCAGATTCTTCTTGACAATCTTCAGCCAGCAAGCTTTTATTTTATTTTGCCCTATTTTGTAATTGAAGAAGATACGGTTAAAATGGAAGCTGAAGTTTTTGCCACAGCTTCTGAATCCAGTGGAGAAATAAGAGTAAGTTTTAACAGAACCTTGAATAATACGGAAGAAACCGGTTCTCCTGAATTATATAGCTCAAATCTGGCCGATAGCATTATAAAGTACATTAATCAGGCCAGCGAAACTTTGGATATAGCTTTATATGATTTTACGAATCACTCAAGCCAAAGCGACACAAGAAATGCTTCTATTGTTGAGGCTATTAACGCTGCATACCTCAGAGGTGTTGATGTAAGATTAATTACTGACGCAAACGTTTCCAATGATATATTGGATAGTTTGCTCTTGTCTGAAATTCATTCTCTCGAAGCCAGTCACGCTGGAATAATGCATCAAAAGTTTATTGTTGCCGATTACCAAAGTATTGAAAATTCCTGGATAGTAACAGGATCAACAAATCCTAATTACAACAACCTGGTTCTCGATTACAACAATTTAATTGCTATTCAGGATCAGTCGCTGGCAAAAGCATATCATAATGAATTTAACGAAATGTGGGGTGGCAGCGATTTGCTTCCTGATCTTTTAGAATCAAGATTCAGTGCTGATAAGACAGACAATACTCCGCATTATTTTTCTGTCAGCGGTAAGAGAGTTGAATTGTATTTCTCACCTTCAGATCATACTACATCCAAAATTTCTGACGCACTTCAAGCAGCAGAAACCAGCGTCGATTTTGCTATGATGGCCTTCACCGAGGATGTATTGGGAAACAGTCTGGTAAGCGATTTCAATAATCAGATTAGGGTTAGGGGAATTATAGATTATGTTGAATATTCAGGAAGTGAATTTGATAAATTATTGAATGCCGGCATAGAAGTTTATGATTTCGCCAACTCTGATGGCTCAGGTTGGCCGGATGCTTCAACCCTGCACCATAAGTTCGCGATTGTGGATGCCGGAACAGCAAATGGAACTGTGATTACCGGTTCTCATAACTGGACTGCTTCTGCCGAAAGCAGGAACGATGAAAATACTTTAATCATCCACGATCAGGAAATTTCATCCTTGTTTCTGAAGGAAGTTGAAAGAATAGAAAAACAGATATTTAATAATCTATCACCGGTTTGCGTCAACGATTTCCTTCAGTCTGAATCTGCACTCCAATACAATTACGACATTTTATCAAACGACAGCTACAACTCAGCCGTAATTCTGGAGATCACAGATAGCACCAAATACGGAAGTCTGAAGATTGAAACCGATAAAAGCATTACCTACACCCCCTATCAACCCGAAGTTCTGCAAATTGACTCTTTCAGCTATACACTTAGTTTGGTAAATAATCCTTTTGTTTCCGACACGGGGATTGCTGTCATTGAAAATACTTATCCGGTTTCAGTTTCATCAAAAACAATAACAAATGAGATCGTCAGACTCTACCCCAATCCCGCCGGAGATTACATAAACCTGCATTACGAGGGTGAAGCGAATCCCGATTTGATTCAGCTATTGGATATCACGGGAAAAGTTGTTTTTGAAACCAAAGAAATCACCAATGGATATCCATTGAGAATAAGGAGTCAGAATCTGGATTCCGGAATCTATCTGGTAAAAATACATACCGGGGATACTATAATTACCAGGAAAATAATCAAGAAATAGGATTGTGGGGTATAGCATATTGTAAGGTCGTTGCATGCAACGACCCAACAATATGCAACGACCCGACAATCTGATGGGGTGTACGGACGATGCATGCATCGTCCCTACACCACCCTCGTCTTCCACCTCCCCCGCCTGAACAAGACAATACCAATCACTGCCAGACATGATTCAGCAATTACAATGGCCGTATACACTCCATTCTGTTCCAAACCAAACTTCATGGCCAGAAAATAGGCCAACGGAATTTCAATACACCAGAAGGCAAAGAAGTTAATCCATGTTGGAGTGGTGGTATCTCCGGCACCGTTGAATGCCTGACTCATAACCATTCCCATAGCGTAAAACAGGAAGCCGAATGACAGGATTCGTAATCCTTCTATTCCATTTGAGATAATACCTGCTTCACCCGTTAGCATGCGGATAAAGAATTCAGTTTTTAATATAAATGCTATGCCAAACAAACCTAGCAAAATCATATTGGCTATACCGGCTGTCCACACCGTTTTCTCAGCACGATCAGGCTTCCCTGCACCCAGATTCTGCCCCACCAGGGTAGCTGCAGCATTCGCCAATCCCCAGGAAGGTAATAGCGAGAAAATAATAATTCTGATGGCAATAGTATAGCCGGCCAACACCTCGCTGCCAAACTCAGCAATTATTCTTACCATAAAAACCCAACTCGAAGTGGCAATAAGGTTTTGTCCAATACCCCCAAGTGAAAGTTTTATAATCTTTTTAATCAGACTAAAAGATATTTTCAGGTGCTGCAAAAGAATTTTAACCCTGCCGTTTCCTCTGAACAACAGGTAAAATTGATAAATAACAGCTATTCCTCTGCCAATATTTGTTGCAATGGCAGCCCCGGCAATCCCTAATTCAGGAAAAGGTCCCCAACCAAAAATTAACAGAGGATCCAATACTATATTAAGCAAATTTGCCACCAGTAGAACTCTCATCGACAATGCAGCATCACCTGCACTTCTGAAAACAGCATTTATTATGAACAAAAGCATTATGATTCCATTCCCGCTCAGCATGATCATAGGATATTTATAGCCGGTTTCAATTACCGATTCGCTCGCTCCCATTAATCCCAGCAATTCTCTTGAAAAGAACAACCCGGGGATCATAATAAAAAAGGAGATAAAGAGGCCTGTGATGATTGCCTGAACAGCAGTAATGGAAGCTGCATCTTTTTTCTTTTCACCTATACGCCTTGATATCAGAGCTGTAGTTGAAATACTGAGTCCAAAGGCAATGGCATAAACAATTGTCATAAGCGACTCGGTTATGCCCACCGTTGCCACAGCGTCAGCTCCCAATCTGGAAACAAATAATATATCTATAATGGCAAAGGTCGATTCCATCAGCATTTCCAATACCATTGGAACCGATAATAAGAATAAAGCTTTGCTTAAACGGATGGATGTGAAGTCTTTATCGTTACCTCCAATGGCATCTTTTAGATCGATCCAAAATGATTTCCATTTAAAAGAATTAAATAAAGACCAGGCTGCAGAAATATTGTGATTTTTACCCGACATGACTAGAAGTAATTAGAAATTGATAATTGTAAACAGATAATAAAATGTAAAGAGCTCAGTTTCCTATTTTTGCGGAACCGGCATAAAATTTAGATCTGCGACAATTATTTTCATCGGGTAGAGGATTAATTCTATGCAAACTTAAGGATAATTTTTTAAAGAAGATAATGGTGTGTTAAAAAAAATTGAAGGAATAGTTCAAGTTATAAATTCATTGTTGTACGGAAAAACTTATATAACCTAAAAAGATTTCCTGGCTGCGCTACCAGTGACCTTAACGATCGTTTGATTACAGAACAAAATATTAAAATTTATAAGTTTCAGCATTGTTAAAATCAGGTTTGAGAGAATCATTGAAAATATTTGCACCTTTGAGGTATGAAGCTGATTCAGAAACATATAAAAAATATTATTAGCCTTTGCAAAAAACATCATGTAGAAGATATTTATGTTTTTGGATCAATAGTAACCGATCATTTTAATCAAACAAGCGATATCGATTTCTTAGTTCGCTTTTCGGGAGTTGAACCTCTTGAATACTTTGATAATTATATGGATTTTAAAGAAGGGCTTGAAAGTTTACTATCTAGAAGTGTGGATTTGATTGAAGTTCAGACTTTAAAGAATCCTATTCTAAAGCGCTCGATTAATCGAAACAAAAGACTTATTTATGGACGAGAAGATTCTAAAATGGCTGTATGATATTAAGGAATCAATTCTTGAAATTGAAGGCTACTTCGAGGATACTCTTATGGATTTTGAATCTTACAAATCCAAAACTATCTTATAGAGAGCTGTTGAACGAAATCTGGAAATAATTGGCGAAGCAATTAATCGAATACTAAAACAAGATAATGAATTTCCTATTGAAAATGCGAAAAGAATAATTGGACTTAGAAATCAAATAATTCATGCCTATGACAGCATTTACGATGAGAATATTTGGGCAATAATATCAAAGCATTTACCAATTTTGAAAGGGGAAATTCTAAATCTAATTCAAAAACAAAATTTGGAAAAGTTTTAATTAATGGAGACTCATATTTCTATTTTCCAAACATCTTAGCCATACCCTCCAACTTCTCCCCCGTAACCCTATTAATCAACCACTCCTCCATTATACTTGCACCAAGCGACTTATAAAATTTAATCGCCGGTTCATTCCAATCCAATACCGACCATTCCAATCTGCCGCAATTTCTATCCACCGCCAGTTTAGCCAGATAGGTAAGTAAGCTTTTACCAAAGCCTTTGCCTCTGAACTCCTCCAATACAAATAAGTCCTCAAGATAAATGCCAGGTTTGCCTAAAAAGGTCGAGAAATTATGAAAGAAGAGGGCAAAACCGACTACTTCTCCCTTAAATTTGCCTAAAATAACTTCTGCTACCCGATGCTCACCAAATAAATATTTCCCTAGATCTTCAGCCGTAGCTACAACTTCATGACTTAGTTTTTCGTAAACAGCAAGATGATTAATAAACTCCAGTACAAGCATCTCATCTCCCTTTTCTGCTCTATGTATTTCAAAGTCAGGGATTCTCGTTTTGTATATAAGCTCCATAGATTTTTATTTTAGGGTTTTCATTGTAAAAGCTGGAAAGATAGATTTTAATCTCGAAAAAATGGTCTGATTTACTGCACTTTCCATCGAAAATAGTTTTTTTTCATCAAATTTTTCAAAATCGAAGCAGTTTTTTAAGTGCTTTTTGACATCAACGGGTGATGGCGGGTGGGGGGTGGGATCCCACCCCATCATTTAGTTTAGTTCTAATCGAAAAAAAGGAGAGTGGTATCTCGGCTTATTTCCACTCATTTCGACTGATATAAGTTTATCATAATGTCCGAAATAAATAGTTGAGCGACTCCTCATCCTGTAATGGACAACTCCTGATTCGGTCATGGACAACTCCTAATCCGGTCATGGACAACTTCTGATCCGGTCATGGACAACTTCTGATCCGGTCATGGACAACTTCTGATCCGGTCATTGAGCGGAGTCGAAATGCCCGGATCCTGGAATAATACACATAAGCTTGATATTAAAAAAGCTTTGTTTATTTTTACGAGTGTTAACAACCGAAATAAAACTTTTATGAAAAAACTAAGTCTTCTCCTGCTGATTTCCTCAATAACAATAGCCTCCTTTAGTCAGGTTCCTCCTGCCACACCAGCTGATGCAAGAATAAAATCTTTTGAAACCAGAAAATCCTTAAAAGAAAATTCTCTGGTTCGGGATGTAGAATTCCGGAATGTAGGTCCCGTTAATATGTCGGGCCGCATTGTCGATGTCGATGTAAATGAAGCCGATCCGTCTGAGTTTTACGCCGCTTATGCCTCCGGTGGACTTTTTTACACCCGCAATAACGGGACTACCTTCGAGCCGGTTTTTGATAATCAGGAAGTATTGACGATCGGTGATATTGCGGTCGATTGGAATAATGGAACCCTCTGGGTTGGGACTGGGGAAAATAATTCAAGCCGGTCATCCTACTCCGGTACAGGAATCTTCAAAAGCCTTGATCATGGAAAAAACTGGAAAAATATGGGACTCCCGGAATCGCATCATATAAGCCGGATAATTATTCATCCCGAAAATCCAGATATTGTTTGGGTTGCAGTAATCGGACATTTATATTCTCCTAACGAGGAAAGAGGTTTATACAAAACGACAGATGGAGGACAGAGCTGGTCAAAGACCTTAAGCATAGATGAAAATACCGGTGTTATCGACTTGGTTATTGATCCGGTGAATCCGGATATTCTTTACGCTGCCGCATGGGAAAGAGAAAGAAGAGCATGGAATTTTTCAGAAGGTGGAAAAGGATCGGGAATATATAAATCTATTGATGGTGGCAATGAGTGGACGAAAATATCTGGCAATAAATCGGGTTTCCCTGAAGGCGAGGGAATTGGGAGGATTGGGCTGGCTATATTCCCAGGAAATTCTGATATTCTATATGCATTTTTAGATAACCAGACTCATAAAGAAAAAACTAAAGAGGGCAAAACCGAAGCATTATCAAAGGAAGATTTAAAAGAAATGAGTTCTGAAGCATTTTTAGCATTTGATGAAAAGAAAATTATAAATTTTTTGAAGGAAAACAGATTCCCTGCAAAATATGATATTAAAACCGTTAAAGAAATGGTTAAGGCCGGTAAAATTAAGCCTGCCGCCCTCGCCGAGTACCTGGAAGATGAAAACTCACTGATGTTCGACACTCCTATAATTGGTGCTGAACTATATAAATCGGAAGACGGTGGAAAAAGCTGGAAAAAAACACATGAAAACACCATTGAAGGCGTTATTTACACCTATGGTTATTACTTTGGAAATATTAGGGTAGCTCCAAAAACAGCTGATGAAATATACCTCCTTGGTGTCCCCCTGTTGTTCTCAGAGGATGGCGGTAAAACCTTCAAAGCATTGAGTTCTGAGAATATGCACAGCGATCATCATGCTTTATGGATTAATCCAAACAGAGAGGGCCATCTGATAAATGGAAACGACGGAGGATTAAACATCTCCTACGACAAAGGCGAAACATGGATTAAAGCAAATGTTCCTTCTGTTGGACAGTTTTACAGTGTTAATTACGATCTCTCAGAGCCTTACAATGTTTATGGCGGATTACAGGATAATGGTGTTTGGTTCGGACCTTCAACTTACAATCCTGAAAATGCCTGGCACCATAGAGGTCGTGACCCATACAAAGCTATTGGTGGTGGTGATGGTATGATGGTTGAAGTAGATTGGAGAGATAATGTAACCCTATATTCCGGTTCGCAATTTGGATCCTATTACAGATACAACAGTACCACAGGAGATCGGATGGGCATACAACCACGTCATGAGCTTGGTGAGCGCCCGCTCAGGTTTAACTGGGAAACTCCCATTTATCTATCTCGTCATAATCAGGATATTCTGTATTATGGAGCCAATCGCTTATTCCGTTCAATGAAACAAGGTGAAGATCTCATAGCTGTTTCCCCTGACCTTACCAATGGTGGTATTAAGGGTGATGTGTCTTATGGAACTCTTTCCAGTATTAATGAATCGCCTCTAAAATTCGGACTTATTTACACCGGATCAGACGACGGGGCTGTTTATGTTAGTAAGAATGGCGGCGATTCCTGGACAAGTATTTCCAAAGGATTGCCCGAAAAAATGTGGGTTAGCCAGGTATTTGCCAGTAAGCATAAAGAAAGCAGAGTTTATGTGAGTTTAAATGGATATAGATGGGATAATTTTAATCCTTATGTATTTGTTTCTGAAGACTGTGGAAACAGCTGGACACAAATAGCCCAAGACCTCCCACTTGAACCGGTTAATGTGGTAAAAGAAGACCCTTCCTGTGAAAATATTATTTATGTAGGTACCGATCACGGAGTCTATGTTTCAATAAATGCCGGGGAAAGTTTTATGGCTTTTGCAAAGGGACTGCCCGACGTTGCTGTGCATGACCTTGCCATTCATCCGGAAAAATCAGATCTGATTCTGGGAACCCACGGACGTTCCATTTATATAGCCGATATTTCAGGACTGCAAAAACTACCCCAGATAAAAGATAAAGAAATAGTTTTATTCCCTCTTGAAAAAATAAAAGCCAGTCCTTACTGGGGAAGAAAATGGAGCGATTACGATGAGGCTATGACTCCGGAAATATCCATTTCCTGGTATACAAAAACACCGGAAGAGATAAATCTGACTATCTACACTGAGTCTGGTGAGCAACTAAACACTTTAAAAATAAAAAGTAACAAAGGTATTCAGAATTACAAATACGATTTAAGTATTTCAAAAGATCTGTTAAAAACCGCTACCAAGAAAAACGAAAAACTGAAAGAAATTAAGACTGCCGATAACGGAATAAACTATCTTCCAAAGGGGAGTTACAGGATTGAATTAGTTAAAGGCACTGAGAAGGTAAGTGAGGTATTGATTGTTGAATAGTTGAGCGGTTCCTGAGCTTGCCGAAGGATGGTTGAGTAGTTGAGCGGTTCCTGAGCTTACCGAAGGATGGTTGAGTGGTTGAGCGGTTCCTGAGCTTGCCGAAGGATGGTTGAGTAGTTGAGCGGTTCCTGAGCTTGCCGAAGGATGCTTGAGTGGTTGAGCGGTTCCTGAGCTTGCCGAAGGATGGTTGAGTGCTTGAGTGCTTGAGTGCTTGAGTGCTTGGGGAAATTGCTAACTTTTCTCACATTTCTCACATTCGTTAATAATATCTTTTCGCTAATTACCAGATCATTGTATATTTGTACTATAAAACAAGAAATTATGAGTGAATATACATACAAAGCCAGCTTTAATATGACCGTTGAATTTGTAATGGAAAATCTGGAAAAATATACATTTCCAAATATTCGCAAACAAATTCAATCTGTTGATATTAAAAACCCGATAATGGCCGTATCGGTTACCAAAGATGACAATTTAGTAGGCTTAAGCATTTCTGAGTTTAACTCGGGTCAGTCCCATTCTGAAATCTTTTCTTTTTATATTGATCCTGCTCACAGAAACAGTGGAATAGGTAGTGAGCTTCTTAAAAAAACCGAGCAAGTACTAACTCAAAAAGGTTTTGATGAAGTGCGTTGTTTTATCTGGTCAAGCTGGGAAAGTTCTGAAGCCACCAAGCGTTTGTTAGTCAAACAAGGCTGGGACGAGCCGGTAAAACTCATGCAGATTTTCAAAACCGATACCAAACGTGTTGGTAGTATTCCATGGAAAGAAGATGTGGAACTTCAGGAAAATTACGAGATTATTCCATGGTCGTGGGTTTCACCGGAGGAAAAAAAACAATTACTCGATGAACAAGCATTTTCCAACTTTTTCCCCGACTACCTCTCCCCTTTTCATAATCAGGATAAAATTGCCTTTCATCCCAGCCTCGCTTTAAAATTTAATAATAAAATTATAGGATGGCTAATGGTTTATTGGAACAGCGCAGACACCTTGGAATACAACAATCTGTTTATTAAAAAGGAATTCAGAGAAAGCCTGAAAGTCCCCATGGAAATGATTCGAAAAGCCTCTCTTCTTCAGATAGAACAGGGTGTTCCAAACATTCTCTGGACTGTAGGTCATGAAAACCCATTACTCGAACAATATTTTGAGAAAAAATTCGGTAATTTTGGCGATAAAGCTATTATTTATGGCTCTTCAAAAAAACTAGGTTTTTAACACCTGAGTTTTTACCATTATCCTCATCTTGTCATAATAAACTTTAAAACAGCCAGTTTTTTTAAAGGCAGATATCAGATTTTTTTTATCATTTTCCTGATTCAATTATAACTTGGGCATTCAAGATGCAACAAATACACCTGTTTTAATGTTATTTATTGTAAATAAAAACAGATATGTTTATTAAATAAATCTTTACTATGAATACCAATTGGACCATACAAAATATTCCTGATTTAAAAGGAAAAACTATAATAGTAACCGGTGGAAACAGTGGCATTGGCTTTGAAGCGGTTAAAGAATTTTCAACCAAAGGTGCAGAAGTAATTTCTGCCTGTCGGAATATACAAAAAGGAGAACAGGCAAAAGCTGAGATTTTAGTAGTGCACCCAAAGGCCAAAATTGAAGTAATGGCTCTCGACTTAATGGATCTAGAGTCTATCCGCAAATTTGCCGAAAGCTTTAAATCAAAATACAAAAAAATTGATGTTTTGCTTAACAATGCAGGTATTATGATGAATCCCTACACCCTGACAAAAGACGGTTTTGAAAGTCAGTTAGGCACCAATCACCTCGGGCATTTTGCCCTAACCGGATTATTAATCGACCTGATTAAAAGCACCCCCAATTCCAGAATTGTAAACATTAGCAGTATGGCCCATAAAATGGGTAAAATGAACTTCAATAATTTACTTTTTGAAAATGGAAAGGGCTATACCAGAATCAAAGCCTACGGCCAGTCAAAGTTGGCTAATTTGCTATTTACCTACGAGCTTCAAAGGAGATTACGGGCTGCAAATTCATCAAGCATAGCAGTGGCAGCTCATCCCGGAATATCGGATACAAATCTTGGAAGACACTTTGAAAACATGTGGCTGGTAAAAATAATGATGCCATTGTATCTGAAAATGGTTCAGAAAGCTGACATGGGGGCATTGCCGGGCATAAGAGCTTCTGTTGATCCAAATGTAAAAGGAGGTGAATATTATGGTCCGGATGGTAAGGGCGAAAGAACCGGTTATCCGGTTTTGGTTGAATCAACACCGGCTTCGCATAATATAGAGGATGCTAAGAAGCTTTGGGAAGTGTCGGAGAAATTAACCGGGGTGAAGTTTGGTATTTAACTGATATCCGTAACATCTGCGGTATCGATTTTTCATTAATTGCGATATAAATACATTCTTCTTCAGCCGCCTCCTTGCTCTGCCGAAGCGGCTACGCAAAGGCGAGGCCGG
>JAIOZM010000080.1 GCA_021740585.1 Bacteroidales bacterium
GGGGTGTTGTGGTGGTGGAAGAGACGCAAGATCTTGCGTCCCTCCCCCCACCACACCACCACACTACTCTCACTTCCTCCAGAATTCAGGTGAAAAAAGTACAATTACAGTGAAAAGTTCCAAACGGCCAACCAACATCAGAAAGGATAAAAACCATTTTCCGAAAACCGGAATATTACTATAATTCTCCATAGGTCCAACGGCTCCGATTCCCGGACCAATATTTCCCAGGCAGGATGCTGCAGCACCTACGGAGGTTTGCAGATCCAGTCCCAATGCAGACAAAATAATCAAGCTGCTTACAAGAATTAGCAAATAGAAGGAAACAAAAGCAAGAACGTTGGTAATAATTTGAGGATCTACTGACATCTTGTTCATTCTAACAGGTAAAACTGCATTAGGGTGAATTAATCGCTTTAACTCCAGCACAGAGTTTTTGAACAGTAACACTACCCTCACAATCTTAACTCCACCACCGGTGGAACCGGCGGAACCCCCAAAGAACATCAGAATTACAATCAGCATTCCTGAAACAGGTACCCACAAAAGATAATCGGCCGTTGCATAACCGGTTGTAGTCATAATACTAACCACCTGAAAAATTGAAGTTCTGAATGAATATTCCAGTCCACTTTCTGTAGTTAAATACATTATAATGGCAATAATAAGCGTAAAAACCACCACAAAAGACAGGTAATACTGGAATTCCTCGTTCTGAAAAACCTTTTTGAATTTCAAATGTAATGCGAAATAGGACAGGGTAAAATTGGTTCCTGCCAGTATCATAAAAAAGGTAATAACATATTGAATATAAGGCGATTCCCAATATGCTACTGAGGCTTGTTTGGTAGAATACCCTCCAGTGGCCATGGTGGTAAAGGCATGATTAATGGCATCAAAGAAATTCATATCCCCCAGCCATAATAAAAGGGTTTCGGCAAAAGTGAATATAATATATATATACCATAATCTTTTGGCCGTTTCTTTTATTCTGGGATGGAGTTTATCCGGTGTTGGACCCGGAACTTCAGCAATAAAAAGCTGCATGCCGCCAATCCCCAATAAGGGTAGAACCGCAAGTGACAATACTATAATACCCATCCCGCCCAACCATTGGGTAAGACTTCTCCAGAACAGAATTCCGTGCGACAATGACTCAATATCATTTAAAATACTGGCTCCCGTTGTGGTAAATCCTGATATAGTTTCAAAAAAGGCATCAGTGTATGAAGGAATAGCACCCGTAAAAATAAAAGGCAGCGACCCAAAAGCGGAAAACAATATCCACGAAAGTGATACAATAATATAACCATCACGTTTGGAGATAGTCTTTTCTGCATTTCGATTAAAGAAAAAAGATATCCCTCCCG
Organism: Bacteroidales bacterium; assembly: GCA_021740585.1. Lineage (GTDB taxonomy): Bacteria > Bacteroidota > Bacteroidia > Bacteroidales > JAGLSB01. Next base: position 1,371 of record JAIOZM010000080.1, read on the forward strand.
TAAGCAAGGTTATAAATCCGGCTGCCATGATCTGCAATCCATCCGCTTCATTATAAATTAAAGAAACCGGAACTGTCAAAAGCATAAACAATCCTTCGATAATTAACAGGAAGCCTAATAATTTAAGTATAATTCGGATGTTTATCATAGATATCGACTATCAGTTGAAAAATTCCCCTACGGAAGCCACTGAAGTAGGAAGAGCAAAAACAACAACATGATCCCCGCTTTTTATCTCCGATTCACCACGGGCTATAATCCCCTGCCCTTTTCTGATAATTCCTCCAATAATTGCATCCTGAGGGAAATCAATGTCTCGCAACTTACCTTTGGTTACTTCCGCATCATTTTTAACTCTGAATTCTATAACTTCGGCATCGGTTCCTGTAAGACATTTTATAGACGACACTTCAGTTGACATGGTAAAACGGAATATACGACTGGCAGTAATAAGTTTCTTATTTATAATGGTATCAATACCTATATTTTCAGCAAGAGGGATATAATCAATATTTTCAACCTCCGCTATAGTCTTTTTGACGCCCATTTTTTTAGCAAGAAGGCAGGCCAGGATATTTGTTTCAGAGTTTCCGGTAACGGCAACGAAAGCATCCATTTTGGAAAGGCCCTCCTGAGTTAGAAGATCAACATTTGTTCCATCACCATTAATAACCAGACAGTTATCGAGATCGTTGGTAATTTTATAAGAAGTTTCCCTGTCAATTTCAATGAGCTTAACATAATGCTGTTCGCCCAAATCCCGTGCAGCCCTCACACCAATACGGCTTCCACCCAATACCATTATGTTCCTCACTTCAAAGTTCTTTTTCCCGGTATAGGCCAGTAAATTATTTACACCTCCCTTATGAGAAACCACGTAAACAAGATCTCCCAGCTGAAACCTGTCGTGCCCCCGGGGTATTATTGTTTTCCCATTGCGGGTGATGGCAACGGCTCTGTATGAAGAAGCCTCACCGGGTTTTGTGGTCTCAATAAGACTTTTATTTATAATCGGCGCATTCTCTTCCAACTTGAACGCAAAAAGGTGAAGTTCCCCCTCAGCAAAATCCATGAAATCGCTGGTACTCGTTTGAGAAAGCAAGTTAACAATTTCCTTGGCGGCAATTTTTTCAGGATAAATTAAGTAATCGATCCCCAGGCTTGTAAAAATCTCCCTGTTCGAAGCATAAAGGTATTCCTGATTATCAATACGGGCTATGGTTTTTTTTGCCCCCAATTGTTTCCCGAGGATGGCTGCTGAAATATTTGTCGACTCATAATGAGTAATAGCCACAAAAAGATCGGCTTTTTTAATACCTGCCTCTTTAAGAATCCCTATAGACATAGCGCTTCCCTCAATGGTCAGTACATCAAGACTTGAAGAAATATCTCTTAATCTGTTGGCATCTGTGTCTATAAGAATAATATCATGATTTTCATTACTCAACATTTTCGCAAGATGAGTACCAACCGCACCGGCACCAGCCAGAATTATTTTCATTGTTTAAAAATTGTTTAAATACGCTTTTTCAGTAAAATATTTTTGCTTAAAAAAATTGCCGAAAAACAGCGCAAATTAAAGCATAATCTTGATAACCGCCTAAAGTAAGCGATTATATTTTTCTTAATACTAATAAATATCAATACATAACGAACCTTGCTCACGAACCAAATAATAATCATCCAAAGAGGGTAAGCTGGAAGAATACAGCCTGCATGAGGGAGCAATTACCATTCTGCCGGGATTAAAGATCATTTGTTTATCATAAGCAGGATTAAAATATGGATCAAAGATAAGCAAGTCTTCGCTATTCGTCAAAAACTCATCTGCTTCATATACAGATATGGCTTTAAAATCGCCAATAAAGACAAAATTTTTCAAGCCCAGAGTTAATATAAAATTACTTTTTCCCGGCAGTTTCTGACAGGAAATTTCTTTTGGAAAATTCCCAAGGCTGTCAATTGAAAGAAATTCAGGCTGATTTGAATACGTCCTTATCCAATAGCTTTTTGCATAATATTCCAAATTTGCTGCTACATTTCCCTCTTCCATATTATGAATCAGATAATGTTTGTTTTCTAGTAAAATATCTACCGCCAGGGTGTTTGGGACGTTAAATACAAGCATCTTATTATTAATCCTTTCTGAATATTTATAAATCCCAAGAAAGAAAAAAAAGCTGAATGCCAAAAGCACAAATTTTAAAAAGAGTAGTTTCCGGCTATGAATAAATAATAAAAATAGCAAGGCCGATATCAACAACAATCCCATTTGCACCCCACTAATATTTAAATATTCAGCTGTTGAGTAAGGCAGGCCTGCAATAAAATCGACTGAATTGGTCATTATTCTTGCAATAAAGATTAATATGAAAAGACTGATATTAAAGATGTATGGCAGGAAAAGAAAGCAAACAGAAAAAATAAATACCATCATTAAAAGGGTTACCAAAGGAATTACAATAATATTTGACAGAATAAAGTAAAGTGGAAACTGATGAAAATAATAGATGGCCAAAGGGAAAGTAAGAATTTGAGCTGCCACACTTACCGAGATTAAATCGAAAAACCAATTTATAATTACAGATTCAGAATAAAGAAATTTTTTGAATAAAGGTTGAAAAAAAAGTATGCTTAAAACAGCAGTGTAAGAAAACTGAAAACCAGTATCGAGAATCAAATCGGGTTTGAATAAAAGCTGAAGGAATGCCGAAAGCAGAACTGTATTATATACAGACGAATCGCGCATAATGAGACTTCCGAAACTTACAAGACTAAACATCAGACACGATCGGGTTACCGAAGGCGACAATCCTGTGATACCAGCATAGCTCCACAAAATAGTAAATATCATGATGAATTGCAGCATTCGTCCGATGAAGCTTGATCTAAGGAAATTTGTCAGAAAACCAATAAACATCCAGATAAGTCCTACATGGAGTCCTGAAACAGCCATAACATGTATAGCACCAGCATCGGCAAAATCAGATTTAAGTCCGGGATCAAGAAGTTCCTTCGTTCCTAATGTAATGGCGAGCAGGACTGACTTTTCTTCAATAAATTCATCTTTCCTATAGTCGAGAATTTTTATTTTAAGCCATTCACGGAAGGACTTACATCTGTATAGAAAATTATCATTTTTTGATCCTGAATGATACCAATGTCCCGTTTTAACAAATGCTGTAAAAAAGATATTCTTCCTTTTCAACCATCCGGCGTAATCAAATTCATAAGGATTACCATGATTCTTCAGCTCGAGTAATTTCATATTCACTACACATCTGTCTCCAATCTCCAGAAAAAGTGCTGCGGTGTCTGATTTCTCAAAATAAGCGTTTATATAAACAGTATTATTGAAAACCGTACTATCTGAATAACAAAACAGCAATTTTAGTTTAATGAGTGAAGTTTTCTCTTTTTCCACAGGTGGGTCAGCAACTTCTGCCAGGTAGAGCATTTCGGTTTCGGATGGACTAATAAACACTTCATCCTTTATTGCTGAATATAATCCCAGGAAGAAAAAAGCGGATGCCAATAAAACAGTCTGGCTCCAGAAATTAATATGTTTACGGAATAAGAAACAGCCCAATAATAATATTAAAAAAAAATGTAAAGTCTTTATCCCTGTTAATGCAGACACTTCAGGATATAAATACGATAAAAGCCAACCGGAAACGTACACCAGTAAAGGCCTAAACACAGGTATTGCCCTTATTTTTTCAAACAAAGCTAAATTCATATACCTTTTATAGAAAAAGCCGAAAATTAACGCAGGAAATTTGTAGGTTTTTTGAACATTCTTCTCAAAAAGATGTTTTATCTTTATTCTTAATAAGAAATACAAACTAATATTCCAAAAATATGATTAACCTAAGAACAACCTATCTGGGACTGGAACTCAAAAATCCAATAATTGTTGGAGCTAGTGATCTGGTTACTAAAATAGAGAATTTAAAAGCTGCTGAAGAAGCAGGAGCAGCCGCTATTGTTTATAAATCATTGTTTGAAGAGCAAATCCATTTAGAGAATCAACAAATGGATAGCCAGATGAATTCCTATAATAACAGGAATTCAGAAATGGAAACTCTTTTTCCTGATATTAGCCATGCGGGGCCCAAAGAATTTCTCCATAATTTCAGGAAAGCAAAAAATTCAATAAATATTCCTCTTATTGCAAGTATTAATGCTGTTTATAATGAATCGTGGATTGAATACGCCAAGCTGTTAGAAGATTCCGGTGCAGATGCTTTGGAATTGAACTTGTATTCTGTTCCCGGCAGTTTTGAAAAAGAAGGCAGGAATATTTTGGAAGAGCAGCTGGGAATTGTAAAAGAGATAAAAAAAATAATGAATATTTCCGTAAGCGTTAAGCTCAGTCCGAATTATACTAACATATTAGATGTTATTTCTCAAATGGATAATGCCGGAGCTGATGGTTATGTTCTTTTCAACAAATTGTTCCAGCCGGATATTGATCTTGAAAAGGAAGAACACATTGCTCCATTTTATTTAAGTTCTGAAAACGATTACAGAATGGCTCTGAGATACGCCGGACTATTATATGGAAATACATCAGCAAGTATTTGTGCTTCAGGCGGTATCTACCACGGCAGTGATGTACTTAAACTAATTTTGGCCGGAGCCGACGCAGTTCAGGTGGTTAGTAGTTTGTACAAAAACAAAATATCGCACATTTCTACTATGCTCAAAGAGATAGAAGATTGGATGAATAAAAAAGGATATCATTCCTTAAAGGAACTGAACGGAAAATTATCCAAAAAGAAAACCAGTGATCCTTATGTTTACAAAAGGGCACAATATATAGAATTACTGTTGAAATCCGGGGAATTAACCAAGGAGAATAGTTTAAGATAGAAAGGTGCATTTCGAATCCGCTCAATGACCCCTTTTCGGACATTGAGCGAAGTCGAAATGGCCGAAGTCGAAATGGCCGAAGTCGAAATGCAGAAATGTCTAAAATTTAATTTTATAATCGATATCAACCTTGCCCTTTGAAATGGCTGTTAGTCTTGCCTTTAGCAGCTTTTTTCGCAATGGACTTATTTTATCGACAAACATTATTCCTTCCAGGTGGTCGTATTCATGTTGAATAATTCTGGCTTTGATGCCATCGTATTCTTCATCGTAAAAATTCCATTCCTGATCATAATATTGTATTCTTACTTTTTCCTGTCTGGAGACATCTTCCCTCACATCGGGAATGCTTAAACAGCCTTCATTAAATACCCATTCTTTTCCACTTTCCTCAACAATAATGGGATTAATAAACACCTTTTTAAAATCTTCCACATATTCCTCATCATCATGATCGATGTCGGAGGCATCTATTACAAACAGGCGTATAGATTTCCCTACCTGAGGTGCTGCAAGGCCAACGCCTTCAGCCTTTTTCATGGTCTCAAACATATCCTCAATAAAAACACCAAGCTCTTTATAATTTTTATCAATTTCCTGTGCTTTTTTCCTTAACACAGACGTTCCATACATATAAACCGGGTAAATCATAATAATAAATCAATTATACTTTTAAATTTTTCTCTGGTTCGCCAAATCTCTGCGTTCCATAAACGATTGTAAAATAATCGTTGCACTTATTTTGTCAAGATTCTCTTTCTTCTGCCTGTCCTTTTTCTTCATCCCGCCGGCTACCATAGTTTGAGCTGCAATTGCAGAAGTGAATCTTTCGTCTTCAAACACTACCGGGATATCAGGATACTTACGTTTAAAAGCCGTTTCAAATTGCTTTACATACAAGAACGATTCAGAATCCTGATTGTTCATTTGTCTGGGATATCCCAAAACAAGTGTATCAACTTTTTCCTTACTGAAGTAGTTATCCAAAAAATTGAAGACTTCATGAGTGAGAACTGTTGAAAGTCCGTTGGCGATAAGTTGAAGTGAATCGGTTACAGCTATTCCAACTCTTTTCTGGCCATAATCGATTGCCATAATTCTTCCCATCCTGCAAAATTAATTAAAAGCATTAAGAATGAAACACAATTCCACAAAAAATGGCCGATCGCTAAAGCGACCGGCCATTTATTTATTATAAACTATTTTTATTCAGCGGCATCGAAATTCATACCGGCCATTCTTTTATAGCCATTGAATCTTCTTTTTGCATCTTCTTCAGCCACCTTAAACAAAGTTTCGGCTTCTTCAGGGAAAGATTTAACCAGAGAAGTATATCTCACCTCTGATTTCAGGAATCCCTGGAATAAACTAAAGTCAGGTTCTTTTGAATCGATTACAAACGGATTTTTACCTTCTTCTTCCAAAACAGGATTGTAGCGGTAAAGTGACCAATAACCGGCTTCTACGGCTTTCTTCTCCTGATCCTGAGTTTTTCCCATACCAGCTCTGATACCGTGAGCGATACAAGGAGCATAAGCAATAATAAGAGATGGTCCTGGATAAGCTTCTGCCTCGCGGATTGCTTTCAGATATTGCGACTGACTTGAACCCATAGCTACCTGAGCAACATACACATATCCGTAGCTCATTGCCATAAGTCCGAGGTCTTTTTTCCTGATCTTCATCCCGGAAGCGGCAAACTTGGCTACTGCTCCAACCGGAGTAGATTTAGATGCTTGTCCACCTGTATTAGAATAAACTTCAGTATCAACCACAAGTACATTAACATTTTCACCAGAAGCAAGAACATGATCTAATCCACCATAACCGATATCATAAGCCCAGCCGTCACCACCGAAGATCCATTGTGATTTCTTAAGCAGAAAATGTTTCAGATTAAGAATTTCTTTTGCCTCCGGAGATTTTTCCTTCTCACAAGCAGCAACCACATTGTCTGAAATCTCTCTTGAAGCCTCAGCATCATCTTTTGTGTCGAGCCAGGTCTGGAAAGCCTGTTTCGTTTCTGCAGAAATTCCGTTCGACATAGCTTTTGTCATCTGATTTGCAATCTTCAATCTCATTTGACCATTTGCTATAGACATACCCAGACCGTATTCAGCATTATCCTCAAACAAGGAATTGGCCCAGGCCGGTCCGTGACCTGCATCATCTACTGTATAAGGAGTTGAAGGAGCAGAACCACCATAAATAGAAGAACAACCGGTAGCATTTGCCACCATCATTCTGTCTCCAAAGAGTTGAGTAATAAGCTTGATATAAGGAGTTTCACCACAACCAGCACAAGCACCTGAGAATTCGAATAATGGCTTGGCAAACTGGGTATTTTTTACAGTTTTTGATTTCTCAAGAATGGTATCTTTATAGCTCACATTTGCAGCAAAATGATCCCAACGTGCAATTTCTTCGTGTTGAGATTCGAGAGGCTTCATAATTAAAGACTTCTCTTTTGATGGACAAACGTCAACACAGTTTCCACAACCGGTACAATCGAGAACAGAAACCTGAATTTTAAAGTTCAGACCTTCGAGGGCTTTTCCATTAGCTTTCAGAATGGTAGTTCCTTCAGGAAGTGCTGCTGTTTCTTTCTCATCGATAAGGAATGGACGAATTGCAGCGTGAGGACAAACATAAGAACACTGATTACACTGGATGCAGTTTTCCGACTGCCATTCAGGAACATCAACAGCTATACCACGTTTTTCATACTGAGTAGTTCCGGCAGGAAAAGTACCATCTTCTCTTCCAACGAAAGTGCTTACAGGCAAATCATCACCTCTTTGCAAGTTCATTACTTCAGCTACTTCTTTATAGAATTTATCGCCTCTGGAAGTAGATTCAACTATAGCATTTTTTCCAAGATCTGACCATTTTGGATCAACTGGAACTTCTTCCACGTCTCCACCTTTATCTACAGCAAGATAATTCATTTTAATAATTTCCTCACCTTTCAAACTGAACGACTTAACAATGAATCTTTTCATCTCATCCACTGCAAGATCGTAAGGAATTACATTTGAAATCTTGAAAAAAGCAGCTTGCATAATCGTGTTGGTGCGTGTTCCCAATCCAATTTCTGCAGCAATTTGTGTAGCATTAATAATATAAAATTTGATGTTTTTATCTGCCATATACTTTTTCATATCGTTTGGCAGTCTTTCGATAGTTTCCTCAGCAGACCAAATTGAATTCAGCAGGAAGGTTCCTCCTTTTTTCAATCCCCTGAGCATAGGATATTTATCGAGATATGAAGGAACGTGACAAGCTACAAAATCGGGTGTTGTCACCAAATAAGGCGCACGAATTGGCTGATCACCAAATCTCAGGTGAGAGGTTGTAAAGCCACCAGATTTTTTTGAATCATAAGCGAAATAAGCCTGACAATATTTATCGGTAGATTCCCCGATAATTTTTATGGAGTTTTTATTAGCACCAACTGTACCATCAGAACCAATTCCGTAAAATTTACCTTCAAAAGTTCCTTTTTTCACAACGCTAATGTTTTCTCCCATTGGCAATGAAAGAAAGGAAACATCATCTACAATACCAACGGTAAAGCCATTTTTAGGCTCCTTCATTTTAAGATTATCATACACTGAAATCATCATGGCAGGCGTTGTATCCTTTGAGCTTAGTCCGTAACGACCCCCAACAATAACCGGAGCTTTCTCTCTTCCATAGAATAAGTCGCGGATATCAAGATATAAAGGTTCGCCATTAGCACCCGGTTCTTTGGTCCGATCCAGAACTGAAATTCTTTTAACCGTTTTAGGGAGAACATTGAAGAAATATTTGCCAGAGAAAGGTCTGTATAAATGAACAGAAATAAGACCAACTTTCTCGCCTTTTTCCATTAGGTAATCGATCGTTTCTTTAATGGTTTCTGTAATAGAGCCCATAGCAACTATGATATTCTCAGCATCTTCAGCACCATAATATGTAAACGGCTGATATTCCCTGCCGGTTTGCTTTGAAATTTCTTTCATATAATTAGCTACAATATCAGGAACTTTTTCGTAGAAAGGATTTGCGGCTTCTCTTGACTGGAAGTAAACATCAGGATTTTGAGCAGTTCCTCTGGTAACCGGATTTTCAGGATTTAAAGCATTCTGACGGAATTTCTGAAGGGCTTCCATATCAATTAGCTTAGCCAGTTCTTTCTCATCAGGAGCTTCCACTTTCTGAATCTCATGTGACGTTCTGAATCCATCAAAGAAGTGTACGAACGGCACTCGTGATTTTATTGCTGCAAGGTGAGCAATGCCGGCAAGATCCATAATTTCCTGAACTGATCCTGTGGCAAGGAAAGCAAAACCGGTTTGACGGGCACTCATAACATCGCTATGATCACCAAAAATTGACAATGCCTGTGCGGCCAGACTTCTGGCTGACACATGGAAAACGCCGGGAAGTAATTCCCCGGAAATTTTATACATATTCGGTATCATAAGAAGGAGACCCTGAGAAGCAGTATAAGTAGAAGTCAATGCTCCGGCTTGCAAGGAACCATGAACCGCACCTGAAGCACCACCCTCAGATTGCATTTCAGTTACTTTTACAATTTCACCAAAAATATTTTTTCTTCCACCGGCTGCCCATTCATCAACATTCTCCGCCATATTTGAGGAAGGGGTAATGGGATAAATTGCAGCAACTTCGCTAAACATATATGCTATATGAGAAGCAGCATAGTTACCATCGCAGGTAATAAATTTCTTTTTACTAGCCATTTTATTTTGATTAAGTATTTAAATGTTAAAACTTTAAGGAATTTCAAAAATGAGACACAAAAGTACTAAAATTAGAACTATTTTATAAGGGAAATCTGTTCCAAAAAGCTTATATATATTGATTTCAAATAAGCTTTGGTTTTGTTATTCGCTTTTATACACATTTCGATAAAAAGTATAATCAAAATCATTATTCAAATAATTTCATTTTTGTCTCACATTCGCCTCAATGAGTAAAAGCTTACTTAATCATACACTCAATGATTTTGAATTTCAATTAGTTATGAAGCTGATGATAAAATTTAAACAAAAAAACAGGGATGAACTATCCCTGTTTTTCTATTCCGTTTAATATAGAAGAAAGTGTTTAAAACTTCATTTATTCACTATTCATCGATACGAGAAACTCTTCATTTGAGTTTGTTTTGCTAATTCTGTCAGCCAAAAACTCCATTGCTTCGACCGAATTCATATCGGCAAGGTAATTTCTGAGAACCCATAATTTGTTCATCATTTGTTTTGGCAGCAGCAGATCTTCGCGACGGGTACTGGAAGCATTAATATCGACAGCCGGCCAAACTCTTTTATTAGCCAGTTTCCTGTCGAGCTGAAGTTCCATATTACCTGTTCCTTTAAATTCTTCAAATATTACCTCATCCATTTTAGATCCGGTATCGGTAAGAGCAGTTGAAATTATCGTTAATGAGCCTCCATTTTCAATATTACGTGCCGCTCCAAAAAATCTCTTTGGTTTATGAAGAGCGTTAGCATCAACACCACCCGAAAGCACTTTACCGGAAGCAGGTGACACTGTATTATAGGCTCTGGCAAGACGGGTTATTGAATCGAGAAGAATAACCACATCATGTCCGCATTCAACCAATCTTTTTGCTTTTTCCAATACGATGTTCGCGATTTTAACATGGCGCTCTGCAGGCTCATCAAAAGTTGAGGAAATTACTTCTGCATTTACATTTCGGGCCATATCGGTAACTTCTTCCGGACGTTCGTCGATAAGAAGAATAATCATATATACTTCAGGGTGATTATAGGCAATGGCGTTTGCGATATTCTGCAATAAAACCGTTTTCCCGGTTTTTGGTTGGGCTACAATCAGTCCTCTTTGACCTTTTCCAATAGGAGAAAACATATCAACCACTCTAACTGACAATGTATTATGCTTGTCGCTAACCAGATTAAATTTCTCTTCAGGAAATAAAGGAGTTAAATAGTCGAATGGTACACGGTCGCGAATAAAATCAGGAGACCGGCCATTTATTTCTTCCACTTTGATAAGGGGGAAATATTTTTCACCTTCTTTAGGGGGTCTGATAGTACCTTTAACAGTATCGCCTGTTTTTAATCCGAATAATTTTATTTGCGACTGCGACACATAAATATCATCAGGAGAATTCAAATAATTATAATCAGCTGATCTAAGGAAACCATAATTATCAGGCATAATCTCGAGTACACCTGAATTACTAATCAAACCTTCAAAATCATATTTATCATTCTGTCTGCGATCTTGCTGCTGACGCTTAAATCCCTGCTTTTCCGTTTGATTTGGATTCTGGTTCGGATTCTGGTTCGGATTCTGATTTGGGTTCTGGTTCGGATTCTGGTTCGGATTCTGATTTGGATTCTGATTTGGATTCTGTGGCTGATGCTGGCGTTTCTCAAATCCACTCTGGCGTCTGTTCTGATTCCTTTGAGGATCGTGTTTTTTGTGTTCTACCGGTTTGTCAACTGGCTTCTGTGCCTCAGCTGTTATGGGACTTTCGGATACAGGGTCTTGCTTTTGTTCGGCCGCAACTTCCTTCTCAGGAATAATTTCCTGTTTTACAGCAGGTTCAGCTTGATCCGTCTTTTTGGGTTGAATTGGTCTGGTCCTTTTAAATTCTTGTTTCCTTTCAGTGGAAGGAATGAATTTTTTCTTTTGTGGCTCTGCACTTTCTGATTTGGCAGGCTTAGAAGCTTTTGATTCAGAGGCGTTTACAGCCTGTTGATCTAAAATTTTGTAAATCAAATCCTGTTTCTTAAAGGATTCAACTTTTTTAATCTTAAGTTCTTTTGCAACTTCCCTTAAATCGGGAAGAAGCTTCTTGTTTAATTCAAGAATGTCGTACATGTTTTTAAAATAGGGAATTAAATAATGTGAAATGAATAAGTTATATTAAAAATACACTCAAAATCAGTTTGGAATTCGAAGTCGGCGTGATAAAAGAGGGGTTTTGTAACAATAAGTGAACTGAAATTCTATGCAATAATAATGGTTTTCATCAAGTCTTCCAAATAATTCGCCATAATTAAAACTAAACTAGGCGATTTATTGAAATTCATCGCTATATTTATGAATAATTACATAATTTGTTGCAGGTAAAAATTTTTTATTAAATTTAAACTTTAAGTTGAAAAAATATTTATAATATTTCTAAACTTTTCTTTGAGGATTACGTATAAGTAAAATTATTGCGCAACGATGAGACAACTAAAGATTATCAAGCAAGTCACTAACAGAGAAACCCCATCTCTTGATAAATATTTGCATGAGATTGGGAAGGTTGAATTAATAAGCGCAGAAGAAGAAGTTGAACTTGCCAGACGAATTCGAAAAGGTGACAAAGTTGCTCTTGAAGTATTGATAAGTTCGAACTTACGATTTGTTGTCTCAGTTGCTAAACAGTATCAGAATCAGGGGCTCAGCCTACCCGATCTTATTAACGAGGGAAATCTGGGGCTTATAAAAGCTGCCCAGCGTTTCGATGAGACCCGAGGATTCAAATTTATATCCTATGCGGTTTGGTGGATCAGACAATCGATTCTGCAGGCACTTGCCGAACAAGCCAGAATAGTCCGTCTACCCTTAAATAAGATAGGTTCCATTAATAAAATTAACAAGGTATTTAACGAACTCGAGCAAAGATTTGAAAGAGAGCCTACCATACTTGAGATATCTCAGGTTATGGAGCTGGCACCTGAAGATATCAAAGATGCATTGCGTTCCTCGGGACGACACGTTTCTATGGATGCTCCATTGCAGGATGGTGAAGATGGAAACCTTTATGATGTATTTTTAAATTCCGATGCACCATCTCCTGACAGAGAGCTACTTAACGAGTCTCTTAGAAAAGAAATCGAGCGTGCATTATCTACCTTAACCTACAGGGAAGCAAGTATTGTAAGACTGTATTTTGGATTGAATGGCAAACATCCTCATACATTGGAAGAAATTGGTGAAGAATTTAATCTTACCCGTGAAAGAGTTCGCCAGATTAAAGAAAAAGCCATTAAAAGATTAAAGCATAATACCAGGAGCAGGATTTTGAAGAGTTATCTTGGGTAGTGTGGTGATGTGGTGGTTCCTGAGCCTGAGGTCCGTGAGCTTGGGGCCCCTGAGCTTGCCGAAGGGTCGAAGGGCCGAAGGATGGTGTGGTGATTCAGGAATCTTTCCTTAAATTATTGAAAAATAGATTGGATGGATGTTACATGCAACATCCGTACTTGGGCAGGCTCAATAAAAAGGGTTGGAATGAGGGGATTTGGATTAAGTGTTTTTAAGTTTTGAAATCATTTCCTTAGGATTTTCTGCGGCGAATATTGTACTCCCAACTACAAAAACATCTACTCCAGCATCGGCCAATGGTCTAATATTCTGTAAATTAACTCCCCCATCTATTTGAATCTTTGTTTTTAAGGCTCTGTCTGAAATCATCTTTTTCAATTTCCCTATTTTCTCATAGGATTGTTCGATGAACTTTTGTCCTCCAAAACCAGGATTAACAGTCATTATAAGCACCATATCCAGATCCCCGATGATTTCGTGAAGGAGGTTAACCGGACTATGAGGATTGAGACAGACTGCGGCTTTCATTCCAAGAGCTTTAATTCTTTGAATTGTTCGATGCAAATGTGGGCAGGTTTCATAATGAACTGTAAGGCTGTTTGCGCCTGCTTTATAATATTCTTCAATATATAAATCCGGATTTGATATCATAAGATGAACATCAAGGTCCTTTTTAGCGACAGACTTAATTTGTTGAATCACCGGTAAACCGAAGCTTAAATTAGGCACAAAATTCCCATCCATAATATCGAGATGAATCATATCAGCTTCGCTGGAATTTAACATTTCTATTACGTTCCCCAGCTGAAGGAAATCTGCATTAAGTATGGAAGGTGCAATTTGAATCATCGTTTTTTTTATCAAAGATACTAAATTTGTTAGCTTGATTGGTCAGACTTTTATTCTAAACCAATCAAATAATTGTTCAGATAGGAAAACTCCCGGGTTAGAGCACCATTTTTTGTGATTGATGCTTTTTCTATAATCCGCGACTCTCTGCTGGTCAATAAAAATGGTATTACTTCCTTAATTAAATTATTGCCAAAATCTTCCGAGGCATCCCGGGGAAGTTCCCCTGGAAGATTATCTACTGCCATTACAGTAATATTCTCATCCGCATAAGGATCGCTTTCCGATTCGCTTACCGGATTATAGCCATAAACCGGTTGGGCAATACTGCTGGCTCTGATCGTTGAAGGAACAGGTCCGTTAATATCGCAACTAATATCAGCGATTACTTTAATATTAAAATCTTTTTCTTTAAGATCTTTTTTTGTCATAAACACAGGAGACCGGGGATCCCAGAAATGACAAGGCACATAAATATCGGCCACCTTTGTATAGGGTTTGAAAATAGTTTGGTAAGCTTCCGGGAAATTAAAAAAATGTTGAAGCTCAAAATTTTGTCCATCCAATCGTTTTACGTAATCCCAGGGTTCAAGCTGAGTAAATATGGGACCATTAAATTTTTTATTCAGAAAATCAGTTGGATTCACTTTTAAAAAACCTGCCGCCAATAAAGATTCCTCCGCTCCTTTCGCCACTCTTCCTCCACCGGTAATAACCAGTTTATAATTCCCGGGCACAACCTTTTTTAATTCGAGAAATAACTCCCGGCTATCATGGCATTGCCATGCAGGTTTGAGTTCGAAAATCTTAAATCGTTTACCATATTCCCTTAATCCGTTGTACGCGCCTACCACTCCAGCCCATCTTCCAAAAGCGACCACTCTCACACCATTATCCGATTTGAGATATTCGTAGTCGACCATTTGAATATTTTTTTCAACTATGGTTTGTAACAATTCCCGGTTATAAGGTTGTTTTTTGGCTGTATGTGAAAAGAAAAAATAGGTTTTTTTGGGAAGAAGTTCCGATTTCTTCACTTCTTTTACACCCATCAGAACATCACAATCGGATAAATCTTCTTTTAAAACAATCCCTTCTTTAGCATATTCCTCATTGGTATAAGCCCTAAAATCTGAAGGTTGAACGAATATCTCCAGATTCTTATATTCATCAAGTAATTGTCTGCAATGTTTGGGTATAAGAGGGACTCTGCTATCCGGCGGTGTCTTTGTTTCGCGAACGATTCCTATCTTCATATCATAGTTATTTTGAATGCAAAAATAAGGAAAATATTACGAATACCCCCTCCAACCTTTCCTTAAAAGGGGAGGCAAGAGAATTATAGCTTAAAACGAGATTGCTGTTTTTATGGGAATATGTGTAATGAACCCCCTCCAACATTCCACTAAAAGGGGAGGCAAGAGTTTTACGTCTACATAGAAGTGATATTGATTTCAGAAAATACTAATTTTGATTTAAATTGCATATTTACCCCCTCCAACCTCCCCCTAAAAGGGGAGGCAAGAAAAGCAGCTATAAATTATATAATTAGGTAATTTCAAATCTTGCGAATATGAAACTGAAAACGAAAATTATTGTCATAAGCCTTTTTGCGATTGCCATGGGTTTTCTTGAGACCACGGTGGTAATTTATTTAAGGGAGCTTCTCTACCCGACTGGCTTCGCTTTCCCTCTTGTTCCCATTCCGTCAGATTTAGCCTTTATTGAGATTCTCAGAGAGGCAGCGACGCTTATTATGCTTCTGGCCATTGCAATTATTAGCGGAAAAACATTCAGTGAGAGGTTCGCCTGGTTTATATATACCTTTGCGATCTGGGATATTTTCTATTATATTTTTTTGAAGCTCTTGATATTCTGGCCGGAATCGTTGATGACCTGGGACATACTATTTCTAATTCCTACTACCTGGACAGGACCGGTTATAAGTCCTATTATCGTTTCTCTAAGTATGATTTTTCTTGCAATAATTATAGTTATTTATGCCGATAAGGGAAAAAATACAAAGTTAAGTAAACTGGAATGGATAGGGCTCATCGCAGGTTCTCTGGTATTGATCTTAGCATTCATTATTGATTATTCCGAATACATGCTTTCCCATTTTAGTCTATTTGAGATGTTAAATATGGCCGATGAAGAGGTGATGAAAATTGCCTTTGAGTATATTCCCAAGAGATTTCCCTGGGGGATATTTATTTTTGGGGAAGTGGTTATTTTGGGGACGATTGGGGTATTATGGAGAAGGTTAGGGGAGATGGATTGAATCAATATTGACGAAAACTCATGCTTACAAACGCCAGAACTTCAGGTAATGACTCACGCCAGTAGGTCCAGTTGTGGGCTCCGTCGCGGATACGGAATTCATGCTTTATCTCTCTTTTCCTCATGGCTATATGAACAAGCCCATTTCCTTCGAATAGAAAATCATCATCACCGCAATCAATATACCATCTGACATCGTTTTTCTGATTTTCGGGAAGGTTTTTTATTAATTCAAGTACACTTTGACTTTCATAATAAGACTGAATTTGCTTATCAGAATATTCTTGTTTGTTCCATTTTAAGTACCGTTCAGCATCCTCAGGATTTAAGGGTCCGCATGAAGCGCTTAACGGACAGGCTGCAGAAAAAAGTTCCGGATGTCTTAAAGCATAGGTAAATGTTCCCCCGCCACCCATCGACAATCCGGAAATGGCTCTGTACCGCTTTTCAGATTTAATGCGATATGTTGCTTCAATATAAGGCATAAATTCCTCGAAGAAAAAATCTTCATAATTCCAGTTTCCATTGGGTAAGTTTGCATATCCTACATTCCCGGTATTTGCATCGGGCATTACTATGATCATAGCTGTTGCTTTGCCTTCTTTAATTGCATTATCGGTAATATTGAGTACTTCACCAAACTGAACCCAGCCGGTCTGATCGTCGCCATGTCCGTGCAATAAGTATAAAACCGGATAAGATCTTTCTGAGGATTCATAGTCGGGAGGAAGATTAATAGCGTACTTCCTTTCCATTTTAAGGATTTTACTAGTAAGAGTCAGGCTATCATATACTTTCCCATATTGCGCAAGGATGTTGGATGAAAGACTAATTACCAACAGATAAATAAAGACTCTTTTCATAAAATTTAATTTTGTTGAAAAAATATCAAATCATAGGCAATCTACAAATTTACCTCTTAACCCGGGCATTACCTTCCCATATACTCCAAATTTGTTCTTCATCGGCAGGCTGACCGTAGTCGGTAAGAAGTGTAGCTGCCAGGGCACCGCTAGCCCAGCCGAACTTAATCCACTTTTCGGGTTCCCATCCTTTTAAAATGGCATAGAGCATACCTCCTACGAAGCCATCGCCACCACCAATCCGGTCCTGAACATAGATATCGCGTGGTTCCACCACATGCCAGTTGCCTTGTTCTGAAATGATTCCTCCCCAGAGATGCTGATTGGCGCTAACAACTTCACGCAAAGTGGTCGCAAAAACGGAGGTGTTGGGGAATTTTTTCTTAGCGTTATTTATCATGCCTTTGAAGCCTTCAATTTTCGCTCCAATGTCTTTCCCGCCGGCCTCAGGTCCGTCGATACCCAGGCAAAGCTGAAAGTCTTCCTCATTTCCTATTAAAATATCGGTTACGGAAGCTATCTCTGTAAATATATCGTGCAATTCTTTTTCTCTTCCTTTCCAAAAAGAGGCTCTGTGATTCAAGTCGAATGAGATTCGGGTTCCGTGTTTTTTTGCAGCCCTGGCTAATTCAAGGCAAAAGTTTCCGGTATCGGGCGACAAGGCAGCAATTAATCCTGAGAGATGCATAATCTGTACACCTTCCTCGCCAAAAATTCTATTCAGATCGAAATCCTTTACATTCAGCGTTCTTCCTACTTCACCTGCCCGGTCGTTCAATACTCTGGGACCTCTGGATCCGAATCCACTATCGGCAATATTAATCTGATGCCGGTAGCCCCAGGGATCGCCCTGCTCCACTTCTTTACCTTCGTAATCCATGTGACGACTGGCGAGATTGCTTTTAATGAGTTTGGCAACAGGACTGTCTTTCACAAAAGTAGTTAGTACCTTAACGGGCAAACCAAGATAAGATGAAATGCTGGCCACATTGGTTTCAGCACTCGAAGCATAAAGCATAAAGTCTTGTGAGCAATGTACAGGCTGACCGTCTTTTGGAGTTATTCTGATTCCCATACTTGTGGGAGTTAATAAAGCGTATTTACTGTTTTTACGAAGTTGTATTTTTGACATTTGTTGAAATTTTATGTGTTTTTAAGATTGTGAAAATAATAGAAAGAAGGTTATAAAACAAAGGATTGACTAGGAGAATACTGTTGTTGTTGGTTTTTTCATTCAATCAATTCGTTAAAAAAAAGAAAAACTAACCGCAAGGAGCGCAATGGAATTCGCAAGGAACGCAAGGAGGAAAGTCTTGGATCGACTTATTTCTATTCTGCCAAAACTTTAGGCACTCTAGGCACTTCAAGTACTCCAGGCACTTCCTCCCTACCGATCCACCCTTGCCGATCCCCCGCCTTTTAATTTTTCCACTTCCTGAAGGGTAGCCATAGAAGTATCGCCTGGTGTTGTCATAGCAAGAGCCCCATGAGCGGCACCATATTCAACCGCTTCCTGAGCATTGCCGGTAGTAAGAAAACCATAAATAAGACCTGATGCAAAACTATCGCCACCTCCTACTCTATCTAATATTTCGAGGTCTTCGCGGTGTGTAGCTTCAAAAAATTCGCCTTTATACCAGCAAATAGCACCCCATGAGTTAATGGTTGCAGTTTTCACGGTTCTGAGAGTGGTAGCCGCAACTTTGAAATTGGGGAATGTTTTTACGGCATCGCTTATCATTTCTTTGAAGCTGGTGGTTTCCAGTTCGCTTAGATTTGCATCAACCCCTTTTACCTGAAATCCAAGACTTGAAGTAAAATCTTCTTCATTCCCAATCATTACATCCACATATTTAGCAAGGCGTTTGTTTACTTCCTGAGCTTTTTTCTGTCCGCCAATGTTTTTCCAAAG
>JAIOZM010000081.1 GCA_021740585.1 Bacteroidales bacterium
AACCTGAAACGCGACTGAAAGGAGCCAACCCGAAACAACGACTGAAAGGAGCCAACCCGAAACAACGACTGAAAGGAGCCAACCCGAAACAACGATCCGCCTACTGGCAGAGAGCACACCACCACACCACCACACTACCATACCACAACAACAATCCCCTATTCCTCAATAATAACTATCTTTTCAATCTTATCACCCTGACGGATATCGTCAACCACATCAACACCTTCAACTACTTTACCAAAGCAAGTATGAACGCCATCGAGATGTGAAGTGTTTCTGCGACTGTGACAAACAAAAAATTGGGATCCTCCAGTATCTTTTCCGGCATGAGCCATGGAAAGAACTCCTCTGTCGTGATATTGATTTCCACCCTTGGTTTCGCATTTAATGTTATAACCGGGTCCACCCATACCATTGCCATTTGGGCATCCACCCTGAATTACAAAATCAGGAATTACTCTGTGAAATGTCAGCCCGTCATAAAAACCTTTTTTCGACAGCTTAACGAAATTTTCAACAGTTCCAGGTGCATCTTTTTCATAAAATTCGACCAACATCAGGCCTTTTTCTGTGTGTATTTCTGCTTTTTTCATTTATTTGTTTTTTAGGCTTGTAAAAGTATAAAAATCTTCAGGAAAAAAAATATTTAATACCTTCACCTGATTTTTTCTTTCTTATAAGCATTGAATACTATTACTAAATTGAGAATAAAATGAAATACTTAATCCTGCTTTCTATAACTATGACATTAATAAATCCACTATCAGCGCAAAAAACACTGTTCTTTACAGGCACTACTAACGCTAAGGAGATAAACTCCATTGCCGTTTGTGAATTGGATGAATCCAAATCTGAAATATCCATTATCAGTAAAATGAAAGGTGGGCAGCGACCCGGTTATATTGCGATTTCGAAGGATAGGAAATTCTTGTATGCGGTTAGCAGCGAGTATTTTGAAGGAAATAAAAATGAGAATAGCTTGAATGCTTTTAAAATTGAGAAGGAATCATGGAGCCTTACTCCCCTGAATCAACAGAGCAGTATGGGTATAAATCCGTGCTATATTTCCCTGAGTCCCTCAGGAAAAACTCTTTTCACAGCAAATTACACCAGTGGAAGCATCTCTTCCTACCCTGTTTTAAAAAACGGGAGCATAGGTAAATCCATTTCTTTTTTTCAACTTGAAGGTACTGGGCCTGATAAATCAAGACAAGAAGGCCCACATGCCCACTATATAAGCACTTCCATAGATGGAAAATATGTTTATGCCACTGATTTGGGAACGGATAAAGTAATGATTTACAAGCTGGATAAAAAAGGAAGACTCCTGGAAAATAAGGATTCAAAATTTCTGAATCTTGATCCCGGAGCCGGTCCCAGGCATATGGTTTTTCACAAAAATGGCAAATTTGTATATATAATAAACGAATTGAACAATGAGGTGGTGAGCTGCGTATACAATGCTTCAAATGGAACGCTTACCGTTGTTGATAAGGATAAAACAACCAGTGAAAAATTTGAAGGAAAGAGCTCTTCTGCTGCTATACATATTCATCCAGGTGGCAAGTATTTATATAGTTCAAACCGGGGTGAGAATTGCATTTCTGTATTTAAGATTGAAAATGACGGCAGCTTAACCAATATTCAGATATTCACTGAGGGAATGGGAATGCTTCGTGATTTTAATATAAGTCCTTCAGGATTATTCCTTATAGCCGGAAATCAGGCAGAAAATGAACTGGTATTACTGAAAATTGATGAAAACGGAAAATTGAGTTCTACCGGGCAAATTTTGAGTTTGAGTGAACCCACCTGTGTGGTGTTTTATTAGGTTGAGGGGCTGAGTGGTTGAGTGGTTGAGTGGTTGAGTGATTTCGGTCATTGAGCGGAGTCGAAATGCCGAAATGCCGAAATCCCTAATCATGTCTGAAAACAGATGCGTCAGAAATCACCTTCATTCTTTTCAATCCGCTGTAATACAAATACACAACAAAGGGTAGAAATAAAGCAAGCAGAAAGGGAATACCCGACATTAAGATAAAGTCGTATATTCCATGGATCAAAATGGGGACGGCCAAGGCTTTTCTCAGAAATGACTGTCGTATTTCGGGGTACATTTTTGCAATGCCAAAATAATAACCCATGGTAATACCAAAAATTGCATGAGCAGGAACAGCCGTCCATGCGCGGGTTAAAGCTACTCCTGCTCCTCCCTCGCTCACATATAGTATATTCTCAATTCCTCCAAATCCGAGTGAAATAAATACAGCATACACTATCCCGTCGAATTTCTCGTTAAAATTCGAATTCTTCCAGATAAGAAAATACAAGGCAGCGAATTTGAAAAGTTCTTCTGAAAACCCGGCCACAACAAAGGCACTCCAAAAACCCTGCAGAGGATTGGTTTCAAAAGGGTTAAGGAAAGACAAAAATTTCTCCAATATTATTATGGGAACAACAATTACTGCTCCTGCCAATAAGGCTTTTAGTAATAAATTTATCGGCTCTTTTTCATATTTATCCCTGAAATACACATAGATTAGTATAATTAGAACGGGAGCCAGAGAGATTATGATCAAATTCATTTTTACCAATAAAAAGGAGAATAATTGCCACCCGATGAAGGAAAGCTGAAGGGAGAATAATATGTATTTCTGTCGCGTACATGGATGGATGCTCCAATGGAAATATTTTTCCCAATTTTATAAGTAGATCCAAAGCTATATGAGTAATATCCGGGATTTACAAAATTTTGTTTTTCACCGGGAATGAAAGTAGACATATGTCGAATTCCCGTTCCATAAAAGCTAACTCTCTCATTTAACTGGTAATTTGCGGCACCATAAATCGACATTCCCGGAAAAGCCCTCATTGGCGCTCCTCCTTCCTCTGTGCCGTTCTGCAGACCAAAAAAGCTGGTATAAGAAAACATAACACCACCGTGAAGGGAAAGTCTTGGTGTGAGCCCGTAACTCAATTCCGGAGCTGCAAAAAATTCGTTTCCAGAACCATAAGCACCGGAATAAAAGAAGCTGGTTCCTATACTTGTATTATACTGCAGTCGTTTAATTTTATCTGTTGTGGTTAAGGTATCAGACTTTTCATCATATATTGAAATAGCCTCATTGTTCTGACCAAAGATCAAAACAGTGTAAGAAATGAAAAACAAGAAAGTGAAAATCAATTTCTTCATGGTTCAGTTATTTCTTAAATCTGATATAAAAGTAAAAAAAATACCGAAAGACAATGAAAACTTTAACAGTAATTAACGATTTCTTAAGTTAAATATGAGCAAAATTTCATCAATAATATATTCAAAACGCTGAATACATCCTTAAACTTTTTTCTTTTTTCTCAGAACCACAATACTAACGCCGGTTAACGCTAAAACTGCCCCTAAAATGCTTAAATACGTGAAGTTTTCATAATCAATCCAGCTTACTGCCAGCACCTCAAGTGCTGCCATCGCCAGAAAAGTCAAAATTGGATTCAAGGTAAGGATCATGCTAATTTTATTAGCTTCAGCATATTTCAGTGCCAGGGCAAGGGAGCCGTAAGCCAGCAAGGTATTCAATCCAAGAAAAACCAAAAGAAGGTAATCATATATTGATAAATCCGGAAGCTTTGAAAATTCTACAAAGGGCAGAAAAAGTAAGACACAAAATCCATAGATAACCAGATTGAGGTGATTAGGATTATGCTTCACCAACATAATTTTTTGAAGTGATGAAAAACCCGCCCAGCACAACCCTCCAAAAATTACATAAATTACACCCAATCGTAGGTTTTCAGCATCCTTAATACTACCCGTGTCCTGTTGGGAATAAAACAATGTAAAACCCGATAATAAAAGAATGAATCCAACAAAATGCGTCCATTTCAGCTTTTCCTTAAAAAATAGTATCCCAACTAAAGCTAAACTAACCGGTCCAATCTGTATAAATACCTGGGCGGTGCCGGGTGTTGTCTTTTGAAGCCCAGAAATAAATCCCAGATAATTCAAACCAAGAAGAAAGCCAGCCAGAAATACCAATCGTGGCAAGCGCTTTACAGATTGCACTAGTCCTTTATCGAAAATAAGCAGGGAAATGAAAAGGACACTAAAGGCAATGCAAAACCTGAACCATACAACAGTTACCGGATTCAGTTTATAAAGAGCAATTTTTAAAGCAATGGCAAGAAATCCCCACAATATGGCAGTAAATCCTGCGTAAAGGAGTCCTTTAGTATTGTTATTCATATGTAAATGAGTTCTCCTTTAGGTTGAAATTAAAGATTAACAAGCCTTAAAAGTATTTGTTGATATAAAGCCACTAATATATGACATTTTTATTACCTTGCAGCTTAGACGATTCAATATAAAATTTGAAATTTTCGATTATCACTAGTGATGCAATTCTCAAATAAAACATCTAAAATTATAAAAATTATGAAGACAAATTTGGTAAGCTTGGTTTTTTTAGCATCATTGATTTTGTTGTCGGGTTGTAATAACAAGTCAAACAAACCGGCAATCCTGAATGCGGAAGAGGATGGCTGGATAAGCTTATTCAATGGAATTGACCTAAGCGGTTGGAGGTCATTTCATTCTGACACCATCGAAGGTTGGACTGTAGAAGACAGTTGTCTCACTGCGCTTGGAAAAGGTGGCGATCTTGGCGGCGATATTATTAGTACAGATAAATTCGAAAATTTCATACTGGAACTGGAATGGAAAATTGAACCGGAAGGCAACAGCGGAATAATGTTTCATGTGCTTGAAGACGGTTATAAAACAACCTACGAAACCGGACCAGAATATCAACTGATTGACGACAAAGGATTTCCGGAGCCTCTGGAAGACTGGCAGACTACAGCGGCAAACTATGCAATGCATAAGGCTTCAGACAATAAACAGATAAATCCTGTTGGTGAATTTAACAAAACAAAAATTGTAGTTGATTCATCGCATGTTGAGCATTGGATAAATGGAGTAAAAGTGGTGGAATATGAATTGTGGTCGGAGGAATGGCTAAAGCTGAAGGAATCTGGGAAATGGAAAGATTATCCCGATTATGGAATGGCAAAATCAGGCTATATTTCCTTGCAGGATCATGGTTCCAAAACATGGTTCAGGAATATCAGATTAAAAAAATTATAGATCTTCACAAATTCCCGTAACCACTCTCAGTACATGGCATCATTCCATAAGAAATATTGGATTTCATTCTTACTCTTTTCAGTAATTAGTTCAACATATATTTTTTCCCAGACAGATAATATATTTATTCCCAGAGACATAAAGAATGCATACATACGAGGTACCCGATCTTATGACGGCAACCCCGGACCGGCATATTTCCAGAATCAGGCAGATTATACCATTGATGCCAGTTTTGATCCCTATACCCGAAAATTACAGGGAAGTGAAATCATTACTTTTCATAATAATTCTACCAGAAATTTGAAATATATAGTGATAAGGAATTACCTCGATGTATATAAAAAGGGAGCGATCCGTGGCAGAGCTATTGACCCTGTCGATGCGGGAAATGAAGTATTCCTTCACAATGTGGTTATTAATGGTAAGACAATTGATCTTGGAAGTCCTGATGAATTTGTGGAAAATCAAGGAACAGACATAATACTAAATTGCAAAACAAACGCTGGCAGCAGTTCCCAAATAGAAATTAGCTGGTCCTTAAAAATCCCTGAAAAAACCCACGAGCGTTTAGGGCCAATAGATGAAACTTCCTATTTCATAGCTTATTGGTTTCCACAAATAAGCGTTTTTGACGACATTAACGGCTGGGATAATTTTTCATTCAATAATCTGAGTGAAATGTATACTGAATTTGGCAATTACCGGGTTAGCCTGAGTGTACCTGAAAATTTCATAGTCTGGGCTACCGGGGAGCTTCAAAATCCTGAAGAAGTTCTTGAGACAGAATATCTGGAAAAGTTCCAAAGATCCAAAGAATCGGAGGAAATTATTCATATTGTCACCAATGAAGATCTGATTAATAACAAAGTAATCTGCAAACCGGGTAAGAATACATGGGTTTTTCAGGCCGATACTATAAGCGATTTTGCATTTGGAACCAGCGATCATTATCTCTGGGATGCGAGTCAGATAGTTCTGAATGAGGATAAAAAAGTTCACGTACAATCGGCCTTCCTGAATTCATCTCTACATTTCCACGAAGTGTCCAAAATTACTCCATGGGTAATAAAAACACTTTCCGAGGAAGTAGTGGGATATCCCTTCCCTTTTTCAACAATGACGGTCTTTAACGGATTGGATGGCATGGAGTACCCGATGATTGTAAACGACGCGGAAATGGAAGACAGAGCAGGCACATATTTTATTACGGCCCATGAAGTAGCTCATTCTTATTTTCCCTTTCTCGTGGGGACAAATCAAAAGAGACATGGATGGATGGATGAGGGACTCACCACACTTCTGGGTGTTGAAACCCATACTAAGGTGGAGAAAGATTTCAACTTCAGAAAAATCTATCTCGAATGGTATCCGTATTTTGCCGGAACGCAGGAAGATATTCCGTCTATTGTAAATTCAGTTTATCTTCCCGACATTGTGTTTCAGCAACATGAATATGTTCGATCGAGTCTTGCTTTCTGGATTTTGAAAGACATACTTGGTGAAGAGTTATTCTATTCCTCAATCAGGGAATTTATCAAAAGATGGAAATTCAAACATCCAACCCCATACGATCTATTTTTTACATTCAACGACCATTGTAAGGAAGATCTGAATTGGTTTTTTGAAGCATGGTTTTTAAGCTTCGGGTATCCCGATCTTGGCATAGTTAGCGCTGATATTGTTGATAATGAATGGATTATTGAAATCAGCAACATTGGAGGAATGCCTTTTCCTTCGAAACTGGAAATCTTATTTTCTGATCTTCAAACACAAACTATTCCTGTGGATGCACGAGGCTGGAGAAATAGTAAAACTCAATTCATAAAGATTCCTGTGAACAAAGACATAAGCGAATTTGTATTAATCACCGATGGTTACCCGGATTGCGAATTGGAGAATAATTATTTTTCCGGCAATTAACAGATTGATGAAACTTCAGGTGCGGTTTTTCTGTTCTGTATACAAATTCAAACGAAATCTAAACTAAAATGGATAATAAAGTAAGGTGCAGTTGGTGTGGAAACGATCCGCTTTATATAAAATATCACGATGAGGAATGGGGTGTTCCTGTTACTGATGATGTTAAGCATTTTGAATTTTTAGTCCTGGAAAGCGCACAGGCAGGACTAAGCTGGCTGACCATATTAAAAAGAAGGGAAAATTACCGGAGAGCATACGCAAATTTTGATCCTGAAAAAGTTTCGAAGTTTGATACTAAGAAGATAGAAGAATTAATTTTGGACGAAGGAATTATCAGAAACAGAAAAAAAATTGAATCTTCTGTTTCCAATGCAAAGTTATTTCTGGCTATACAAAAGGAATTTGGATCCTTTAATAGGTATTTCAGAAGTTTTCTTCCCACAAAGATGATTGTTAACGATTATAAAAATATTTCTGAATTACCTGCCAAAACCTATGAATCTGAGGCCATAGCTGCCGATATGAAAAAACGGGGATTCAAATTTTTAGGACCGGTTATAATATATGCACACATGCAAGCTGCCGGCCTTGTAAACGATCATACTATTGACTGTTTTCGAAGAAATGAAGTGTTAATCAGTTAATATTCATAAAGATAAACAAATAAAAAAGCTTTTATTACGGAATCAATTTTACAAGTATAAATCAAGTAAAAAAATCATTGTTGTCCGGTAAAACTTATAAAACATAAACAGATGATCAGAAACCCGATAAAAATGCCGAAATATATTTACACTATTCTTCTGGTTTTCACCTTTATCGGGAATATTGCTTCTCAGGATATAATAACTGTTTCAGAAATGATGAGAGTTATAAATGATGAAGATTATATTATTATTTCCTGTCAAACATCAGAAGAGTATCAAAAAAGACATGTCCAAAATTCGATTAATCTCGATCATAAAGATTTATATACCAATGAGCCTGTCAGAGGATTGCTCAAACCCGTGTCTGAAATGGCTAAAATACTGTCTGATAAAGGAATATCGAGTGACAAGGCAATAATTCTGTACGATGAGGGAACCTACAGATATGCCAGCAGAGTATATTGGATTCTGGACTATTTAGGAGTAGAAAACATTAAAATCTTGGATGGCCAGATGATGGCCTTGAGAAGATCTGAAATACCATTCACTTCTGTTCCAACATCAGTTAAAAAAGAAACTTTTATTGCAAAAGTTGACCAGAGCAAAATTGTCACAATTATTCAATTAAAAGAAAAGCAAGAGAATTCGAATACCGTGATTATAGATGCCCGCTCTGCTGATGAGTATAATGGATTATCGGACTCAGATATGAGAAAAGGACATATTCCCGGAGCAATCAATATTCCGTATGAAGAAGTATTGACAGGCAGGCGAAAACTTAAGTCAGCTGAAGAATTAAAAAATCTATTCCATGGAAAGAACATTTGTTCTGACAATGAAATAATTGTCTACTGTGAATCAGGCGTGAGAGCCACTGTTTTATACTTTGCTCTTGTATCTGCATTATCCTATCCGGATGTTAAAGTCTACGACGGTGCCTATCTTGAATGGCAATCAGATTCAGAAAATCATGTTGAATTGTCAGAATAATCTGTTTCAAAAAAAACACCTGAAATTCTATTAAAAGCCTTGTAAATAAGCTGAATAATATCTTTTAAAAACTCGTTAAGGCACAATATTTGAATGAATTATGTTTTTAGCGAATTAAGTCCAATGTGCAAAATCCAATTTTAATGAAGAAGTTCAGTCTTATTCTTTTGACATTTCTTTTAGTACTTCCGGTTTCCAATTCTTGTTATTCTCAGGAAGTTTCTAAACCAAAAATCGGATTAGTTCTGAGTGGTGGAGGTGCAAAAGGCTTAGCCCATGTTGGTGTGTTACGGGTTTTAGAAGAAGCAGGCATCAGACCCGATTACGTTGGAGGGACAAGTATGGGGGCCATTGTGGGTGCCCTTTACGCAGTTGGATATAGTGTAGATTCAATAGAAAAAATTGCCCTAAGCAATGATTGGTTTTATTTTCTTACAGATGAAATTTCCCGACTTGATCTGGCGATAGAAGAAAAAGAAGATGCGGACAGATTTTTCGTTAGTGTTCCGATAAACGAAAGTAAGATTCAGATGCCAACCGGAGTAATTACCGGGCAAAACATTCACAATAAGCTTAATACTCTTTATTCACCGGTTTACGATCTGCGTGATTTCAATGAATTTGAAATACCATTCCTTTCCATTGCCACGGATATTGAAACAGGAAAAGAAGTAGTTTTCAGGGAGGGTTATCTTCCCGATGCCATTCGCGCAAGTATGTCAATACCAACCATTTTCAATCCGATTGAAATTGATGGCAAACTCCTGGTTGATGGTGGGCTGGTAAATAATTTCCCGGTAATCAGAGTTAAGGAAATGGGTGCCGATTTTATTATCGGGGTTGATGTAGGTTTTCAACATTACAAAAAGGAGGAACTAAATTCCATTGTTAAGGTGCTTGAACAATCGGTATTTTTTTATGGAGAGCAATTAAACAGTCTTAATAAAAAGGAATGTGATATACTTATTAAACCCGAACTGGGAAACTTGTCAATTTCCAGTTTTGGAGCCGCTGACAGTTTAATAAAATTGGGTGAATCAGCCGCAAGAAAAGAATTATTTGAATTACAGAAATTAGCTTTACTATCAAATGGAAACTCAGGAGAGAAATCCCCGCGGAGCTTGCCCAAAATTGATTCATTGGTTGTAAAAGACATCCGGATTAATGGCCTGAACAAAGTATCTGAAAATCTGGTTTTGGGAAAATTGCAGCTAGAAGTAAACGACAAGGTATTACCACATGATATTGAAAGAGCGGTTGAAAGACTATATTCAAGTTTATATTTTGAGAATATTGAATATGAATTAGTGAAAGATGAACAGGGCTTAATAATAAATATAAATGTAAAGGAAACTCAAGGTGGTCAATTCCGGCTTGGGTTGCATTATGATTCTAATTACAGGGCATCGATACTTCTGAATGCCACTTTCAGAAATTTCCTGCTCGATGGCAGCAAGCTTTCCGGCAGTGTAAATCTTGGAGAAAACCCTTTCTTTGATGCATCCTTTTTCAAAAACAACGGAGGTAAACCAGGTTTCGGTATATCTTTTAATTCCAGTAGGTTGGATGCATTTGTATTTGAGAATGGACGGAAAATATCTTCTTTATCCTTCACCGACACCAGATTAAGTATTTACACTCAATCGACTTTTTGGAATTCCTATGCCCTGGGGGCAGGTTTAGAATATGAAGGGGTATTTCTTAAACCCAAAATAAATCCCCTACTCGATCTCTCACAAAGTTCCGGTGAATACCTTAACTATTATGGTTTCATTAAAATGGATTCCTATGATAACGCCTATTATCCAAAACGAGGCATAAAATACGACTCACAGCTTAAATTTGTTACCAATAGTGAAAGACAGACTATCTTGTTTCTTGTTGGCCGTTTTAGTCAGGCATACAATGTATCACCAAAAATTACATTAATTAATCATTTTTATGGCGGCGCTGTGGATGGAGATTCTATCCCCTATCAGTATAATTTTTACATGGGAGGTATTAATCCTGTGAACAGGAATGGACTGCTTCCTTTTGTAGGCCTTGATTATATGGAAAGAGTGGAAAAAAATGCAATAATATGGGCAGCCGATTTTCAATATGAAATCCTACCCGACATTTATGCCATAGCCAAGATAAATATCGGTAATTTTCAGCATAATTTTAAAGATTTACTTCAAACTGAAGATCTTACAGGCGGTTATGGCTTAACATTAGGCTACGACAGCTATATTGGCCCAATAGAAATTAGTGTTCAGAAAGGCGTAAGAAAAGCAGGATTTCTGAGCTTTATCAATATTGGTTTCTGGTTTTAGTAAAAGGCTTACAGTTTTCTTACTTTTTGATTCTTTGAAGCTGCTTCCACCATTTTTACCCAGCTAACCACTGTCTTTTTTTCGACAGACTCATAGGCCAATCCTTCTTCTGTATTAATAATAATGCATTCTCCGAGGTCGTACCTCAGGGAAAGTACCCTGTCGCCTGCCTCAAGAGGAAGTCCATCGATATCAGCAAACTTTACTTCAGATTTAGTACTTTTTTTCCTTTTGAATATGCTCATACTTCAACAATTTATTTATAGTTGTAAATTACGAAATTTTAAAGCTGAAGGAAACTGTTTTAAAACTTATACAATATAGTAAGAAGTATTAGTTATATATCCATGATTTTCTTTAGGTTAGAAAGACCCTGGCGACTTAAAGGAATTTTTCTGTCGTCATTCAGGATAAGTACCTGACTGGATTTCTCATAAGGCTCAATGCGCTTAATTTGGTCAATTTTAACTATATAGGATCTATGAACCCGAACGAAAGTATTTGCAGGAAGATTTTTCTCGTAAAAACTCATGGTTTTCTTTTTTAGGAACTTCGCATCAGCTAAATGTATCATAACATAGTCATCCTGAGCTTCAAAATAAATAATCTTCTCAACGGCTATTATTTTAATGTCTGACCGGGTTTTAACCACAATTCGATTAAGGGTTTCCGATTTATTGTCGAGATGAACCATTAAGTCGTCAATACCACTTTTTGAACCTTTTTCATTCAATCTGGCTTTAGCTTTTGACATGGTTTCCTGAAAGCGCTCCAGTGAAAAAGGTTTCAGCAAATAATCAATGGCATTAAGCTCGAAAGCTTTTATGGCAAAGTCATCATAAGCAGTTGCAAAAACCACTAATGGCGGATCTTCCATCAGCTCCAGCATTTCAAAACCGGTAAGTTTTGGCATTTGAATATCGAGAAATATCAAATCGGGTTTTAATTCATTAATGGCTTTCAGAGCTGTAAAACCATCAGCGAATTCTCCTGCCACTTCAACATCATGATAATTCTCCAGATATTCAAGTATGATCTCCCGGGCATTTTCTTCGTCGTCGATTATTAATACTTTAATCATGCTAAATATTTTTAAATCCTGGAATTAATATACTCACTTTAAAGATTCCATTTTCCCCTGAATACTTAATTAAATCGTATCTTCCGTATAAAAGTATTAGTCTTTCTTTAATATTTTTCAATCCTATCCCATTTCCCTTTTCAGGAATAATATCCGGATCGTAGCCGTTACTAATTTCCATTAGGAGTGATTTCTCAATAATTTTAACTTTCAATTCAATAATAACGGGATTAACACTCTCATAAACACCGTGTTTAATCGCATTCTCGAAAATAGGTTGTAATATCATATTCGGAATTAAAAAGCTCAATGCTTCTTGCTGAATATTCTTTTTGTAATGTAATTTTTCACCAAACCGTATTTTTTCAATATCCAGGTATTTATCCATACTATCGAGCTCTTCACGCAGAGTTATACTTTCTTTTTCTCCAAACCTAAGAGAATATCTTAAAAATTCGGAAAGTTTTATAATCATCTCCCGGGCTTTTTCAGGATCTTTTTTTGTTAACAGGGATAATGAATTCAGAGAATTAAAGATGAAATGTGGGTTGATCTGGGTCTTTAGCATATTTAACTCAGCTTCTCTGACAAGAATTCTAAGTTCATTCTCATTGCTGATCTTTTCCTTCAGGTTCAAATTATATATCATAAGGGAAAAAACAAGAACCATAATTATAAATAGCAGAAAATCAGACAAACCACGGACAACTATTGATCCTTTCAGAAATAATAAATAAGCCTCCTGATTTTCAAAAATCCGGCTTAATACAAAATACGATAATCCCACCCAAATAAAAACAGTTAATAGCCCGGTGGCCACTAAATTGAAAAAAGGGGCAAAATAATTTTTTGCTTTTACAGGATTAAAACGGATGGGATACCAGACCGCCAGACCGGTAATACCATGAATTATATTTACAGTTAAACTGTCTACTATTCCTATAACAGGCTCTACTTTAAACAAAATAATAAAAACAGACATTTGGATAATAGCAATTATTATCCAAATGCTGACATAAGCCACAAGATTAACTCTGTTTCCTGCGATAGGATGATTCATTTAGGACAAATTTTTAATATCACCGCCACCAAAAACGGCTATTCCTTTAACGATAAGGGTTTTCTTTGGATTTGGATCAAGGATGTGTCTCTTGTCTGAAAATCCTCCAAATATACCAACCACTTCTGTTTTCACATTCCAGTCTGATGGCACAATTAAACTAGCACCGCCAAATACATTAACCACCTCTAAATAACACTTGTCCGGCCCCAGATCAGATTGACGAAAATCATATTTACCTCCCCCAAAAACAGAAATTATACTCCCTCCTTTAAAATTCTTTGAAGAAATAATATAATCGCCTCCTCCAAAAATATTTACATCGTCAACATAATCCTCCTCAGAACCACCTCTCCCGCTGCGATGTCTTGTAATCAGGCCTGTTCCTTTAAAAATAATAAGGATTCCACCTATTATGAATAACATAGGCCAAAAAATACGGCGGAATTCAAAGGGAATATCAAACAGTTCAGGCAACAAGAAGAAACCGCCCACACCCATTAATATATATCCGGAAAACCGATCACGGCTAGTAACTAAAACCACACCTATTAAGATCAGTATTGCTTGCCAGCTAAAAAGTATTTCCCTTAGCCGAAATGGAATTTCAATAAACTGGTTGGCGATGATAACAAGTCCAACTATAATCATTATTAATCCAAATGCAGCTCCTTTGCTGCCATGTCGTGGATTTTCATTTGTAACTCTATTCATTTTATCCTCCTTATTTTTAAATTATACTTAAATTTTAAGTAAAACTAATTCTCTTAAAGTGAAGCACAAAGAAAAAATCGGTGAACAGCCATATTAAGTCGGTAAACGGTCTATATACATAAACTGTTTAAAAAAAACCGGCAAAAAAGTAATCCCGGATAAATATGAAAGAGGACTTTTTTCGTTTCTAAACCAAAATCAGGAAAACACCTTCAGATCAAATAATGAATTGCCTGTTTTATAGTGCAGCGAAATAGGTCAATTATTAAGTACAATGCCTGTGTTTGAAAGAAATAGCCTGATTGCAATAGCTAAAAGAACTATTCCAAAGAATTTACGGAGGATATGAACGCCTCCCGGACCCAATAGACGTTCAAAAAAAGTTGTAAGACGGAGAACCAAATAGACAAAAAACATATTAAGGACAACTGCTATTAATATATTTATAGTTTCGTATTCAGCTTTGAGCGATAATAAGGTAGTAATTGACCCCGCACCTGCAATTAAAGGAAATGCTAATGGTACAACTGAACCGGCTCCCTTGCCCCCGTGTTTAAATAACTCAACTCCTAGAACCATTTCCAGACCCAAAAGGAAAACAACAAAAGATCCGGCAATAGCGAAAGATGAAACATCAACGCCAAAAACACCTAATAATGGAGTTCCAATAAAAAGGAATCCTAGCATTATTCCCAAAGCAACCAAAGTAACTACTTCAGCATTAATCTTACCCGTTTTTGCCTTAATATCGAGAATTATAGGTATAGAACCCAAAACATCAATAATGGCAAACAATACCATAAAAGCGGCAAATATCTCAACACCATTTATATTCATAATAAAATTTATTTGCAAAAGTAGCTAAATTGAACTCAAATTCAGTTGATAAAATATGATATATTAACCAGAAATATCTAAAATATTTGAAGTAATATTACACCCTCTTCCTAATGAAAACATTCTTAATAACGATTCATCCATCTGTATCTTCTGGCATTATCACCAAAGTGAACAGCTACCATAAACTCATGGGAGCCATAGCTTCTCTTCATTATTGAGCTCAGTGTATAATCGAATGCATAACCAAAGAAGTACTTTTCAACCTTGACTCCACCCATAAAAATAATTGCTCCTCCAGTTCTATAGGTTAATCCGCCCCAATAGTCTTCATTAAAAAT
This sequence comes from Bacteroidales bacterium, assembly GCA_021740585.1. GTDB lineage: Bacteria > Bacteroidota > Bacteroidia > Bacteroidales > JAGLSB01. The sequence goes on from JAIOZM010000081.1 coordinate 15,052, forward strand.
AAATTTTGTATTAAAATCAATCTGATAAGATAAATCTTCGGTGGTTTTAAGCAAGAAAGATGGCACAATAGTGAAATAATCATTAACTGAAATATCATAACCGGAAGAAAGGTAATAATACCTCTTCATTTTATACTCGGCATAGCCCTTTTCACCCAAGCGCAAGGAAGATTGAAAAATCTGAGATGCTGACCAGCTGATATAGAGTTTGGGATCGGAATAATATACCCCAACACTGGCATCGGGTATAAAGATTGATTTTTGAGCGAAATCATAAAAATCGTCTTGTTCCTCAAATGTAATAGCATTATTATTTACAGAAAACTGATAGGCTATTCCTGAAAGTCCGAATGAAAGCTGAGATCTTTGCATACGAATATGATATGCGTATGATAATTGTAGGCCTGTGCGGTCTATAGCCCCATTTTTATCGTTGAATACATATCCTCCAAGACCTACTTTACCACTTCTCGAACTCATTCTTTGTCGTTTTTTCACAGAAGCGCCCTTCGATATGTAACTATTTTTCAGGAGCCGTGTTTGTCCGCTAACGGCATGAGTTTTAGGAGCATTTTTTAATCCGAGCCATTGCTCCCTGGCTGTAAGGTTAATTGCTGTGTACCCTTCACTTCCTGCAACGGCAGGGTTTAGCAGGAATCCGTTCATCATATACTGACTATATAATGGGACCTGCTGGGCATTAACATTCAATGCCGTAAATAAGAAAAGTAGTAATAGTATATAAAATGTTCTATTCATCCCCCAACAACCACTTCACATTTGGTTAGTATCAGTTATTCGCTTGTTTAAGTATATCATGGAAAATTAACTCTAAGAATATTATTCAACAAAAAAACTTATTCACATAATTACTTAATTAGAGTAACTGTACCCACGATTGGTTCCGATATATTATCACCCAAATCGATTACAAAGTAATATGAATCCATTGGCATTTCTCTTCCATCTTGTGATATTCCATTCCATGGATCGGAATACCCGGGATCGGATCGATATACGAGCTTACCCCATCTGTCAAATATTTCAATTACAACAGCCGGGAATGGCTCCACTTCCGGAATCCTCCATACATCATTTTTACCATCTCCATTTGGTGTGAAGGCAGTTGGCATATCCTTAAACCTTTCTTCAGGTGAGCATGGTATCACAGTAAGAGTATCATAGGAAACACAATTATTTTCATCAGTTACTTCCACCCAGATCGTTTTTCCACCCTCATATATTTTAATCTCCCGGCTTCCTTCACCGGTTGACCAGTTAAATAGTACACCATCCTGACCCGCATCGAGGAAAGCTTCCTCGGTTCCACACAGGGAAGTATCAGGACCTAAATCAACAAATGGCAGAGGGTGAACAGTGAGATACAAGCTATCTGAGAGCAAACATCCATATTGATCGCTTACCTCTACTCTTATGTAACCTTCTGTTGAAGCTAAGAAGCTATCAGCAGTTGAATTATCCTGCCACAGGTAAGAATAAAAATTACCTGTGGGATCTATTTCAATAATTTCACCCTGACAAATTTCAAGATCATTTCCCAGAACAATATCGGGAGCAGAAACCAGTACTTTACCGGATTTAGGAAGAGCCGGACAGCCATAATTAGAAATTTCCTGAACCCGGATATCATATACTCCAGGAACATTACCCCAATCAACTATGATTGAGTCTCCATAATCCTCTACAATAACACCTCCGGTAACCGACCATACAAAAGAGGAACCGACACTGCCTTGTACAGAGTAATCCATGCCTGTAGCTCCTGTGCAGACAATAGCAACGTATTCCTGAGCAAGAACCGATGAGGTCCATGCTGCAAGCATTACGCTAAAAATTACTATGTACTTTCTAATATTCATTTACTCTCTTAAACTATATTTCTAATACCGATCAAAAAACCATAATTATTCAATTTCTATCGGGAACACAGGGATAACCAATAACCTTATGTCCCCATAACCGTGTTAGTCAATATTTAACTCAAACTGGCATTATTCATACCTCCTTTTATATGATTAAATCATCTTCCATTCATATATGCACACAACAACATTAAAATTATCATTTAACAATCTCAATCAGTTTGATATAGTATCTAAACAATACTTTAATACTTTCATTTTCAACTTTATGAAGATTTAAGCCTTCAAAAAGCATCAATTTAATTATAGTGTAAGTGTCCAGTTAAGGACACTCTATTTGCCATACAGCAATCCTATCTTCTTGACAAGCTAACAGAGCTGACAATGTCTCCAGTTGTTGGTACAGGATGAACGGTAATAACATAAGTAGACTTTATCAAGGACGTAGCTGCCACATCGGTAAAATCATCATTCGCGGCAGTAATGGTTACTGTTAGAGTCTCATCAGCAGTTGATGTATTGATAAGATTCGCAGGAAGAGTGATGGTACGAGAAGCCGCATCCGTAGAAACAACTGTAGCACCTAAACTTGGATCTGCTCCCAGACCGTCAGTAATTGCAGCACTACTTCTTGTAATGGTATAAGTAACATCGAAACCTGCATTATTAGCATCATCAGAAGGCGCACCGGTTAGATCAACAGTAATTGTACCAGCAGTACCATCTCCGGAACACATGTCAACGTTTGCATCTGCAATATTCGCTGTAGGAAGACTCCATACATTGATTGGTAATGTTTGAACCTGACTAGGACAACCACTTGCAACTTTCTGTACCTGAATTTGAGCGGCAGCTGAAGTGATAGCACCTGGTGTTGCAACATCCCAATCAACTGTAATTATTGTTGCATCAGCAGCAAATTCAATAGTATTTCCCCCAGTAATTGTTGCACCCGGATCATTAACTGCTGTAATTGTACCTCCTGTAACTACCCATCTGTATGTATCACCGGGTGTATGACCTACTGAGAGATCATAAGTAACACCCACAGCACCAACACGAACATCTTCTGTTGGGGTTTGCGTTACTGGTGTATTAGGATTAGGAGTTAAAAACTGTGCGTTTACAAACGCTGTAAAGAAAAATGCTACTGCAATTGTTAAAATTGCTCTCATTGAAATTGAATAATTCTTGGTTTTCATAACTTTTTGGTTTTTTAATGATTATTTAAAATTTATTTTATCTTCTATTTAATTTAATACTTGATTGAATATTTCCAGTAGTAGGAATATCTTGCACAGTGATAGTATATACCACACTCGTTGCGGAACATCCTGTTATATCATTGGTCTCTGTAACCTGAATAGTTGCAAGACCAGCATTATCAAAAATTACGGTCAATGTATTTGCATCAGCTGATCCGCTTACAGTTGCTCCGGTAATTGTCCAGGAATAGCTATGATCAGCATTTAAATTTGTTGTGAATACTCCACTTCCATTCAAACAACTTTCTGTCTGTCCGGAGATTGATGGTGTGGGTAATGGATTAACCATTACCGCTTCAGCAGCGGAAGGCAGACTGACGCAGCCATTGCCATCAGTAATAGTAACTGTTGGACTGCTGGTGGTGGTTACCGTAATATCTTGTGTGGTCGCTCCGGTAGACCATAAATAACTGGATGCGGCATTAGCACTCAACGTGACACTGCCCCCAGCGCAGAAGGTGGTGGCACCTGAAGGAGTGATGGCAGCTACAGGTAATGGATTAACCATAACCGCTTCAGCAGCAGAAGCCGCACTTACACAGCCATTGGCATCCGTGATCGTTACCGTGGGACTGCTGGTGGTGGTTACCGTAATATCTTGGGTGGTTGCTCCGGTGGACCATAAATAACTCGCTGCGGCATTGGCGCTTAAGGTCACACTACCGCCATCGCAGAAGGTTGTGGCACCTGAAGGAGTAATGGTAGCTACAGGAAGGGCATTAACCGTTACCGCTTCAGCAGCGGAAGCCGCGCTTACGCAACCATTGCCATCCGTGATCGTTACCGTGGGACTGCTGGTGGTGGTTACCGTAATATCTTGGGTGGTTGCTCCGGTAGACCATAAATAACTGGATGCTGCATTAGCACTCAATGTGACACTGCCCCCAGCGCAGAAGGTCGTTGGACCACCTGGAGTGATCGTAGCTACCGGTAATGCATTAACCGTAACCGCTTCAGCAGCAGAAGCCGCGCTTACACAGCCGTTGCCATCGGTGATCGTTACCGTGGGACTGCTTGTAGTGCTGACGATTATACTTTGGGTGGTCTCTCCCGTGGACCATGAATAACTTGAAGCGGCATTGGAGCTTAAAGTAACACTACCGCCATCGCAGAAGGTGGTGGCACCTGAAGGAGTGATGGTAGCTACAGGTAATGGATTAACCGTTACCGCTTCAGCAGCTGAAGGCAGACTGACGCAGCCATTGCCATCCGTGATCGTTACCGTTGGACTGCTGGTGGTGGTTACCGTAATATCTTGGGTGGTTGCTCCGGTGGACCATAAATAACTGGATGCTGCATTAGCACTCAACGTGACACTGCCCCCATCGCAGAAGGTGGTGGCACCTGAAGGAGTGATGGTAGCTACAGGTAATGGATTAACCGTAACCGCTTCAGCAGCAGAAGCCGCACTTACACAGCCATTGGCATCCGTGATCGTTACCGTTGGACTGCTGGTGGTGGTTACCGTAATATCTTGTGTGGTCGCTCCGGTAGACCATAAATAACTCGCTGCGGCATTGGAGCTTAAAGTAACACTACCGCCATCGCAGAAGGTGGTGGCACCTGAAGGAGTAATGGTAGCTACAGGTAATGGATTAACCGTTACCGCTTCAGCAGCTGAAGGCAGACTTACACAGCCATTGCCATCCGTGATCGTTACCGTGGGACTGCTGGTGGTTGTTACCGTAATATCTATGGTGGTCTCTCCGGTGGACCATAAATAACTCGCTGCGGCATTGGAGCTTAAGGTCACACTACCACCTGTGCAGAATGTCGTTGCGCCTCCTGGAGTAATCGTTGCTACAGGAAGGGCATTAACCGTTACCGCTTCTGCGGCTGAAGGCAGACTGACGCAGCCATTACCATCAGTAATAGTAACTGTTGGACTGCTGGTGGTGGTTACCGTAATATCTTGTGTGGTCGCTCCGGTGGACCATA
>JAIOZM010000005.1 GCA_021740585.1 Bacteroidales bacterium
AGCCTTTCGATGGGGTTGCTTTAAGATTGACTATTTCAAAGAGTCTGGTTAAGTTGCTCGGAGGCGAAATATGGGCTGATTCCAAAATTGGGAAGGGCTCTGTATTTTATTTTACCTTTCCTTTTAATGTGATTGAGCAAAGTAAGGAGGTAGAGCCGGACAAGGCTGAAATAATTATTGATCCGGTTGTTACACAGAAGTCCAAATCAGAAAAAAGTGATTTTAGTCAATTCACCATTTTAATAGCTGAAGATGTGGAATCTAACTTCATTTATCTCCAGGAATTATTGAGGCCGACACATGCAACTCTTATCTGGGCTCAAAACGGAGCGGAGGCTGTTAAAGAAGTAGAAACTAATGCTAAAATTGATCTGGTATTGATGGATATACTAATGCCTGAAATGGATGGATATGAAGCTTCAAAAAGGATAAAGGAATTGAGAAATAATCTACCTGTTATAGCTCAAACTGCATATAGCCTGGAAAGTGGAAGGAATAAAAATGATCTTATTAGTTTCGACGATTATCTTATCAAGCCTATTTGGTCTCCACAATTGTTATCCAGTATTTCCAAGTATTTAAAGGTCGGGTCATAATGGATTGATATTCTTGATCTTAAGATTCAGTTCGTCGATCTCTTTCTGAAGTATTTTTTCTCTTTGCGCCGATTTTTCATGAGTAATTCTTAATTCTTCCATACTCTGATGCATTCCCTGTTCTTGTTTAAGCAATGCTTCAGCTTGTTGTTTTGTTCGCTCAAATAGTAAGGTTGTTTGGATATCGGTTTTGAGTTTTGAGATAGTCATGGCAATATTTTCTCCTATAGTCTCAATAAATGCAATCTTGTATTTTTCAATTTCCTTAAAAGAGGCTAATTCTATTACGCCAAAAAATTTGTCATTTAGGAGAAGAGGTACCAGAAGTAAACATAGGGGGGAATTTTCACCCAGACCCGATTTAATTGTCAGATAATTCTCAGGAATATCAGTTAAGTATATAGTTTCTTTTTCGCTCATACATCTGCCCATTAATCCCTCTCCGGGTATAATGGTTTTATTAAGAAGCTTTTCCCGTTCATAGGCATAAACAGCTATCGGTTCTATACATTCATTTTCTTCATTTATTAAAAAAAGTCCCCCAACTTTTGAGTCGGTTAACTCAACCAGCGTTTTAATAATTTCTTTTCCGAGATCTTCGATCTTTTCTGTGGGAATACGTAAAATATCATTTATTTTTACAACACTTGAAGTTGTCCAGTTTCTGATATTTTCCTGAGCTTGATTTTTTTCTTGCTCTTCATGGGCAGTTTTTAAGCTTTCTCTCAAATTTACAATGGCATTACCTAATTCATCATTAGAACTTAGAGGCTGAAAATCTACATTAAAGTCCTTTTCTTCAATTCTTCGGGCAACTATACTTAGGTTTTTCATGTATTCGAAGAGCTTGTTCAAACTCTGGATAAGAACAGAGAACTCGCTATATCTTTCATTTTTCATTGCTCCGGGAATTTTCCCTTGTCCAAGCTCCTGAAGATTATACCTTAACAGTGAAATATTTTTGTTTAGCTTCCGGAATATAATCAGAACAAATGAAATAATCAGGCTTGAAAACAATAGTGAAAATACAATGATAATAATTCTCAATCTTCGGGTACTATTTGATATTTCAATGTTCAAACTTTCTAATTCAAGCTGTCTCTTGCCAATCAAAAACTCAATATTCTGCTCGATTTCACTTACAAGAAATATTATCCCCATATCGGTCATCAAATTACTGGAATTCTCCTGAAACATATTTTCTTCATAAGATTGAGTTTTTACTTTGGAGATATAATTCAGATAAGAGAAATATAAGGAATCGGTTATTAATTGAAGGGTATGAATCATTAATTTCTGATCTTCTTCTATCCAGCTGAAGGACATTCTAAGCAAGTCATCCTGAATTGATGGTAATTTATTAGTAAATAGTTGATTAAATTCATCCCTGAAGGAATTTCCGGGATCTGTAATGTTAAGACTCCAATATTGAACGACTTTTCCTGCCTCTTCATAGCTATCGTTCAGTTCATATATTTTAGCCAGAGAAGGTTGATAGTTTTCGGTTATGAGGCTTAACAGGGAATCTCTCTTATCAATTTGTCTGAACATAAAACTGAAAGCAAGAAATGCTACAATCACAATTAAAGCAATATTTGCCAAAAACAGTGTTTTTATTCCAAATTTAACTTTCATAAAAAATCATTGAGTTGTAAATATAGCAAATATCTTCTATCTGATTTTTATGATTGCCGCTTCAAGTTTTTTTAATGCTTTTTTTAATCTCTTACGGGGGAGGGCAATATTTATTCTTTGAAATCCACTACCCGACTGTCCAAAACCCGGGCCATCATTAAAACCCAAACCTGCTTCTTCAATAATAAATGACCGAAGCTCCTTATCTTTTAATTTTAATTGTCCGAAATCCAACCAAACCAGATAGGTCGCTTCAGGTTTGATAACTTTAATTTCAGGTATATTTTTTTTAATAAAGCTGATAAGAAAATCAAGATTTGAATTAAGGTATTTTAAAAGCCTCGCCAGCCAATCCTCTCCATCATTGTATGCTGCCTCCAAAGCAACTAATCCAAATATATTCCCCATGCTTATGTGCAAAGAATTCATGAATGATTCATAAATATTTTTTAATTTTTTATCTGGAATAATTAAAAACGAAGTCGATAAACCAGCTAAATTAAAGGTCTTACTTGGCGCATAAAAAGAAATTATGTTTGAATGTTTCTCAGCCAGCTTGAGAAGAGGAATATGCGGCCTGTCAACAAGAATCAGGTCAGAGTGAATTTCGTCAGAAAAAATCAACACATTATTTTTACTGCAAATATCTATGATTTGCTTTAGTTCGTCTCTTTTCCATAAACGGCCCACGGGATTGTGCGGATGACAAAGAATAAAAACGCTGGCTTCTTTTGCTTTGTCTTCAAAATCTTTATAATCGATGGTGTATTTTCCATTTTCATGAATCAGATTATTCTCGAGGATTTCTCTTTTATGGTCTTTAATGGCATAAAAAAAAGGATGGTAAACGGGGGGTTGTATTATTACTTTATCACCGGGTTTTGTAAAAGCCAGAACAGCCATATTTATGGCGGGAACAATACCGGGGGCAAACGAAATCCAGTCTTTATTCACATCCCAGCTATGACGTTTTTTCATCCAGTTAATTATAGATGTGTAAAATCCCTCGCCACGAATTGTATAACCATAGATGGGGTGCTTCGCTCTTTTTATAATGGCCTTTCTTATAAAACCGGGTGTTTCAAAATCCATATCAGCAACCCACATAGGCATAACTTCCTTGTTCCCAAAATATTCTTCCCGGATATCGTACTTAACACAATTGGTATTTTCCCGGGATATGTTTTTGTCAAAATCGTATTTCATTTTTTTAAAAAAGAGGCTGGTTAGAATTTATATATAATTTTTATGTAATGACAGAATTGAGAATTGAATGTAGCTAAAATTAAAGCTATTTAGCGAGATAAAAAGCCTCTTTCCCGGGATATTTAAGTTTTTCTTTTGCTTGCTCTGGAGGAAGAATAAAATAATCGATAATGCCGGTCGCACCCAAACTACCATCATTATTATAAATTTCAACATTAATACTTGCAATTCTGGACGACTTTTCTTTAAGCCAGGCTTTGATTAAAAGTTTCCCTCTGTTAGTGTATATTGGTTTTTTATGACGAGTTTCCATTTTTGCAGTAACACCACCTGTTCCAAGTTTGGCATAAATATACCAACTGGCAATTTCGTCCATTAAGGTTGCCTGAATCCCTCCATGCAAAATGTGATTATAACCCTGAAATCTGTCCTGAGGTTCCCAATGAGAGACAAAAAAATCACCTTCATCAACGAATTCCATTTTTAGTCCAAAAGAATTATCAGGTGAGCAGCCAAAGCAGTTGAACCCTTCGTAATTAATAAAGGGATTTATTATTTTTTCCATAATTATTATAGCGTTGTGAGAGTGAGAGTTATATTTAGGATGATAATTTAATGTTCAGAAAAATAATCTTTAAATTTATAAAATGATGCTACAGATTCGCGGATTTGGGTTATTATAAGGGGTTGATTTCACAAAATGGAATCCTTTTTTGATTTAAGATCCGACAAATAAAAACTCTAATCTGTGAATCTGGGGCATTTTATTCCTTTTATAGCTTAATTTTAATACCACAAAGAGCTTATGTACTACAAAACTATAAAATTAGATTAATAAACAAGGCAACTTAAAAATATGATGACCCGGGAAAGAAATTGATTATTTTTAATCAACTTTGTATAATTATGGTAAAACCTAAAAAACATCTGGGTCAGCATTTCCTGACTGATACTTCTATTGCAGAACGGATTACTAATCTTTTGGATATTCAAACCGGCAATACGATTATTGAGGTGGGTCCGGGTAAAGGTATACTTAGCGACTTTTTAATTAAGAAGGCCGGTGAAAAATTAAAGTTGATTGAGATCGATCAGGAATCGGTGGAATACTTGAGGGAAAAATATCCGGAGATTAAAGAGCAATTGATTGAAGGGGATTTTTTGAAGCAAGACCTTAATCAATTCGGAGATCATTTACTTATTATCGGGAATTTCCCTTACAATATATCTTCTCAAATATTCTTTAAAATTCTTGAATCGAAAAATAATGTAGATGAGGTAGTATGCATGATTCAAAAAGAAGTGGCACAGCGAATTGCCTCAGGACCGGGAAATAAACAGTACGGAATACTTTCGGTACTATTACAAACCTGGTATGATATTAAGCTGGAGTTTAACGTTAAACCGGGATCTTTTTTCCCGCCACCAGCAGTCAATTCGAGCGTAATACGATTGAAAAGAAACGCAAGGAAAGATATTGATTGCGACGAGAAATTCTATAAGAGCATAATTAAGATGTCCTTCAATCAACGGAGAAAAGTGCTGAGCAACTCTCTAAAAAGTGTTTTAGTAAATTCGAAAATGGAAAGTGTTGATAAAGGACTTAGAAGGCGACCGGAGGAATTGTCGGTTGAGGATTTCCTGGTTTTATGTAATGCCCTGGAGGGGGGTGAGTTAATATAATGTAAATATAATAGTTATGAATATTGAATTAACCAAAGAGTACATAGCAGAATTACAAAAAGTAATCTCTGATAAGGATGAAAAGCTTGCCACTGAGATGTTGAATAAACTTCACGCTGCTGATATTGCCGAGATATATTCAGAGATTGGCACAGAGAATGCCGAATTTCTGTTTATGTTATTGGAAGGAGAGAAGGCCTCAGATGTTCTTGCTGAGCTTGGGGATGACGACAGGGGTAAGTTTCTCATGGCAGTTTCTTCTGAAACGATAGCCACTCAGTTTATTAATGAGATGGACTCTGATGATGCGGCCGATGTACTTGCAGACCTGAGTGAAGAAAAGAAGGAAGAAGTTCTTCAATTTATGGAGGATATAGAACAGGCCGGTGATATTGTCGACTTGCTTGGCTATGATGAAGACACCGCGGGTGGTCTGATGGCTAAGGAGATGATCAGGGTTAATGAAAACTGGACCATACAGAAAGCTCTGGAAGAAATGCGCCGACAAGCTGAGGAGGTAGATGAAATTTTTTATGTTTATGTTGTAGATAATGCGAATATCCTGAAAGGAACATTATCACTTAAAAAACTTGTTTTGGCATCTCCCCAGGAACGGATTAATAAGTTATATAAACCTGATGTAATTTCTGTTCATACCGATACTGATGATGAAGAGGTTGCCAACTTAATGAGTAAATACGACCTTGTAAGCCTTCCTGTTGTGGATGCAATTGGCAGGCTTGTAGGAAGAATTACCATCGACGATGTAATTGATGTAATTCAGGACGAGGCAGAAAAGGATTATCAACTGGCTTCTGGTATCACCGAGGATGTGGAGCATTCTGATTCGACCTGGATGCTTACCCGGGCAAGGTTGCCCTGGTTAATGATCGGGCTGTTTGGGGGAATTCTGGTAGCTCTGGTTATTGGTCAGTTCGAATCGGATTTACAAATCAATCCAAAAATGGCATTTTTTATTCCTCTGATTGCTGCAATGGCAGGGAATGTGGGAATACAGTCGTCGGCAATTGTTGTTCAGAGTATAGCAAATAATACCCTTAGATTAGAGCGAACTTTCCCGAAACTAATCAAGGAACTATCTGTAGGTTTACTAAATGGTGGAATTCTGGCAACTATGCTTTTTGGATATAATTATTTTTTCACGAATTCTTTGGCGCTAACCTATACTGTAAGTATCTCTCTTTTGATAGTAATTCTGTTTGCCGCATTTTTTGGAACATTAATTCCATTGATTTTGAATAATTTAAAAATTGATCCGGCTTTGGCAACAGGACCATTTATCACCACAATGAATGATATAATGGGTTTGTTTATTTATTTTTTGGTAGGTAGGATATTGTATGGAATTTTTTAGAAAAAGCTGTTGGGTGCAGGCTGAGGGATAACAGATACAGGGAGTATAGCTTAAGGCTTTTTCCCTGAAATCGCCGCCCTTAAAACCTAAAATGTAGAATTTATTGCAATAACAGGGTCAAGTCTTGCAGCGGAATAAGCAGGCGCAAGACCGGAAATAAGTCCAATTAAAGATGAAATACTTAATCCCATTATTATATTACCCATTGTTAATGTAACTTGAAAATCAGAGGTTGAATTTATAATAAGCGTCCCGATATAAACCAATAAAAGTCCAACAAAACCTCCCATTACAGCTAAAAGTATAGATTCGAAAATAAACTGTTCAATAATAAAAAATCTTTTTGCTCCCAAAGCTTTTTGAACACCTATTAGTTTGGTTCTTTCCTTCACCGAGACGAACATTATATTTGCTATCCCAAAGCCTCCCACCAGAAGAGAGAAAATGCCGATAAACCATCCCGCCATATTCAGAACGCCAAAAAACTGATCGAGCTGATTATTTAGCATACTGGTTTGATTAAGTGCAAAATTATCGTCTGCTTTTGGTTTTAGCCGACGAATATTCCTAAGCTGCATTCTTATCTCACCTTTTAGTTCTTCTGTACTAACATTTTCGGCAGATTTAATCCAGATCATAGGATTCATAGATTCACTTCTGATGTTCACTACGTTTCTAACATGATTTATAGGTACCATTACATTCTCATCCATACTATCGCCGAAAGTGTCCTTACCCTCCTTATTAAATACCCCGATTACTCTTGTTTTGTGGCCTTTAATGCTAATTATTTTGCCCAGAGGATCTATGTTTCCGAACAATTGATTTGCAATTTCAAAACCCAGAATACAGATGTTCTTACCCGAAGTCAATTCGAAATCGGAAAAATATCTGCCACTTTGGATGTCAAAACTTCTGATGCCATCAAAACCTGAAGATACACCCAGAAAGTTCATGTTGTCAATCGTGTTATCCTTGTATTGCACAGAAGTTCTGGTTGAAATTACAAACGCTATCTCATCGGCCTTAGTAAGTCGGTCTTTCAGTAATTCATACTCCTGAATGTTTGGAACAGGTCTGTTCACGTACTGCCACCACTTAAATTCTCCGCCATCTTCCTGAGTCCAGGGCCACTTTTCAACGTAAATTATATCAGAGCCTAATGAAGAAAGACTTTCACGTATGTTTATTTCGAGAGAATCGACAATGGTAAAGACGGCAATAATGGCAAAAATGCCAATAGTGATGCCCAATAGTGAAAGTAATGTCCGTAACCTGTTAACAATAACAGCCTGAATTGCGAAAATTATACTTTCAATGCTGAGTACCAGAAGTTTAAGCATAGTTGGAAAAAATTTTAATAAAACTTTAGATAATTCATTGGAAACTACTTCCTTTGTATAATTTTATTAATGAATTATCATTCCGAAATTACTCTATTTTTATCAAATTTAATAATTTTGGACATCTTTATTAATCTCCATAAATGAATACAAAAAAAAAGATCCATTCAGCACTAATTTCAGTTTATCATAAGGATAATTTGGAAGAGCTTGTAAACGAACTCCTTAAAAACGATGTAAGTATCTATTCTACAGGAGGAACTAAAACTTTTATTGAGAGCCTTGGGGCTAAAGTAACGGCTGTTGAAGATCTTACAGCATATCCTTCAATCTTCGGAGGAAGAGTAAAAACTCTTCATCCAAAAGTTTTTGGCGGAATACTATCCAGAAGGGATGATGATTCTGATAAGAAGCAAGCGAAGGAGTACGATATTCCTGAAATAGATTTGGTAATTGTTGATTTGTATCCTTTTGAGGAAACACTTAAGTCGGGTGCCGATGAAGCTGCTCTTATCGAAAAGATTGATATTGGAGGAATTTCTTTAATCCGGGCCGCAGCAAAAAATTTTAAGGACGTTGTGGTTGTTTCTTCCCGCGGTCAATATGAGGAGCTTAGCCATTTGCTTCGTGAAAAGAAAGGATGCACAGACATTGAAGATCGGCGAAGATTTGCCACCGCTGCCTTTCATATTTCCTCGCATTACGATTCTGCCATTTTCAATTATTTTGATGCCGAAGGTTTAACAGCATTTAAGGAATCATTATTTCCCGGAAAAAAATTGAGATATGGAGAGAATCCGCATCAGGAAGGTTATTTTTACGGTGATTTTGACGAAATATTCGAAAAGCTTTACGGTAAAGAGATTTCTTACAACAATTTACTCGATATAGATGCCGCAGTAAATCTTATTGGTGAATTTGACGAACCTACTTTTGCTATACTGAAACATAATAATGCTTGTGGAATTGCAAGCCGCCCGGTTTTGTTCGATGCATGGACCGATGCTTTAGCAGGGGATCCGGTATCTGCCTTTGGTGGAATTTTGGTAACTAATGTACAGGTTGACGTTAAAACGGCTGAGGAGATCAATAAGCTTTTTTATGAGGTGATTATTGCGCCAGCCTATGAAGATAAAGCTTTGGAAGTATTAATGCAGAAGAAAAACAGGATTATTTTAGTGCAGCGATCTGCAAATTTTAAGGACAGAAGTATAAGGACAGTATTAAATGGGGCTTTGGTTCAGGATAAAGATGTATATACAGAATCAGCCAAAGATTTAACTCCGGTTACGAATTTAAGACCCGGTAAAGATACAATTCAGGACCTTTTATTCGCGAATAAAATTGTTAAGCATACCAAATCAAATACAATAGTTCTTGCCAAAAATAAACAATTATGCGCTAGCGGTGTTGGACAAACATCCAGAGTAGACGCTCTTAAGCAAGCCATTGAAAAAGCCAAAAGTTTTGATTTTGATTTGCAGGGAGCAGTAATGGCCTCGGATGCATTTTTTCCTTTCGCTGATTCAGTTGAAATTGCAAATAAAGCAGGAATAACTTCCGTTATACAACCTGGTGGTTCAATAAAGGATCAGGATTCAATTGATTATTGCAATTTGAACAAAATGAGTATGGTTTTCACAGGTATTAGACATTTTAAACATTAGAGAATATGGGATTGTTTTCGTTTCAGCAGGAATTAGCGATTGATTTAGGTACCGCAAATACTATTATAATATACAATGACAAGGTGGTTGTAAATGAGCCATCGATTGTGGCCATTGATCAAAAAACAGGCAAATTAATTGCCATAGGTGATAAAGCCCGCCAAATGCATGGGAAAACCCATGAGAATATTAAGACTATCCGCCCTTTACGCGATGGCGTAATTGCTGATTTTGATGCTGCAGAGCTGATGATCAGAGAAATGATAAAGCTGATCAACCGAGGAAATCGCTTTTTTACACCATCAATGAGAATGGTGGTTTGTATCCCCTCAGGTTGTACTGAAGTTGAGAGAAGAGCTGTAAGAGACTCCTCAGAACATGCTGGTGGGAGGGATGTTTACATGATTTATGAGCCTATGGCAGCAGCAATAGGAATTGGTATAGATGTGGAAGCTCCAATGGGTAATATGGTGGTTGATATTGGAGGTGGAACCACTGAAATTGCCGTAATTGCTTTGGGCGGTATAGTATGTAATGAGTCTCTTAGGGTAGCAGGTGATGGATTTACTGCTGATATTCAGGCTTATATGAGGCATCAGCATAATATTAAAATAGGGGAGCGTACCGCAGAAGAAATTAAAATTGCGGTTGGCTCGGCTCTTTCTGACCTCGAAAATCCACCTGCAGATTTTACTGTCAGAGGACCAAATCTAATGACTGCAATGCCTATTGAGATACCCATTTCATACCAGGAAATTGCTCATTGTCTGGATAAATCAATATCAAAAATAGAAACAGCAATTTTGTCCGTTCTGGAGCAAACACCTCCTGAGTTGTATGCTGACATAGTCCAAAGAGGAATATATCTTGCCGGTGGCGGCGCACTTTTAAAAGGATTGGATAAACGTTTAACAGATAAAATCAGCATTCCATTTCATGTAGCTGAAGATCCCCTGCAGGCAATCGCCAGAGGAACAGGAATTGCTTTAAAGAATATTGGTAAATTTTCATTTTTGATGAGATAAAGGTAGGATGAGGACACTCTTCAGGCTAATAGTAAAAAACTATTTTGTTCTTTTATTTCTTCTCCTGGAAGGGATTTCTCTAGCTCTTGTTTTTCAGTATAATCCATTTCATAAGTCATTTTTTCTCACTTTCAGCAGAAATATGACCAATGGGATGAATACCAGAATTTCTACTATAAGGGATTATTTCTTTTTGCAAGAGGAAAATGAGCGTTTAAACAATGAAAATGTTTATCTGAGAAATAAACTTTCTGATAGTACAAGCATTGTTTACCTTTCGTATCCCAATTATGAGGATACCATTGGTTTTTCCAACAATAACAGGTTCTCATTTAAGCCTGGTGAGATTGTAAAAAACTCAATCTCCAGGCAATACAATTATATTACCATTAAAATAGGAGAGGCTGATAGTATTGCAGCAAATATGGCAGTCATCTCCAGTGAGGGTATTGTAGGAATGGTGATGGAGACTTCCAAAAATTTCTCAACAGTACAACCTTTAATAAACAGAAATTCTAAAGTTGGGGCAAAAATAAGAGGGAATGATTATTTCGGCATTTTATTTTGGGATGGCAGAAACCCTGAAATTGTGCAATTAAGTGAGATTCCTGTTCATGTTGAGATACAGGTGGGTGATACCATTGTTACCAGCGGTTATTCTTCCATTTATCCTAAAGATTTGCCTATTGGAGTAATTAAGGAATTCCAAAAAGGGCAAGGCAATTTTTATACTATTGATGTTAGATTATTTGTTAATTTCAGAACAATTAATCATGTTATGGTTATAAATAATTTCTTGCAAAAAGAGCAAAAAGAGCTGGAAAGGGAAATTTCGTATGATTAGAATTTATCTCAGAAATATTATTCGTTTTTTTATCCTGATCTTTGTACAGATTATAATCTTTGATAATATTCAGCTTGGGGGAAATATTAGTCCGTATATTTATGTCCTTTTTATTATACTGATGCCTTTTGAAATTCAGGGATGGGGTTTATTACTAAGTGCTTTTTTCCTTGGACTTGGAATTGATATATTGCTGTTGAGCCCGGGATTTCATACTGCCGCAACCGTATTGATGGCCTTTCTACGGCCTTTCGTTTTACAAAGTTTTGCTCCACGAGACGGCTACGATTTGGGGAGTTTTCCAAGAGTGTACTATTATGGATTAGGGTGGTTTGCGAAATACAGTATTATTCTCATTTTCTTTCATCACTTATTTTTATTCAGCCTCGAAATATTTAGATTTTCAGATATTTTCCTTATTTTATGGAAAACAGTTTTAAACACGTTGATTTCAGGCTTGCTGATTATCCTGAGTCAATACTTTGTTTTTAAGAAATAATGAATCCATATGCTGACCGGAAATATATCATTATTATTCTGATTTTAATTTCAGCTTTCCTTTTTATTGTAAAGCTATTTTTAATGCAGGTGGTCGATGATCAATATAAATTGTCGGCTGAAAGCAACTCGAGACGGGATGTAATAATTTATCCTGCGAGAGGATTGGTTTACGACAGGAATGGGGCAATTTTAGTATCCAATCAGGCTGCTTACGATATTATGGTAGTACCCAGGCAAATGGTAAGTATGGACACTGCTGAATTCTGTGAAGTATTGGGGATTGAGAAACAAGATTTCATTGAAAGGATAAACAAGGCTAAAGATTATAGTTATTATGCTCCCTCAGTTTTTATGAAACAGGTTTCAGCTGAGATAAGTTCGGTGTTTTCTGAGAAGTTGTTTTTATATCAGGGCTTTTATTTGCAATCAAGAACTCTTAGGAAATATCCAAAAAATATCGCTTCTCATGTCCTTGGATATGTTGGAGAAGTGAATAAAAGCATAGTTGAAAATAGCGATTATTATGTTTCTGGCGATTATATTGGAATTTCCGGCATTGAAAAAACCTATGAAGATATATTACGTGGAGAAAAAGGTCATAAATATTTTTTGGTAGATGTTCATAATCGAATTACCGGGCAATGGGAGTCGGGTAAATACGATGAGCAGGCTTTGCTTGGAACAGATATTATTCTTACTATCGATAATGAATTGCAAGAGTATGGCGAAAAATTAATGTCAGCTTTTTCTGGTAGTATCGTGGCTATTGAACCACAGACTGGCGAAATCCTCTCCTTGGTCTCTGCACCTTCCTATCCTCCAGACCTGTTGGTAGGCAGGGGCTTAAGTGAGAATTTTAAAAAACTGGCCGGAGACACATTAAATCCTGTTTTTAACCGGGCCGTAGCAGCTAGTTATCCACCGGGATCGACTTTTAAGATTATAAACGGGCTTATTGCTTTGGAGGAAAAAGTTTTAACTCCTTACTCAGAGTATTCATGTAATATGGGATATTATTACAGGGGAATACATGTTGGATGTCATAGCCATGATTCACCTCTCGATTTTGAAGGTGCTGTACAAAACTCCTGTAACGCATATTTTTGTAATGTTTTAAGAAATATTCTTGAGGATAAGAAATTCCAAAGAACAGATTCAGCCTTTTCAAACTGGAAAACTCATGTTGAATCATTTGGATTCGGAAACAGACTAGGAACAGATGTTTCCGGTGAATTGAAGGGTTTCGTGCCGTCAACTTCCTATTATAACAGGTATTATGGATCAGGGCACTGGAACTTTCTAACCGTTCTTTCCCTTTCCATCGGTCAGGGAGAACTCGGAATCACGCCTTTGCAAATGGCCAATATGTCTGCAACATTAGCAAACAGAGGTCATTATTTTGTTCCTCATCTTATCAAAGCCTTTGGTAATGACAAGAAAATTGATCCAAAATATAAGGAAAAGCATAGTACAACTATCGACTCTACATTATTTGAACTGGCTGTGAATGGGATGGATTTAGTAGTAAACGGTGCTAAAGGCAGTACAGCCAGAATTGCAAAAATGAATGATATTGTTATTTGCGGTAAAACAGGGACAGCAGAGAATCCTTTTGGCGAGGACCACTCTATTTTCATAGCTTTTGCACCTAAAGATGATCCACAGATTGCCATTGCCGTTTATGTTGAGAATGTAGGTTTTGGTGCAAGTTGGGCCGCTCCAATAGCAAGTCTTATGATTGAGAAGTACTTAACAAAAGAGCTAACGCGGAGCTGGTTGGAAAGCTATATTTTAAACGGACCACAGAAAATTAAAAAAGAGGAGGAATGAAAAGAGGCAATATATTGGCAAATCTCGATTGGGCAACAGTATTGCTTTACCTGATTATGGTTGTATTAGGTTGGCTTAATATTTATTCAGCAACCTTTTCCGAACGAAGCGCAGAATTATTTGATTTTAGTCAAAGGCATGGGAAGCAATTTTTATGGATTCTTGCTGCTATCATAATTGCCATAGCCATTCTGATCATTGATCATAAGTTTTATGACTTCTTTGCATACGGATTTTATAGCCTTGCCATTATCCTACTCCTTTTAGTATTGATTATAGGTAAAGAAATTAATGGGGCCCAAAGCTGGATCATTATTGGCGGGGTACAGATTCAACCTTCAGAATTAGCAAAACCTGCCGTTGCAATTGCTTTAGCAAGATATCTTTCGGGTTATAATCTGAAGATAGACCAGCTAAAAACCTATATTACAGCAGGAATAATAATTTTCACACCCGCATTATTAATCCTTCTTCAACCCGACACTGGATCGGCTTTGGTTTTTTTCGTTTTTATTCTTGTGGCTTTTCGTGAAGGTTTTTCAGTAAGTCTTCTTCTTATTTTAATAGCGCTGATTGTATTATTTTTATTGAGTTTAATTTTTGAAAAAATAATTCTTTTAACAATTATTTTATCATTGGGAGTTTTAATCTTAGGTCTGATCACAAAAAATTATAAAAGAGTTATTCTTACGATTCTTATTCTTGTCGGAAGCTTTTTATTAATTTTTGGGGTTAATTTTTTATCGGGCTGGGGACAAAGTATGATTAGAATTATGATACTAAGTCTGACAGTATCTGCCTTTGTCTTTCTAATTCTGGTATTTAGCTACAGACTAAGAAAGTCAGCTTTTATTTTAGGTTTTACTACGATTGCAATTTTTTATGTTTTTGCCGTGGATTTTGTCTTTGAAAATGTACTTGATCCTTATCAGCAGCGAAGAATTAATATTGTACTTGGTTTGGAATCAGACCCTCAGGGAGCCGGATATAATCTGGCACAGTCAAAAATTGCCATTGGTTCGGGTGGTTTTTTTGGAAAAGGTTTTTTAAACGGAACTCAGACTAAGTTGAATTTTGTTCCTGAGCAAAGTACCGATTTTATCTTTTGCACCGTTGGTGAAGAATGGGGTTTTGCAGGATCAGTGGTAGTTATTCTTCTTTTTGTTGCTCTTCTCTTAAGACTCGTTCAACTTGCAGAACGTCAGCGCTATAAATTTGCCAGAATCTATGGCTATGGAGTATTCTCCGTCTTGTTTTTTCATTTCTTTGTAAATATTGCCATGACCATTGGTTTGTTCCCGGTAGTGGGTATACCCCTGCCATTTTTTAGTTACGGTGGATCCTCACTCTGGGCTTTCACCATTTTACTGTTTATTTTTCTCAAACTTGATGCCAGCAGGATGGAGCATATTAATTAGTTTGCTGGTAGGGTAATGTGGTGGTGTGCTAATGGTGCTAACAGAATTTCATTAAGCCAATTTCTTTATGCATCATCAGTATCATCGAGACTACCGGTTACGATTCCGAATTCCTGTAAAATATAGTTTCTTATATCAGGGAAAAACTGATTAAATTCTTCCAGATATTCGTTTTCTCTTTCACGTAATGATTGTATGGCGAATTCGGTATATTCCGGTAGCGAGGTCCGACTCGACATTCTTTGAAGAACGGTTTCCATTCCTTCTATAGTAGAATACGCGATTAACCAATTATTCCGAATAAAATTCGGGAAAAAGTTTTTGATGCCCTGGGGGAAGATGTCATAATTATTTCTGAGTAAATGAAATGCCCGGTTTACAAATTCAGGTAGTGGAATATTACAATAATTAGCCCAGGAGAGTGTAAGTAAATAATCGTAAAAAATATCTACAACTATGCCAGAATATTTAGAGTATTTGTCTGCCAAATGAAGCCGGCTTTGTTTGGTAACAGGGTGATTGTCAGTGTAAAAATCAATTTTCCTGTGTAATAATATTCCTTTTCGAATTCCTTCAGGATATTGAATGTAATTTCTACCTTTCACATAATCTCCCATAAAATTACCAACAAGTACTTTCTCATTATTGCCAGACAGATATATGTGGGCAAGGAAGTTCATAATACGAATACTACATTCAAATTGACAAATGACATGGCTTATAAATTACGAATAATCAAGGAGTTTTAAATACAAAACTTTAATATTATTGACAAAAAATCAGAAAAAATAGTTGCACATTTCGATTTAAAGATAATCAATAGTATTCCTTATAATACATAACAGCATTTTTTTTCAATCAAAATTTAATTCCTGAATCATATATGTTTTTTAATAGATTTTATATTCTTAAAATCTTTCACACCTTTGTTTATATCTGTAATTCAATTTTAAAAACCATTAAAATATGTCAAAAAAAAATGTAATAATTATCGGTGCAGCCGGACGGGACTTTCATAACTTTAATACCTATTTTAGAGATAATGAGGCTTATAATGTAGTTGCATTTACTGCTGCTCAAATACCTGATATTGACGGAAGAAAATACCCTTCCGAGCTTGCAGGAAAGTTGTATCCCAATGGAATTTCTATTTTTTCGGAGGCTGATTTGCCTCAATTGATCAAAGATAAAAAAGTTGATGATTGTGTATTTTCTTATAGTGATGTAACTTATGAAAAAGTTGGTAGTGTAAGTGCCATTGTAAATGCAGCGGGTGCGAATTTTGTTTTACTTGGCACTAAAGACACTATGTTGAAGAGTTCAAAACCTGTTATTGCGGTTGGAGCAGTTAGAACGGGTTGTGGAAAAAGTCAAACCTCAAGGCGTATTATTGAACTTTTGATGGAAAAGGGTTTGAAAGTTGTGGCTATTCGTCATCCTATGCCCTATGGTGATTTGAATGCACAAAAAGTTCAGCGTTTTGCTGTTATTGGTGATTTGGAGAAGCATAAATGTACCATCGAGGAAATGGAGGAATACGAACCTCATGTGGTTCGTGGGAATGTTATTTATGCCGGAGTTGATTATGAGGCTATTCTGAGAGCCGCTGAAAAAGATCCCGATGGTTGTGATATTATTTTATGGGATGGTGGCAATAACGATTTCCCCTTCTACAAACCGGATCTTACTGTAACAGTTGCAGATCCTCATCGACCCGGTCATGAATTGAAATATTATCCTGGTGAAGTTACTATGCGTATTGCTGATGTTGTAGTAATTAACAAAATGGATAGTGCTGCTCCCGAATCAATACAAATTGTTCGCGAAAGCATTGAAAAAGTAAATCCAAAAGCTATAGTTATTGATGGAGCCTCTCCTATAAGAGTCGATAATCCTTCAATAATAAAGGGTAAACGAGTTTTGGTAGTTGAAGACGGACCAACCCTTACCCATGGAGAGATGAAAATTGGTGCCGGGGTGGTAGCGGCAAAAAAATACGGATGTAAGGAACTTGTTGACCCAAGACCTTTTACGGTTGGGAAACTTAGCGAAACCTTCCAACTCTATCCAAATATTGGCACTTTGCTGCCTGCCATGGGTTATGGTAAGGATCAGCTTAAGGATCTCGAAACTACGATAAACAACACCGATTGTGACGCCGTAGTTATTGGTACTCCAATCGATTTAAGCAGAATTGTAAACATTAAAAAACCACATACCCGTGTGTTTTATGATCTTCAGGAAATTGGAGAACCCAATTTGAAAATGGTTCTGGATGATTTTGTAAAACAGCATAAACTTTAACAAAAATAATATCAATTAAAGCATTGATAATTGATCTGAATTATCTCTGTGAGACACTGAAAACTTTTTTTGATTTAAAAGAACAGCGTTTCACAGAGATAAATATTATATATGACCTTATCTATCAGTTCTGTTAGGGGTTGGGAAAGGCAAATAAACCGGCATGGTGTAATATTATAATTTAAGAAAGTACAACTAATTTCTGCGTCTATCTTTTTTTTGATATTTTGAAATTATAATTTTCCCGGTTGCAAGTATGCTTATTCCAATAATGGTAATAATACCTCCAATTATCTGCATTTTTACAGGAAAAACACCCAGGTAAATAATAGCTCCTACAGCAACAAAAATTCCTCTGGTAGATTGAATAATCATGGTTCTTGTAGCTTCAATATATTTTAAGGAGGAGAACTGTGCCAGACCTGTTAAAAAGGGACCCAGAACAGAACCCATACCCACATTAAATAATGCAGCACCAGGAATTTCCAATGATTTTCCGCTTTGAATCATCATAATAGTAAAGAAAATAAACAGGTATGCAATTCTGTTTATCATCAATAATGATGGGTCAATTTCTTTAATTCTGTATTTAGAAACAATGACGCTTATTGACATGAACAGAGATGATAAAAGGATATAACCCGTGCCTTCAATAAATATATCGTTCAGATCATTCTTTCCTGAGTAAGAAATCAGGATTGCTCCAATAAGCGTAAAAAGAATTCCGGTTACTTCAATTTTGGTAAATCGCTCTGCCAAAAAACTTATGCCTAATATAGCGACAAAAACAGGAGTCAGATTCGAAAGGAATGAAACTATCGTTGGATTTTCAACAATTTCAATGGAAATAAAAAGAGTTATAGCAGCAAATAATTCCAGGAAACCGACCAAAATCAATAAATATCTGGATTTTGTATTTAAGCTTTTTATAAGAGTCAGCTTTCCGGAAAATATTACGTAGAACAAACTCCAGATAAAAGCCAGTCCAAACCAATAAAATCCAAACTGATAGAGGTGGATCTCGGAAAGGGCGGCTTTGCTGAAAATATAAACATTAGCCATTCCCAAAGTAGCTAAAAAGGCAAAAATATAACCTTTGGTTACCTGATGGGAAGATAAATACTTCTTGATTTTACCAAACATTTGGATTGGGTTATAAAGATTCTGACTTCAGAAACAAATGCCAGTCAATTATGTTCCTTTCAAAGCTTTTAAAACCTCTAATGATTTAATATTCAATAATTAGCAAATAAAATATGTCCAACACCTGTTGTGCCAGTTAAAAAATCTGCTGATTTAGCAAGCTTAAACAGAAAGTTTCGGGCTTACCAGAATTAAATTACAAAAAATAATTATAGTCTTTTTTTAATTTCCTCAGTTTCCTTCTCGAATCCAGGTTTTTCTAGCAGAGCAAACATATTTGTTTTGTATGCTTCAACGCCAGGTTGATTGAATGGATTAATATTGAGGAGATATCCGCTTATTCCGCATGCTTTTTCAAAGAAATATACCAGTAGTCCCAGATTGTATTCATTAATACGGTCAATTTCTATTCGAATGTTTGGAACCCCACCGTCAACATGTGCCAGCATAGTGCCAAGTTCAGCCTTTGAGTTTACTTCAGAAATTCGTTTATTGGCAATATAATTGAGCTGATCTAAATTGTCGATATCTGAAGGGATTTTCATTGTTTTATCAGATCCGGTCACTGAGATAACGGTTTCAAAAATATGTCGTTCACCTTCCTGAATATATTGCCCCATGGAATGCAGATCGGCTGTGAAATAAACACTGGCAGGGAAAATTCCTTTGTTTTCTTTTCCTTCACTTTCACCATACAATTGCTTCCACCATTCTGATAAATAAACCAGTTTGTCGTGATAATTTGCTAAAATTTCAATCTTTTTTCCTTTTAAATATAGTGCATGACGGGTTGCGGCATAAATGGCAGCAGGATTTTCTTCAAATGAAACTTCCGGAGAAGTTAAAGACTCCATCTTTTTTGCACCGTTAATGAATTCGCGGATTGAGTAACCGGCAATTGCAATGGGAAGGAGCCCAACCGGTGTTAATACAGAATATCTTCCACCTGCATCATCGGGAATTACAAAGCTTTGATACCCTTCAATATTAGCAAGCTTACGCAGAGCGCCTTTTTTGGCATCTGTTATGGCAATAATTAATTCTTTTGCCTGATCTTTTCCTACCTGTTCTTCAAGTTGATTTTTTAGAATACGAAAAGCCACTGCCGGCTCTGTGGTGGTACCCGACTTTGAAATTACTACAATACCAAACTTTTTACCTTTTAATAAAGCAGATAATTCAACAATGTATTCTTCAACAAGGTTTTGCCCGGCAAAAAGAACTCTGGGATATTTCCCTTTATTCTCCAGCCACTCAAAACTGCTGCTCATGGCTTCGAGGAAAAATTTGGCTCCCAGATAAGAACCTCCAATACCTATCACAACAACGAAATCGACTTTATTGGCAAGTTCATTGGCGCACTTTTCAATGGATTGAATTTCATTTTCTGAGATTTGAGAAGGCAGGTCAACCCATCCAAGGAAATCACTCCCCTCACCTGTTTTATTATGAAGACTGCTAAGCTGTTTCTGAGCTTCTTCTGAAAATGAGAATACTTCTTCTTTGCTTACAAAATTATGAATCTTACTGATATCAAGCCTGAAATTTTTCATTTGCCTTAAAATATTATTGTTTGTTATAAATTTCTTTTGAAGGGGCAAATTTAGAAAGAATTATCCACTTTTTTTTCAATAAAAGTTGAAGCTTAGACTGTAAGATGAAAGAATAATATGTGACCAATAAATTTTACAAAGCCTGAAGAAAGAATAGGGTTATTCCTCATTAAGAATTTTAACATCCTGAATTCTTCTGCTTAAAATGTCAGAATAGACTTTAGAATCTTTATTCTCGTATTTCCCCCAGGCTAACTGGGAATATTCGAGGGCTTTTTCATACTCGCTTAATATTTCATAAACAACAGCTAAATTATGTGCAGAACGTCCCTGAGTTTTTCTTTTTTTGCGTTCCATCGAAATTTCAAAACTGGCAATGGCAGCCTCCCAATTATTCACTTCCATCATTCGGGCACCTTGTGCGAGGTCTTTATCACGGCCGCCTTTTTTATAATAAGTGCGGGTAACCCTTTGCCAGTATGGAGTGATTCTTTTTCCATAGGCTCTGCCGGCATCATAGCTAAGGTAAATTACAGGGTCGGATTCAACAGCTGTATTTATGATATTAATTAAATTATTATCATAGGAATTTATTCTTCCGCTTTTTGAAAACTTATATTCTTCAATAACTGAATTTGAGGCGAGATCGTAAATTCTAAATCCTAGTTTAGCATCAATAAATTCACCGTTTCGATCTGTATCAAAATATTCTAGAGATAGCACAGCATCGGCATTGTATTCCAGACAAATTCCCTTTAAATCTGCTGTCGGTAACAATGGGGCCATATTGCCAGGTTTGCCTTCGGTAATCATTTCAATATTTGTTCTGATAAAGCGAATATGAATATTATCATCTACCTGATCTATTAAACCATCGATACATTTCTGTCCGGCAAACCGGTCTTGTCCAATTCCTTCACCCGTAATTCCACCTTCTAGTATATTAATAAGTTTAGTATTACGTGCACTTCTGTCGATAACAGCAATAGTTTTAATGTGCTCAGGAAATCTTAGAGAGGCCGGGAATAATGCGTCAAATGAAATGGAGGGGGCAGCAAAAATAAAAAATGTCAGCAAAAGGATCAGGCTATTTTTAATTTGGGTTTTCATTGTTGAGGATTTTAGTGATTAATCAGGTTTTAATCTGATAAATAGATCGCAAATACAGTACCAAATATTACTTTTTTATCAATTTGCTATTTATAGGGTATAAAGATAGCTTAAGCAATATTTCTTATTAGAGCTATTAAAAACTTTTTGCATGACTTGCCTCGATAGATTTTTTGTATTCCAGATTTACAATCTCTCTATTTCGTTCCAAACAACCGGTCGCCCGCGTCCCCCAATCCCGGTACGATATAGCCATTCTCATTTAATTTTTCATCGAGGGCTGCCAGGTAGATGTCAACATCGGGATGATCTCTTTCAATTCGTGCCACACCTTCAGGGGCTCCAACAATACATACCAGTTTTATGATTTTAGCACCAAATTTCTTTACACTGCTTATGGCCGCACTTGCACTGCCTCCTGTGGCCAGCATTGGATCCAGAATCATAACTACTGCATCCGGGGTATTTGGGGGGAACTTTGAATAATAATCCTGAGGTTCGAGGGTTACATGATCCCGAAATAAACCGATATGACCTACCTTAGCGGTAGGAATCAGATTCGAAATACCATCAACCATTCCCAGTCCGGCGCGAAGGATGGGGATTAGCACAATGTCTCTGGCTAATTCAGCCGTATGACATGGTCCGACAGGTGTTTCTATATCAATTTCATTCAGAGGAATATCCTGAGTTATTTCATAAGCCATTAATGCAGCCATTTCATCGAGGTTTTCCCGAAAATCTTTTGTGCCGGTTTCTTTTCTTCTAATTATTGAAAGTTTATGGGTAATCAGGGGGTGATCAAGAATATTTAGCATATAATGGATTTTACACAAAGATAGGAAAAGCTGTCAGAAATTTGTTTAATTTATCCCCTCAATAAACAACAATATAATCTGTATATTGATGATCCAGCGACTCAGGGAGGTATGAATCGAATTTTCTGGAAGTTCCCTCAATGTTTAGCCACTGTTGATAAAAGGCATCTGATGCAGGACCCAGTGGTACAGGAAAATATTGGTCTCTGCGATCTGCAGAATCAAAAACGGTAATTAACATATAGCTTCCAATTTTTGCACCTCTGTTGCCTTTTAAAACATAATTATAGAATCCATCTATATTTTCCTGATATGCCTGATGGAACTCATTTTCTACAAAGGTCTCGAATTCCTTTTGCAGGCTGGGCTCAATATCAAAATACCTGACGGCAATAATCTCTCCAATTACTGGAGCTATTATTTTTGAGAAACCCAGAACCACGTAGTCTGTAAAAGGTATTACTGTTTCTACAAGTTTTTGCTCCGGAGCGTGAAATTGAAACCTGTTCAGAACAGCGTTCCATTGCGGATAATTCGACCAATCGGAAGCAGGGAAATA
The DNA here is from genome assembly GCA_021740585.1 of Bacteroidales bacterium. GTDB lineage: Bacteria > Bacteroidota > Bacteroidia > Bacteroidales > JAGLSB01. Next base: position 22,611 of record JAIOZM010000005.1, read on the forward strand.
ATAATCGCGGGTGGTTTTAAAATCAAATGTCCAGGCAAAAATATATTCTCCATTTCTTTCTCCCCGGTCGCCTTTCATAACCCATCCACCTGCACCTTTAGAGTGAGCCGCAATATTATCGCACCATTGATTATAGTAATTCAACAGGATAATTTCATTAACTCCCTCACACATCTCGAGTTCACGAATGGAGACAACTTCAGGAAGAAATTGAGCATTTAAATTTTGATTTTGAATGATCATCAGCAGGATCAGGCCGGATAGAGATACTAATCGTTTCATGATTCCATGGTTTTAATTAAAGTCTTATGAAAAGAACAGCTTATTAAGAAATTTGAAGCGATAATTCAATTAACACAAAAAACACTTTTTTATAAAAATAGCTTTTTACAGACTCCATGTCAAGTAATAAACCATTTAAAAATAATTTATTAAACATGTTCATTGATACTTCAATTAAAAATTTATTCTGATGGATAAGATTCTAATATCTCCTTTGGTTTCTCAGAAATCCCAAATATTTTTGTTTAGACTTGATCTGGGAAAAAGCCTTTTTGAAGTGTGGCTTGGTTATTTTAAATAATAAATCGTGAAGTAAATTGAGGCAGAATTTTTTAAAGAAAAATCCTATAATCAAATAAGCAGGAGTCAGCGTCTAAAGTTGAAAATTCAAAATCCCAGGTTTTCCCAATACGGGAAAGATCAATAAATGTTAAATCCGATTTTTTAATTGACTTAGATTTTAGATTTTCCTTAAACATAATTTTAAGTTCTTCTTCATTTTTATTTTTAAGGAGCTCAAAAAGATTTTGTAAATAATTTCTATCCTGAATGCTGATTTCATTTACAGATTTTACCGAGTAAGTCTCTTTGGACCTGCCATAAGAAAATAGTCCAACTTTTTTATTATTTCTTATAAGACCGTGTTTACTTATATTCTGGATCATTTCAACCGATGCATGAAAGAGGTCTCTCTGAGTGGTATATGGGAAATCAGATTCTTTAAGATTATTCTCAATCATTTGAATTACCGGAAGCAGGGTCTCATGCCTGAAGTCGCTTTTATACAGAAGATATTGGTCGGATTTGAAAAGTTCATTGTCGAGCTGGATAATCTCATCAAAGATGATCTTCTTTTTTTCCTTAGTGATCATACTTTCTGGTGGGCCAAAACTCAGCATTATATAAAAAATGGAAAAATCTTTACTGTCAGGTTCAAAATGAAAATTTAATTTATTGCCTGTCTTTCTGGCCATTTCGATTAAACCCAGAGAGGCTCCACCTTTATCGGTATATTTACCTTCAACCAATACCGTTTTATATAGCTTTGAGAGGTCTTCCTGATTTAAGGTATTCAGGTATTCAATTTTTTGAGAAAGTAACTCGATTTTCTCATTTCTGATTGGATTTGCAGAAGCAATATGAAGAAAATTGTTCTGTACGCGAATAAAAAACGCATTTTCAAGTTTGCCATTGCTGTTTCTTTTTTTGCTGTCCACTCCATGTCTGGCTACATTTTGAAAACATTCAGCAACAAGAAATACGGCCTTTTTCTTAATTTTACCGAGTTCATTTTTCTCGAGATAAGATTCAGAAAGGTCTACGATTTTTTCAACAATGGAATCTTTAAAACTACCATAATAGGCGAGTGTAAGGTCATCCTTTTTAAGGCGATGGTAATAATCGATCAGGTTGAATTCTTTCAAAAGGGGCGATTTTAGAGATCCAAATATTGAAATAAATTTATGTTAAATACATCAGCAAAACAAATATTCTAAAAACTAAAAAGATAATCCAACTCTAATACAGATATTACTTTAATTCAAGCAATTCGATTTTCCGAAATTCAGTTGGAGCACTTTCTGCCTGAATGGCAATATAGCCTTTGGAAAGAGCAAGTCCTTCAAAATGCCTGTAAGATTCAGGTAAGTCTCCCCCAATTACCGGCTTTCTATATGTCATAACGGTATCACCATTAACAATATGATGGATAATACTGTCCCCAAATACCACGGCCTCAAATCTGACCCACTGATCACCATTAAAAGTTTTTGAATTGGATCTTATACAATGTTCAGTAATAAGATTTCCATTTATCTCAATATGAGTTCCTGGAGTACAAACGTTACCTGTCGGCCTTTCATCATCTTCAATTCCACCAAGAAGCTGCGCTTCAATAGAAACCGGAAAAGACTGGTCCAGTTCTATGCTTTCAGGAGGTTGACAATGTAACATTATGCCATTATTCCGGATTGCCCAGGCTTGTCCTCCCGTTACTTGCTCACCTGTGAACCGGTATTCAAAGCGAATCTTATAATTTGAGTAACTTTTTTCGTAAAAAAGATGACCAAATTCATCCGAAAAATTTTCATATTCCTCATAAGAGACTTTTAAAACAGAATCGCTGACCCGGAAGGTATTTTTGTAATTAATACCCAATTCCGAATGATTGAATTTTGGAGTCCAGCCTTCAAGATTTTCCCCGTTAAAGAGCTGAATCCAGTTTTCTTCTTTTTGGGTAGCGGGATTGCAAGAGATTAAAAGAAGGATTAGAATGAAGATTGAGAATTGTCTCATTTATTTAAATTAATTTTTGATCAAGATATGAATTCAAACTTATACCTGAAAGGAAATCGATGTTAAATATTTATGCGGTATTGAGTTGAAAGGTCTAAATTCTGGTTTTAAAGCTCTGTTTTCATTAAAAATTCTTAATTTGTCGGAAATATCATTTAATAGATTCCAACATGAAAAACATAATCAGTCTTTGCAGCCTTTTGGTTTTTATTTCTACGATGAGCTTTTCACAAAGCAATCCGCAAATTATTCCGGAAGATGCCGTTTCACTTTTTAACGGAAAAGATTTTAAAGGATGGAAGATACCCGAAGGCGATAACGGACATTGGAAGATAGTAAACTCGGTAATCGATTATGATGCGGAAAGTGAGGCTATTAACGATAAGAATTTGTGGACAGAAAAAAGCTATAAGGATTTTGTATTATACATCGACTGGAGAATAAAGGAAACACCCTGGGAAAACCCCCGGGTTCCAATTATTTTACCGAGTGGTTTGAATAAAAAGGACGAAAAAGGAAAAGATATTGTAACAAAAGTCCCGGATTCCGATTCGGGCATATTACTTAGAGGGAATGATAAATCGCAATGTAACATTTGGTGTTGGCCGGTTGGTTCAGGGGAAGTTTACGGCTACAGAACGGATAAAAACCTTCCTGCTGAAGTAAGGAGAGGAGTGACACCAAAGTTGAATGCCGATAATAATATTGGAGAATGGAACAGATTCGTAATTACTCTTATTGACAATGTTTTAACTGTAAACCTGAACGGTTATAATGTAATTGAAGAAGCCGAGTTGCCGGGACTACCTGAAAGCGGAGCTATAGGACTTCAGCATCATGGTGCTAAAAGAGATGGTGAATGGATTAGTCCGCCAGCTTTGGTGCAATTCAGAAATATATATATCAAAGAGTTGTAGTTACATGCCACTATGGCTTCAACAAGGAAAGTGATTAAAGACCCGGAATCAGGTTGACATCCGAAGCGGTTTGCACTCAAACGGAATCAGGATTTGTTCGCTATTTCAGAATTATTCGTTCTCTAATAAACTCTTTGCCCTGAATTTCCAGCACATAAGCACCGTTTTGAAGGTCAGCTCTGGGAATACTTAGTGTTTTACCTGAAAGATTGTTATTCTCATATACAATTTTACCACTCAGGTCGATCAATCGGATTAAATCAAAATCTTCCGGAGTAATCAATTCAATATATAATATTTCTGAGAATGGATTCGGAAATACCTTAATTTTGCTGGAATTATTTATTTCTTTGTAGGAAGCAGGAGAGCTTATGCGATTGTCTTCTAAGTTGGACAAGGAATGTATGAATGGACCTGATCCTGCTTTTAACGAGCCAGCCGGGACACAGGCATCAGCCCGAACACCCGCTATCCGATAATAGTATTTATTGCTTAATGCTTTCGGATCGGTATCACGATAGACTCTGAGATCTGATGAAATTTCGCCAATACTTTCCAGTCTGGTTGAATCAGATCCCCGAAAAATAACATAAGATACAAAGTTAATATCGCCATCCTCAATCACATAAGGTACCCAGCTTAGATTCACCCCATTGTCAGAACTAACATATTGGAGAAAAAGTGGAATGTGATATTTTGATTCTGCTAATGCAGATTCATTTCCACAGGTGTCAATTGCAGTAATTTTATATACCCATTGACGAACCTCAGGATCAGCCTCCAAATCTTCAAATACGCTTGTTTGATCAGCGGAAATATTTCCTATCCAATTATAAATATTAAGAACCGTCGACTGACGATATATATTGTAGGAAGTGATACCAACATCAGGTGTTCGCTCCCATACAATCAGATTATTACCACTTTCAGGATCGGTGGTAACCATGCAGATATTATCTTTATCGTAGGGCTTTGATATTTCTACAAAAATTGTATCAGTAAATTCACAAATTTTGTTTTCTGATGAAACTTTGAGCCAATATTGACCACTTTCTGAAACATTGATGCTTTGCTGATTACTGCCGTTATTCCATAAATAGGAGTCGTATGGTGTTGTTAGATTAAGCTCTATCAAATCTCCTTCGCAAGCTATTATGTCTTCACCCAGACTGAATTCAGGTAATGCGGGATCAACAAATAATTGAACGATGTCATTTCCAACACAAGACTTATCTGTAGTTACTGTAAGAGTATAATTACCTGCATCACTAACAATTATCCTACTTGATACGTCTGCTGTATTCCAAAGGTAGGAGGCATAATTTCCCGGGGTATTAAAAATATGCGAATTCCCTTCACAAATGGTAACATCTGGCCCGAGATCGGGTTGTGGATTTGGGTTTACAATAAGAGTAGCCGAAGCGGTGACTGTATAGGCGCAATTATTAGAAATTCTTAATCTAAAAGACCGGCCGTTATCTCCTGTACTTGGTAAATAGCTGAGAAGAGATTGGTCTTCCCCCTCTAAACCTTGCCATTGTCCGCCCGATAATTTTGTTTCCCATTGATATACAATTTCACTTCCGGTACCCAGCCCTTCAAAAAACACTTCAACACCTTCACATATTTCTACATTTTCGGGATGAGAAATAACGGAAGGGGGAGTAGAATTGTAACTAACTTCAACTTCATTGGTGAAATAGCTGGTTCCATTACATGTAACTTCACATTGGTATGGAAAAGTAGAATGGTTGTTTACTTCATATCTGTTTTCGGTTGCTCCTAAAACCATAATCCAACCGTAATCCCAACCATTTCCGGTATTATAGAAATCGTAGGTATACCATTGGTAGGTTACAGGTCCGGTACAAGTATTATCCAGCGGATTGACGGCATATAAAACGATGTCGGAACCAGAGCAGCCGTTTACCTGCGGACCTGCTTCAACATACTGACATTCGAAATTAAGATTACATATTTCAATAAATGGATCCGCTTTAAGGTTTGCAAAACCTAATAGCATTGATACAAAAAGTAGAATGAATTTTGAAATAGTGGTTTTTGGGCTGGCTTTAATATGAAGCATTAGAGAATTTAAGATTATTAATGTATGCAATATATTTAAAGACAGTATATTTAGCAATACAGGACCTTTAATTCTTAATATAAATTACAAAAGGAAAAGAACTTACTGATAATGGGTGTTTAATGAGACTTTTTATTTTATTTACAGCTAAATTCTAAACAGAAGGGTATCACTTCCTTAAAATCTGAAGTGTAAAACACTGAACTTGTTTAATTGAAATTCGAAACAAAAAAGCTTATTATACAAATGAGGACTAATTCTTAATCAATTATTCTTCAGATTTGCCTTAAGATATATTCGTTTGGTCAGTAGTATATCAGAATTTTTCAGGCACAAAAGTCTGATCGCTTATGGGCGGCCTTACATAACCTTTTTTAGAAACTTCAGGGAGTTTTAATTCTTTATATTTTATTTCTTTATATGGAATTTGCGAAAGCAGGTGGTTAATGCAATTAAGCCGGGCGCGTTTTTTATCATCTCCGTTCACTACCCACCAGGGAGAAATTTTTGTGTCGGTATATTCGAACATTTCATCTTTGGCTTTTGAATACTCAACCCATTTGCTTCTGGAGGCCAGATCCATTTCACTGAATTTCCATCTTCTGAGAGGGTCGTCCATTCGTTCCTGAAACCTTTTTTCCTGCTCTTCATCACTTACTGAAAACCAATATTTTATAAGAATAATACCGGAATGAATAAGCATTTCTTCAAAACGTGGGCATGAACGCAAAAAGTCCCAATATTCATCATCGGTGCAAAATCCCATGACCTTCTCTACGCCCGTTCGGTTATACCAGCTTCTGTCGAATAACACCATTTCACCTGAAGTAGGAAGATGTGCCACATAACGTTGGAAATACCATTGATTTTTTTCTCTTTCCGTGGGCACACCCAAGGCCACTACTTTGCAGATTCTTGGATTTAAGCTATGTGTAATTCGCTTTATTACCCCACCTTTGCCCGCAGCATCTCTGCCTTCAAAAAGTACCACCACTTTTAATCCTTCAGCTTTTACCCATTCATGCATTTTTACAAGTTCCCCTTCCAGTCTTTTAAGTTCTTTCAGGTACTCTTTATTGGAGAGATTGTTAGGATCCTTAGCTTTTTTCATATAGAATATTTTTTAGGCTGGTAAAAAGAAGAATATTATTTAAATTCTGTGTAATTCTGTATAGCAATATTTAATACTTCTCTCGATTGTTCAATAACCAGGGAACGCCATTCCGGATCAGAAGGATAATACATTTCTATAAAGGAGGATTTTATCTTATCTTCCTGTTTGGCATTTTGATAGCCATGCTGAATACCCTGATTTTCAAGAATTGTTTTTTGTATGGAATGCAGTGATCCAAAGGTTTTCTGACTGTTTAAAGTGCCATATTCAAAGGGCATAGATATAAAAGTGGCGTCAGGATTTAAGTCCCCGATAAAGGAACAGAAGTCTCCGCTAACGGTATAAAAATCGTCTGAATCTCCCCAGTCAATGTCGAGACCTTCGAAAACCCTTGTGGTATAATTTTTAAGTTCATCGTTTTCAACAGGATTGGCAAATAAATGAAGTTTTCCGATCTCACCATAGCCCGTATGTAAATCAATATGAAGAATAGTTTTGAACTTATCGAAATACATGGGTAAATAATCTTCCAATGCTGAAATCTGAGGCTCTTGCCTATCTCCACCAAAATATAGTCCCTCAGGAAATTCATATTGCCCCTGCAATACAGCCTGCCTTAGAACCGGCATGGAAGATTTTGCGATTTTTGCAATGGCCACCATATAGAAGAATTTGTTGTAGAAATCATCTTCAGAGGCCGGGTTTGCAGGATTTACAAAATCGTAAAGGTCGGCATAGCCACTATTCCCGATATTGTATAATTCATTACTTAGGCTGCTGTTGCGATTCAGATCCACATTGTTTTCAGTAACACGGCGTTTATATTTAAAGCCATAAGGATTAACGCCATGGATAAGGAGTATTGCCGGACGGTTCCCCTGAATTTCAGGAATCATTTCATTCATCATCATTCTTTGAACAGCGCTTCCTGTATAACCTTCAATTCCATGAACACCGGAAGATATTACTACTAATTTGCTGGAGTCACCCACTGACGGAATAAAGCAAAAATCTATACTAAGATTCGTATCAATACTACTTTCAACCCTAATAGAATCGATAGACACTCCTTCCATCTGGCTCTTTAGCTGGTTCGAAAGATTTATAAATTCACTTCTGCATTCTTCATAATTTTCAAAAAAATAAGAAGTGTTTTGATCGTTAACAGCTGTACTTTCAAGTTCAGGAGAATAAGACCAGTAGCTGATATATGAGGCAGCAATTATAAAAATAATAACTAAACTTAGGGAGTAAAGGAAAATCTTAATTGATTTTTTCATTGAATAGTTTTTTTGGTTGATGCAAGTAAATTTAGACGAAAAAATCAAAATCACAAAACAGCTTGAAGGATAGTTTCTTATTGACAGTCGAAGTTAGGCATTAAAAAATTATTAAAAATTCCCGGCTTAAGTTTTGTTTTAGAAATTATTCATTGTCAGGCTTATTTCTGTGAACAATGATAAAGGGGAGCAGTTTTTATAGAAATTGAGAAAATATAAAATTATTGTCTTATTTTCGGACTTCAAAAAACTTAAAAATATTCTTCATGCCAAAATCTCATGCTTTAAACTCAAAGGAAAATTACTTTCTGCCTATCCTAATTATTGGTTCATTATTTTTTATTTTCGGTTTTGTTACCTGGTTAAACGGCATTTTAATCCCTTACCTTCAAATTGCCTGTGAACTATCAGATTTTCAGGCGCTTTTCGTAGCTTTTGCGTTTTATATTGCTTATACAGTTATGGCTTTACCCTCTGCCTGGGTATTACGCAAAACGGGCTTTAAAAACGGTATGATGATTGGGCTCTGGGTAATGGCTGTTGGGACCTTAACATTTATACCTGCCGCCCTGGCAAGAGACTATAAAATCTTTCTTTTGGGATTATTTATTATGGGTACGGGGTTGGCTCTTCTTCAAACAGCTTCAAACCCATACATTACGGTAATTGGTCCAAGAGAGAGCGCCGCCAGAAGAATCAGCATTCTCGGTATTTGTAACAAGCTGGCCGGAGCCATAGCACCTCTTATTCTGGCTTTTTATATTTTAAATGATGGAGATGTTTTTAGGGAAAGTTTAAAACTTATGGATGAGGCTGCAAAATCAATTGCCCTCGATGAATTGGCAAAGCGTGTTATTGATCCTTATATTGTAATGACACTCGTTCTTTTAGTAATGGGTATTGGGATTAAGTTGTCTCCGCTGCCCAAGGTTGAAATGGAAGATGAAAGCGAAAACCATGCAACCGGGTTTGGGGAGAAGCAAAACATTTTTGGGTTTCCTCATCTGGTACTTGGAGTATTAGCGCTTTTCTTTTATGTAGGGGCAGAGGTAATAGCAGGGGATACCATTATTCGCTACGGACTTTCTCTGGATATTGCCATGGAAAAGGCTAAGAGTTTTACTTCATACACCATGATTTTTATGGTTGCCGGCTATATTTTAGGGATTATTTTAATTCCTAAGGTGATAAGTCAAAGGACTGCTTTACTGGGCTCAGCCATACTCGGATTAGTATTCAGCATTGGGGCTATTTTTACAGATGGAATAACTTCTGTATTATTTATTGCATCGCTTGGACTAGCCAATGCATTGGTATGGCCTACTATCTGGCCACTTGCCTTAAATAAATTGGGGAAGTTTATTAATACGGGATCTGCACTTCTTATTATGGCAATATCAGGGGGAGCCCTTTTACCGCTTGCCTGGGGTAAATTATCAGATATTTACAGTTCGCAACAAGCCTATTGGGTGTTGGTACCCTTGTATTTATTTATATTATTTTACGCTTACAAAGGTCATAAAATTTATAATTGGAAGAAATTGAAATAGTTGAAATATAATCTTCCAGCATAGTTTTATCTGACCAATAATTTATGAGTCGAAATAGTAGCCGAATCATAGATTTTTAAAAAATAGGCCCCCGGTTTCCAGTTTTGAGCATTTAAAATCAGGGAATCATCATGAGTACTTATTTTCCAGATAAGAGAGCCGCAGGAATCGTAGAGCTCTAGTACTTTTTCCGTTTGATTGCTTTCAGGAAATACGACGCTCAGGTATTCATCTACCGGATTTGGGTATAAATTCGGGGTAAACTCATTCCTTTTTTCTTCAACACTAACTTTTGAGCTGAAGTTTATCCAGTTAAGATTATGTTCGCCACTTTTTATTAATATCCGGAAAAAATATTTGCCTGCAGGAAGATTAACCAGGGCCGATTGCGTTTGCCAGGTCTGCCATCCGCCAGTGCTTGAAAAAGTAACATTGGATAAGGAGATATAAGAGCCACTCTCTTCATAAAGTAACTCAATGCGGGCATTTCCATACAATGAAGCTACTCTGAAGTCGAGCTGATAATTTCCGGCTGCAGGAACATTTATGAGGTAATCGAGATAATCTCCTGCATTGGTGTATCCAGTATTAAAACCACCACCTATATCCTGACAATCCTCCAATACCAAACCCTTATTGGTAAAAAAGTCTTCTGCCTGAATTTTAGCTGGCAGGTCAAATTGTTTTGCAAGTTTGTTGTTTATTGCCAGTCCTTGGAAATTTTCCAAAGGCAGATCATTGCTATAAATTGATGATCCAATATAGTTTAATTTCAAGCTATTCTTATAAGATAAGGCTGTTCCTGATTTAAGAATGATAACATTTGGATGTTCGCTGCTAATTTCAGCACTTGAAATATTTGTTTTAACATTATTCACTAACAGTTCAAAATCCTGAGGTGACATACTGCTTGAGCTAATATCTCTGTTTAAATTCAGGTATATCTCTTCAGGATAATAAGACGTTTCGCAGAAAAGTGCTTTAAAGCTTGCTAGTTCAGCAGGTCTCGGATTGATAAACTTAATATAATTCAGATTTGATCCACCCTTGGTATTTATAAGTTTTAGTTGAATATCGCCTGCAGGCAGGAGGATGTCGGTAATAGTTGTTGACCTCCAGATTCCCCATCCCCCTGTTGAAGGTAAGATGGCTTCGTTACTAACAATCTTTCCATTAGCTTCAATAACAATTCTCCCTCCGGAACCTCCCGAAGCATTTCGTATCACACAATCGTATAAGGCTGCCGAGTCTGCATGTAATGTGTAAATCATCCATTCGCCATCCGATGTCCAGCCTACACTATATCCATTGGTAGCATCGCTATCGTTACATTTCTCAATATCAACCCCATCGCTTCTATATTGCCAACCTGAATTCCAGGCTTGAAAACTATTTGTTTCCAGATGATAATCGGCAGTATCATTGTCGAAGTATGCATATCCATTGCGACCAAGGGCATAGTCTGAGGTAAAAATATAATCTTCCACATCGAATAATTTGAAGGGAAGGATATCGGTAGTATGAGGCTGGCGAATTAATGCATCAATTACATCATACTGAATATTACAGTTTTCAAATTTGTGGTTATCAGAAAATTTTAACACTGCCTGAAAAGCTGCATCAACTGTTGGTTTTGCAGCTGTGCCTTTCCAGTAATTTATAAGCTGTGTGTAATCGGAGTTGGTTGTTACACTTAGAATATTGTTATTCCCGGTTTTTTTAACCGGCCACCACGACCATCCTATATTTTTTCTTTCGGCAAGCGACACAAGGTTTGTAAACCATGTATTTGAATTTTCGCCGGATTCGCCTAACCAGAGAGGAACATTATAAACGTTTCTTAAATTTATTATCCAGTCAAGCGAATTATCGTTGTTATAGCTCCAGTATTTATGAAAGCTGTAAACCATATTGTTATCCCAGGGGGGGGTTAATCCGGAATGGTCGTTTGCAAAGCTATTCCCTTCTATATAAATGATATGGTTATTATCTACCGATCGTATAGAATCTGTTATCCGACCATACAGACTCCTCATTTGAGAGTTGTTTCCCTGGGGGAAAGTCCAGTTGGTTTCATTAATAAGGTCGTAACCACCAATCCATGGTTCGTCTGCATAACGTTCTGCAAGTTTTTGCCACAAAAGAACGAGTTTGGTTTTATTGTCTTCACTTTCCCAGAGAGAGGGTTTTGTGCTGTCGTAATCAGAAATTTCAGCATTAGCACCTTGTCCGCCGGGGGCTCCATGCATATCCAATATTAAGTACATTTTATTTTCTGAACACCAGGAGAGCAAAGAATCTAAAATTATGAATCCTGTTTCCAACCAGGTTTGTTCCCCCTGCACCAATTCTTCTTCAATGGGGAGGGTAAACCATTTATAATGCAAAGCAACGCGAATTGAATTAAATCCCCACGCAGCCATTGAGTCCACATCAACTTTTTGCATATGATTATGCAGCCAGCTGGTATAAAAGCTATCTGTTTTTGCTTCCCCAATGGTCTCAATTAATTTATTTGTGAATTCGTGTTGGGTACCGGCAATCCCACTCGTCTGCATCATATAGCCTTCTTGTATCATCCAGTTTCCTGTTCCAATTCCCCGAAGTATAAAATTCTCTCCAGAGCCATCTACGATATTTTTCCCATCTGCGTGTAAAAATCCTTGTGAAAAAAGATTGATGGATAGGAAGCAAAGAATTATTGAGAAACTTAATTTTTTTGGGTGCCGCATTTTTAAAGATTTAGAATATGTTGCAAATATACTTTTCTATTTTTAAAAATGTTAACAGAGAAGATAGTTTATCTCGAATATAAATTGCAATTATCTGGATAGCAAGCGATTACATTTGTAACAATTCAACCTCGGAGGTCTATAGACCTCCGAGGTTCCTGCTTATGTTAAATAGAAATATTGATAAGAATGATACATTTCAAATCTCAATCCCTGATTTTTGTACCAGAAAAATACAAAATAGTCCATAGCAAATAGGAAATTAAAAATATTAAAAGCCCATAGATAGGCGCAATCATCGAAACTTTCAATCCACCTGCAAGAATTGAAGGTGAAACATCCCCTGCAGCTTCAATGGCTGTGAAAGCGTAATGTAAACCTACCATTTGACCCAAAAATCCGGTTACAAGTGCAATAACACCACCTGTTTTGAGAAAACTAAGTCTTTTTAAAGTCTGGTCGAGATCTTTATATTCCAACTTAATGATAAGATACAAGTAATAGAAAAATAGTGCTAAAATGATAAATAGCATTAAGGTCAGAATTCCCATAAATAATGGTCCGCCGGTTTGAAATAGATTAAACATAATTTTAATTTTTAGTTAAACATTTACTAATCCCAACAAAGTTAGGCCAATCAAAGCTCAAACTGCAAGGTCGAATCCATACCAAATCAGGTTATCTGTCGATAAATTCACTTCAACTCTGGTTTTTTTAAAAAAAACGTGTCAGATTTACATTATGAAAAGACATTTTAATAGTTTTTACTGGTTTACGGTGACAGTGCTTCTTATCCTGATCTATGGAAGCAGATTAAATGGATTTGTTGTAAGTTTTTATTTTGTCTCTTTTTTAGTTCCGGTTGTCATAGCCACTTCAGTTTACTTTAATAATGTGTTAGTCTCTGAATATTTGTTGAAAAAAAGATATGCAAGATTCATATTTTTGACAATAGCAGGCATAATAATTTCACTCGATTTACTGTGGTTTATATTTTTCATTGCCTTTTATTTTATGGCCAGATTTCAACCGGACAACATTGTAATACTTATTAATGAATTCAGTTCCTTCCCTTTGGTTCTTTATTTATCGGTCATTGTAAATGGATTTCTGAATCTTTCAAAGGATTATCTTGGAATCCTTGAGGATAATAAGACTCTGGAAGCCAGAAAGAATGACTTTTCTGAAGGGAACTTGCAGGTAAGGGCTAACCGGCAGAATAGAATAATTAGTTTTAAAAGTATTAATTATATTGAAAGTATGTCTGATTATGTTCTTATCAGAGCAAAGGATAATGAGACGGTTATTACACGGGAAACGATAAGCAGGATAGAGCAGGATTTGCCTTCTGCTTTTTTACGAATTCACAGATCATTCATTGTCAATTTGGAAAATGTAGAGTCATTTACCCGGGAATTTATTATGATTGCCGGTATGGAGCTGCCAATTAGCAGAACTTATAGGAAGAAGGTTTATGAAATCTTGAAATTATAAGTAGCTATTTATACAAGGTATTGGAGTCTTTAGAATGGTTTGTAGTAAGACCCTCTTTTCATGAAGGACTACCAAATAAGAATTTTTTAGGTTGAGATTAACAGAAAAGAATATTGCAACCTGCATTTAGCATATAATAATTTTCCTTTTGCAGGAAGCAATATTTATAACAGATTTAATATGAAAATCTATGCTTTCTTTGTCCAAATTCCTAATATTCCCCCTGCAACAGTAAGACCAGTTGTGGTGAATCCCCCGGTAATGAATGCAAGCCAATAAGGATCATCATTAAACGCGCCTGTTGTTTTAACTGATAGGAAAACGAAAACAAAGCCGATCAGAAATCCATAAAAGAGACCTTTCGACAAGCTGTCAACACTCAATTTCACAAACAGCCATGCCAATAAATATACACTGGCAACTGCAGAAATAACATTGGTAATCCATGCACCGGCACTTGCCGGATTTGCTTCAATAGTGGCCAAATCGAGGCCAACCATTTCCATCCATGGCTCTCCGAATAAAGGTCCGTACCAAATAAATCCGATAACAAATTGGAGAATTATTCCAAGTAGTACGGCAAGGTGGTTAATTTTTAAATCATACATAATTTTAAGTGTTAATAATAATTCTGAAAAAGGTATTCCTGAAAATAGTTCATAAAAAATAAGATAACAATAATACAGGTATTTAAGTTTTTGAATAATCAATACTTAGCTGTAATTTTTTCCTCAAAACTTTGGTTTGCGTGCTCCGTAGAGTTAAAATTAACATGTAATTTCTTCTGTGTTAACTATTTTATTCATAAAATTACAGGTTCTTATTTGAAGATAATTTAAATTGTTTCTCTATTTTTTTAATAATATTAAACACTTGTACATTGTGTCAATGCTAGCGCAGCGAAGCAATCTCATATTTTTACCTGACTCCAATAATATTAAATGTTAAGATACAAATCTATATTGTTTCTATTTCTAATCTTATCAGCATTAAGAATACAGGTGCTGGATGCACAGCTATATATTAACGAGTTCTCAGCATCTAATTCAAGTCTGATTCTGGATCCCGAATTTGGTGATGATGCCGATTGGGTAGAGATTTATAATGCTGGAACAAGTCCGGTGAATTTATTGAATTATTACCTGAGCGATAACCTGAGTCAGCCCGGAAAATGGCAGATTAAGGTCGAAGCAACCATTTTTCCAAAAGATTTCATTCTTATCTGGGCCGATGGAAAGGATACTCTCCTGCACACAAGTTACGGATTTTCAAAGCTTGGAGAGCAAATTGGTTTATACACCCCATTATTGGAAGTGGTTGATACCATTAGTTTTGGTTCCCAGAATGTGAATATTTCCTATGGGAGGAAACCCGATGGGAATACTGAATGGGGCTATTTTACAGAGCCTACCCCGGGTTCAACAAATTCGGCTAGTTCATTCGCAGGGGTGGTCGAGGCAATTCCTGATTTCTCTGTGTCGGGTGGAATTTTCCATGGCGACCTGAGTCTCGAACTATCTTCAGTGCTGGGAGGAACAATCAGATACACCCGCGATGGTTCAAAACCTGATATAAATTCTCTGGAATATACAAGCCCAATCTCAATAAACACAAATTCTGTAATCAGAGCCAGAGTTTTTAATCCCGATTTTATTCCGGGTGGTGTTATTACCCATTCCTATTTCATGGATGATAATTTTAAAATCCGGAACCTGCCGATTATTTCTTTAGCAACCGAACCTGAGAATTTCTGGGATAGCGAAACCGGTATCTATGTTCAGGATTTTAAACCCGATTGGGAAGTCCCTGTAAATATTGAATTATTTGAAAATAATGGAAGCGATCGCGCGGCCTTCAACCTGGAAGCCGGAACAAAAGTGAATGGTCTGTATTCCTGGCAATTGCCACAAAAAATGCTTGGTATTTATTTTAGAAATCAATATGGAAGCGGGAGTCTGGATTACCAATTAATTTTTGAGAAAGACAGATCGCGATATGAAAATTTTGCATTAAGAGCTTCGGGAAGCGATTGGAGTTATTCTCTTTTCAGGGATATATTGGGTCAGAATGCCATGGAACAGGGAATGGATAATGATTTTATGGCTTACCGGCCGGGAATAGTATTTGTAAACGGACAATATATGGGTATCCATAATATCAGGGAGAAGGTAGATGAGGATTATATAGTGGGAAATCATTCAATGCTATCGGGAGAATTCGATCTGATAGAAAATGAGGATTTTGCTGAACATGGAGATCTGATTGCTTTCAACAAATTTCTCAGCCTCCTGAGTAAAGATCTTTCCATTCAATCAAATTATGATGAGGTGGCTGCTGTAATGGATATTGAAAATTTCACAGATTATGTAATCACCGAAATGGCTACAGGTAATACATCCATCGATCATAATGTAATGACTTGGAAACCTAAATCTTATGGAAAATGGAAATGGGTATTAATGGATCTGGATCGGGGCTTCTTCAATCCTTCCTCTAATCTGATCGATTTTTACCTTCGGCAGGGAAGTCTGCCATTCAAAGAATTAATGCAAAATGATGGCTATAAATCCTATTTTGGTCAGCGTCTTGCCGATCGGCTAATTACAACATTCAATCCGGCTCAGATGAACGATTTGATTGATAAACATAAAAAAGATATTGAAGTTGAAATTCCATATCATATTGATCGTTGGCTGGGTACTACATCCTCCTATGGAAATGCCATTCCATCTGTTGATTATTGGAATAGTCAGGTTGAAAGACTCAGAACTTTTGTTAATCAAAGGCCGGGTTTTTTAATAAATGATTTGCAGAATTATGGTTTTAACCCCGGAGCCACACTTTCGGTTTATTTGAGCCCAGAAAATGCTGGAAGTATCTCTCTCAATGGCATTCAGGTTTCCGGTGAGTATATCAATTCTCAATACCCAATCGGTCTGGATCTTAGCTTTGTGGCTGATAATAAACCCGGATATAATTTTGTTGGCTGGAAAAGTGCCATCACGAAAAGTATTATTCCCAAGGGGAGTTCGTGGAAATTCCTTGATGATGGAACCGATCAGGGAAAGAATTGGACCGCTTCCAATTTTGATGATATTTTGTGGAAGGAGGGAGTTGCTGAGTTGGGTTATGGGGATGGTGACGAAGCCACTTTATTAGATTATGGCGGGGATGTAAGTAACAAACATATTTGTTATTATTTTAGAAAATCTTTTGTCCTCACAGCATCTGATATGCTGGCTTATCGATTCATTTTAAAAGTTTTACACGATGATGGAATTGTTGTCTATGTAAACGGATCGGAAGTTTTACGTTCAAATATGCCCTCCGGAAGCATCGATTATTTAAGCACAGCAACAAGTTCTGTTGATGGAATTGCTGAGTCGGAATTTTCGCAATACCTGTTAGAATCCGATTTTTTTAATGAAGGGGAGAATATTCTGGCAGTTGAGGTTCATCAAAGGGCTGCAAATAGCAGTGATGTAAGTTTCAATCTTGAGTTATTGGGTCAGATGGGAGGAAGCTCCGAATACCTGTCTGCTAATAATATTTTGAACTTTCAGATGACAGAAGCAACAAACCTTATTGCAGCTTACGAACCATCCGGGGTATGTATTATTCCTGACACAATTAGAACAGATTTTGTTTTGAATGCCAATTGTTCCCCCTGGTATGCCCGTGGAGATGTAGTAGTTTTAGCAGGTGCAAAACTTAGCATAGAGCCCGGTGTGGAGGTTCTGATGCCGGAGGAGGCAAGCATTTTTGTGCATGGGAGTATTCTGGCTCAGGGTACAGAGAGCCATCCTATAAATTTCAGTCTGAATCCCGACTATGCAGGGAGCAATTGGGGAGCAATTTGCTTTATAAACAGTTCAGATACTTCCTCACTAGCGTATATAAATATGGAAGACGCTTCTCATGGGCCGGAATTATACAATGCAGTGGCTGCAATTTCGGCTTTTAATGCTAAGCTTACACTCGATCATATAATAATCGAGAAAGTGGCAGGGAATCCTGTTACAGCCAGATATTCTGATCTTGTAATCACGAACAGTAAATTTCATTCTGAAATTACAGGCGATTTGGTAAATATGAAATACGGCACGGGCAGGATTGAAAATTGCTTCTTTGAAGGCAATCAAATGCAGGATACGGATGCAATTGACTATGATGGAATTGAGAATGGAGTAATAAGGAATTGTATTATACAAAATTTTTTCGGTATAAACAGCGACGGGATTGATATCGGTGAGGCAGCAAAAAATGTCATCATAGAAAATAATTTTATTTATAATATTACGGATAAAGGAATATCGCTGGGACAGAAATCAACGGCTTTTGTTCAGAATAATATTTTCATGAATAGCAATCTTGGACTGGGTGTGAAAGATTCAAGTCATGTAATGGTAAATAAATGTACCTTCTACAATGTAGGTACTCCCATAGCATGTTTTGAGAAGAATAAAGGAAGTGCCGGAGGAAATGCAGTTGTCCTTAATAGTATTTTATCCAATTCCGGTATTGCTACCTACTCATCAGACAAGAGATCAACATTACGTATTGCCTATAGCATCTCCGATAATGACACCCTCTTTGAAGGCAATAATAATCTGTACGGTGATCCACTGTTTACCAATCCTACCTACTTCGATTTTAATGTCAAAGCAAATTCTCCTTGTAAAGGTTTAGGAGAATATTTGGGTGAATCGACAGATATTGGAGCGGTTCTCGAAGCTTACAATGGTGATCCTCCGGTAATGATTACCGGGATTTATTATTTCACAGCTTCAATCTTCGACCAATCAGAGTTTATTACTCTTTTTAATCCGTCTTATTCTCCGGTTGATCTTTCAGGTTACATTATTCAGGATGCAATCGATTATACCTTTCCCGATGGTGAAGAATTAGGATCCTTAAAAACAATGTATATTGCAAAAAGTATTAATTCGGCTACTTTTAATTTTGAACCGATAAATATTTTTCAGTGGGCGGCAGGTAATCTGGCGAATGAAGGGGAGGTGATAGTTCTTCGTGACAGGAATGGCATTATTATAGATAAGGTTGAATACAATACACAGCTTCCATGGCCAATTCTTCACGATACTGGAAGCATAATCGTTCTCATCGATTATAATCTTGACAATCATTTTGGCAAAAACTGGAGCGTAAAAAGTACGAAAGAGCTTTCTGTTTTAAAAACTAAAAACAATCAATTTTCATTGAAGATTTATCCTAATCCTGCCAATGAAATTGTAAATGTTAATATTGGGAATCCTTCTGCTGAAATGGTTTATCTGATGGATATGTCAGGAAGTCTGTTATGGTCGGGAAAAACAACTAGTGAAGGCGAAGCAAGGATTGATGTTAGCAGTTTACAGAATGGCATGTATATTATTAAGGCCGGATATAAAACAGGCAGGCTTATTGTTCAGGGTGTAGATTGAATAGAATAAAAAAACCCGGGATCAATGTCCCGGGTTGGTTGGAAAGAGGACTTTCCTATTAAATCCTAATCTGAGATTTTCAGTTTTAATTGCGATGTCCGAGGGTGATTTCGGTAGTTAAATCATCAATGGTCACTTCTGCAACATTATCGCAAGTGCCTTCGCCATAGTTAATATAAATAGACGAACCTCCATCAATGTCAATGGTAACAATTCCTGAAACCGGAAACATACTGCATCTCATATAATGCAATTCCTCAGTTATACTAGCGGTAAAAGCCTTTCCTTCAAAATTAACACCACTTGCACCACCGGCAACCATGTATTCGTCATCTGCTGCAATAAATGTTTCATATCCATTAATCATTTCAACATTACGATTGCTTTCCCAGGTCATGGTTGCAGTGTCGCCTTGTGAATAGCTTGCGTTTACACAACTTCTTTCGAATGTAAGATTTTGCATATCATTGAGACCAGTGTTTAAAATGGTTCTGGTTCCTTCCAGTTTATTCCCGTTTATTGTAAAGTCCTCGTATGTGATGGTTCTTGAAGAGCCCTCATTTTTCCAATAGCCGGTAAGGAGAACATTTACAGCGCCTAATTTTGTATTACCAAAGAAATCTACACAATCTTCATTAGTATAGCTAAACGTCCATGATCGTGGCCAGAATTCAGCAGTTCCATTATCATGTACGGTAACTTCAAAACAAGGCACATAATCTAAAGCTGCGGCTGATTTTAATCCATCATCTGCAGTGGCATCATCAATTTCTGCCAGATCCATTATTCCCAGAATGGAAGTGTAATCGGAGGCAGTTGTAATATTGTTGTTTGTTTTCTCAACATTGTCCTGATCACAAGAAGTAAATGAGAAGCTTATCGCAAATATCCCAAGGATAAATAAAGAAATTTTTGAATTTTTCATAATTGTAAAAGTTAAGTTATTACTACATCTTTTTAGGGTAAGCAAATTTCACCCTTCTTCATTTTTATACATGCAAAGATGTAGCTTCTTATCTGTGTTCTGTTACAGAATTTTTACAAAGAATTATATAATTTAGTAGTTCGACTAATTTCGACTTCGCTCAATACTCCGCGCTCAATACCCCCCACTCAATTTGCGCCCCAAGCGTATTCCTCTGCGTCCTAAGCGGTTAAATTTTCTAATTCAATTTGAAATATCATCTCTCATTTCTTTACTAATTGCTCACCGCTCACCACTCCTCCCTACTTCAATCCCGCTATTACTTCCTTATAAAATTTCTCAACTTTCACAATTGGATCGCCTGCACCCAAAGTCTCTATGGGCAAGTAGCCTTTATAGTCAGAATTGGCAATAATATCCTTAATCTTATTTAGATCAACGGGCGTTTCAACCTGATTGATAAATACATTTTCTTTAAGTTGCCAGTTGATTGCATATTTTATTGTTTGAGCAATTTCAATATATGGATCGGCAGTTCGGTAACATCCGATATCAAGCATTAGTCCAACCCACTCATGATTTATCAGTTCCAATAAGCTACTTACTTCTTTCGCAGTTTTTAGAAAGTCGTTATGATTCTGAACCTCAATCATTACCCCATGGGCTTTCCCGAATTCAGCACACTCAATAATATCTTCAGCCACCCATTTGGCGACCTCGTCCCAGGAGTAATTCTCAGGAATAGCTTTTCCTGTAAATATCCTTATGGCAGGAGCGCCTAATTTTTCAGCTACAATGATCCAGTTTTTGACCAGCTCTTTTTCTTTCTTACGTTGCTCAGGATCGGCATAGCAGAAGTCATT
The DNA here is from genome assembly GCA_021740585.1 of Bacteroidales bacterium. GTDB lineage: Bacteria > Bacteroidota > Bacteroidia > Bacteroidales > JAGLSB01. The sequence continues at coordinate 43,593 of JAIOZM010000005.1, forward strand.
TTTTACTCCGGTACCGCAAATATCCAGACCCAGTTCAAAGGCTCTTTTTTTAATGCTATAAATGTATTCATCGCTTGGCGGGGCAGGGTATCCCGGGAAATAATATCCGGTTAGATCTGCCGCTTCAATTCCCAACTCTGAACAAAAACTCAGCACATCAAAAAGATCCATACTTCCGTCTTTAAGAGGATTATTGAAAGAATAGGCATTCAGCGCAATTTTATTTCGGAGTCCGGGATTGGCTTGTTCCTCATTTGCATTTTGTTCTGCTGTGTTGCACGACTGAGTCAAAGCAACAAAGATTAATCCGAGTAGCATAGTTAAACTTGCGAAATTTCGACGATGATTTTTTGATTTCATACTATTCTGTTTTAGAGGGTAATTTTATAATGAATTTATTTTCTGTATCAGATTTTCCGGGATATCAATCCCGTTTTTTAAATTTTCCATTCTGTTTTTCATAACTCTTTTCCCGGGATAGCCAACCTCAGCATTGTTAAATTGAATAAATTCGAGGGTTTCATTAATCAGGGTTTCCCTGGCTTCTTCACTAAAAAACTTTTCGATATTTATTGCAATGAAAACCTGCGATAAGCTGGTTTCGATATCTTTTTCACCGATTTGTTTTGAGGTCTTACCTCCTGAAAGAATGGCGGCAGCGAGATCGAGCACGATAGCCATGGCGCTGCCTTTCCACAAACCGGTGGGTAAAATTCTTTGAGACTCCAGAATTTCTGCAGGGTTCTTTGTAAGTTCACCTTTGCTGTTATATCCACCAAAATCGGAAAGATCTTTTCCCATCCTCGTCATCCACTCCAGCTTCCCATAGGCAAACTGACTCATGGCCATATCGAGCACAATGGGGCCATTCTTATGAGGAATGGCAAACACGAAAGGATTATTACCAATATTAGAAATTTCTCCTCCCCAGGCGGGCATATTTGGAATGGTATTCGTCCATCCGATTAACATAAATCCTTTTTCCGCAACTTTTCGGCCGTAGGTTCCGGCCCGCATCCAGTGATTTGTGTTTTGGAGTCCTACTAGCCCGATCCCATTTTCCATGGCGAGCTCAACTGCTCTGTTGCTGGCATGAAGGGCGTTTAAAATTCCCGGTCCCAGATTCCCGTTCCACTGTTCAAAGGCACCAAATGCATTAACTAAGGAAGGTTTTTCAGAAATTTTGACGATGGTTTTTTTTACAAAGTCAATAAATAAAGGAAAGCGATTTATGCCATGGGAAAAAACTCCGTCGAAGGTACTTTCTGTGAAGATTTCAGAAATTATATCGGAATCGATGGAAGAAAAGCCATATTTAATGAGCTTTCCATTTAGTAATTCTTTTAATTGGGAGTACAATAATTTCATAACGGAAGCAAGATACAAAAAAGCTGGGTTTGCCTTTAGCGATTTTATTATAATTATTTTGTTTTGGGATTTTAGAAAAATACCACGAAGGCACGGATTACATGGAGAAACACGGATAAAAATCTCTGTGGCACTCTTTGTAATCCGTGCCTCCGTGGTATTCTTTATAAAGGCAGGATAGTGTACTAGCGCTAAAACCCCGGTTTAACATTCCCCTGCGCAAATCCCACCACCTTTTCTATCCTGTTATCCCTTGTAGTCTTTTGTTTTGCCCGGTTAATCCAATTTATATATCTATTTCTTATGGAAATTGAGTAATTGAAAAAATTAGTACAAGCAGTTTTATCCCTATTAAGAGCCTGAAGCAATTCGTCAGGCACTGCTTCCTCTTTTTTTGAGCTGTAAGCCATTTGCCACGTTCCCGATTTTTTTCCTTCCTCCACTTTCTCTAAGCCTGCCTTTTTCATCCGGCCTTCCCCGATCATTTTCTCTACTCTTTTAACGTTCAGAAGAGACCATACACTATTTTTCTTCCTGGGAGTATATTTTTGTCTGTAGATGTTTTCATCCACCCGATTAATTTTGGAATCAATCCAACCAAAACACAAGGCTTCTTCAACGGCTTCATCGTATGTAACCGAGGCTTTCCCACTGTTCTTTTTGTAATAACCGAGCCAGATTTCTGTTGCAGTTTTGTGATTTATCTCAAGCCAGGCTCGCCATTCTTCCCGGTCTATGAAAAGTTGAAAGTCCATTGCTGTTATTTTTATTGCAAGATACAAAAAAGGGGCAAAGTTGGATTTCAACAGCATATTTTCTGTTATAATTGGGAATGTCATTTACAGTGGTTCATGGTTTTTTTTGCTCAGAAGTTTTCAAAATAACATCTATTGACTTGTATTTCAGTATTTTGTATATTTGATATAGAATATTGAAAAATGCTTATGGTCTACCAAAAAGCACCATTGTTTTCTCTCTGGAGTTGCCTTAATAAGGCAGGGTGTTTGAGCGCTTTTCTGCTTCTGTTCTGTTTCCAAAATTCTTTCCCTCAGTATCCAGAAAAACTTTATGGTCCGGAAGAGGGCCTTAGCCACTCCACTGTACTTGACATAAATCGGGATGAAAATGGGTTTATTTGGGTCTTTACCTTGAAAGGACTTTGCCGGTTCGATGGGTATCATTTTAAGGAGTATAAAGTTCTGAATAAAGACCTTGTAACAGATATAAAAGGAATGGGATGCTTTATTAAAGATTCAAAAAACCGTTTATGGATTAGAAGTAGCCCAAATTTATTGAGCGTTTATAATTCTGAAAAGGACAAAATAGAGACTTTGAGTGATAGTGTCGACTATTATGTTTCATTTGGAGAATATAATACTGATATATGGGCCATTGGTATTAATTCTATTATAAATTTTCAAGAATCTGAAGCCTTTTATTTTACATCAACGAATTATTCATTACCTGAAGAAACAGGTATTATATATAGAATTTTACCACAGGTTGATGGCAGTCTTATCACAATTACCGAAAACGGTCTGTTTATATTAAAGCCCTTTGAGAATAATTTTCAGGTACAAAAACTCACTTCTTTGGTAAATGGATTACCCAATATTCATATAGATATTTCTTCAAAGTTTATTGAAATTAATCAAATTCTATATCTGACGAATGCAAGAGGTATTTATAAAACTAATATCCATTTAAATCATTCTGCTTTTGCCGATTCCGTCGTTTATCTTGATTTAATTACTATGGATTTCCCTGAGCTTGGCATCGACCCAGAACAACCTATATATGCTGTGGTTGAAGGAGAAAAAAATGAAATATTTATTCGCTCATTGAATGGCATTTACAAGTACAATTTTTTTAATGACAATATGAAAAGAATAAAAGAAGAGTATTATGGAATTTCAGATATGGGAGAAGGAGAATTCAGATTTGCCCTTATGTATGATTCTGATAAAATACTTTGGGCTGGGACAGATAAAGGATTATTAAAAATTGTAACTCCAAACAAGGACTTCCAGGTTATTTTGCCGGAACCTGAAAATCCAAAAGGCCTGAAATTTGGGAAGCTAAACCAGGCAATGATTGACTCAAACGGAGACCTTTGGATTGGAACGGTTGGTGACGGGTTGTATCATTCAGTCCCCGATAAAAACAATGAATTTGTTGAATTTGAAAATTTTAAACCTGATGGTAGTAATCAAAAAGCTCTAAACTCAACCACAATATCGGTCCTAACTGAAGATTCTAAACAAAATCTTTGGATAGGAGCAATAGATTTACAAAGTATTGGATTGAACGAAAAGACTATGATTTTCAAGAATACTCCTATAACAGATTATGTAAGGTTGCTATCTAAGCCTTTATTTCCCTCAAGCATTATTGAAGATCCTGAAGGCAACATCATTTGTATAGGTACTCCGGGTGAACTGTCAAACTGGCAATATAGACCTGATGTGGGGAAAGGATACTATTTATATCTCGATTCAACAAAAAAACTCATTAATTGTCCAAGATTTTATCACACAAGGGACGATCAATTCTACATGTATGCGAACAAAAGCTTTTTTAAACTAACGAATGGATGGACCTTTAAAGAGGTGGATTATATTCTGGGAAAAGAAGATTTGAAATTTAAAGAAAAAATTAATCTTAAAACTTTATTACCCTATGCTTATCCTTCTAAAATAGATACTTTATTACGTTTCGATGAAAATAAAATAGAATTTGCAAGGTTCATCATTACTGAGAAAAGTCAGGAAATTGAATTATGGATTAATTTCATGTATGAAAAAAAGATTTTAAGATATAGTATTAAACAACTTCTGACACAAAATGCCAATTTTAGTAATCCTGACTGGGCAAATATGGAGACTGATGAAAGTCCTCAAGGAATTAATCTTGGGGTTGTCTATGAAATGATTGAGGATAACAGTGGCAGGGTATGGTGCTCAACACAGGATGGACTGATTTCAATAAATCCCGAAACCAATCATGCATTCACATATTACATTGAAGATGGCCTTCCAACAAATAAACTATTCTGGGGAATTTCAAAAGACAACATAGGAAGAATTTTCGTATGCACGACCAATGGTCTGCTATTTTTTAATCCAGACAGTATTTCACCCGATCCTCCAGCTATGGTTAAATTAACTGAGCTTTTCCTTTTTAATGAATTAGTTGAAGTTGATGAAAATTCCATTCTAACCAGAAATATTTCTGAAACAAAGAGTTTACAGTTAAGCCATAATCAAAATTATTTAGGTTTTAAGTTTTCAGCCTTGGAATACAGGAATACAGAAAGAGTAAAGTACAGGTATAAGCTGGAAGGTGTAGATAAAGATTGGATTGAGCAGGGAAAAAGACTTCAGGCTGATTACTACAATCTGGATCCGGGAAAGTATACTTTTCATGTCATTGCGGCCAACGGGAACAATGTATGGAATAGTGAAGGAGTTTCCCTTTCTATCCGTATCCTTTCCCCACTCTGGTTCCGATGGTGGGCTATTGTTATTGAAGCTTTGGGTCTGATTTTCATTCTCATATTTTATATAAGGTACAGGGAAAGAGAGCTGCAACAAAGGGCCATTTTACTGGAAGAAAAAGTGGATGAAAAAACCCGCGAGGTACTGGAGCAGCGTAAGGAAGTGGACGAGATGAAAAGCCGGTTTTACACCAATATTTCCCATGAATTTCGTACCCCTCTCACTTTGCTTGTTGGTCCGCTGGAAGATTCGGTAAAATCGTGCGAGGAAAATGTTCCAATGAGCAGGAAAATCCTCTGTATTATGCTTCGAAATGCCCGCAGACTCCAGCGACTCATCAACCAATTGCTGGATATTTCAAAAATTGAATCCGGAACAATGGAGCTTCGGCTTATAAAGAACGATCTCGCAGAATTTGTCAAAGTGATAGGAGGATCCTTTTTATCCCTTGCTGAATCACAAAAAATTAAATACCGGGTGCAGGTGGATATAAAGGATAGAGAGCTTTGTTTTGATCCCGATAAACTGGAAAAAGTAGTCACAAACCTCCTTTCCAATGCCTTTAAGTTTACTCCCCGGGAAGGAGAGGTTATGCTTTCACTGGAAATGCAAAATGGAAGCATGAAAGCTGAAGTGCTTGAGGCGGTTCTGACGGTATCTGATACTGGCAGGGGAATACCGAAGGACCAGATTGATCATATCTTCGATCGTTTTTTCCAGGTATCGGATTCTGATACCCGGGATGTGGAGGGCTCAGGGATCGGACTTGCCCTTTCAAAGGAGTTGGTGGAGTTAATGCATGGCAGCATTGAGGTGGAAAGCAATCCGGGGGAGGGTTCAAAATTCATCGTAAAATTCCCGGTTTCGGAACATTGTTTTACAGAGCAGGAACTGGCTGATCTTGAATCGGGTGTGAAGATAAGAGAGGAATGGGATGAAGAGGATGAAGAAAAGCTTGCAGATGTTTATGAAGAAAGCCTTGAAGAAGGTTCTGACGAAACTGGAGAAATCAGGAAAGAAATCATTCTTATCGTGGAGGACAATCCGGATCTGCGAAATTACATCAGGGACCAGTTTAACAGTGAATACCATATAATTGAAGCGCAGAACGGTCAGACCGGTTATGAAAAAGCCGTTCAGCATATCCCAGACCTTATCGTCACCGACCTGATGATGCCGGTAATGGGAGGGATGGAGATGTGCCAGAAGGTGAAGACTCACCCGTTAACAAGCCATATCCCGGTAATTATGCTTACAGCAAAGGCAGATAAAGAAAGCAAGCTGGAAGGATTGGAGACCAATGCAGATGATTATATTATTAAGCCATTCGATGCTGAATTATTGGTAGTAAGAGCTAAGAACCTGATCAGGCAGAGAAAGGAACTGAGGCAGCGTTTTGAAAAGACCTTCTTACTGGAAGATAATGGGAATATGGATGCAATTCCATTTAATATGCTGAAAGAAATACTTGAAGTAATTCGGGAAAATCTTTCAGATGAAGATTTTAGCGTAAATAAGCTGGGGGATGAATTGCACATGAGCAGGTCCGGGGTATTCAGAAAGATTCGCTCTGTGGCCGGTATTACTCCAATCGAACTTCTTAGGATGATAAGGATGAAAGAAGCTGCACGGCTCCTCCGTAAAAACGAACTGAATATCACCCAGATAATGTATCAGGTAGGATTAAAGAACCCTTCCCATTTTGCACTGACTTTCAAGAAGTTTTATGGGGTGAATCCGTCGGAATACCGGTAAAGAGATAGTGTGGTGGTGTGGTAGTATGCTGGTGTGCTAGTATGCTGGGCTGCTAATGAGTCGAAATACCAGCCTAAAACTAATCAGATCACTATACTTTCTTTAATAATCTCATTAATAAAATCATCCTTTTCAATATAATATTTAGTTGAATAAGGATGTGTTTCAATTACCGGATACTTGATGTTAATTTTTGAGTAAAGCTTCAAATTATCAAAAATATTATCACTGAATTGATCAGAAATTAGTAGTAAATCTATATCAGACCATTCATGTGTCTTATCTTTTGCTGCGGAGCCAAATAGTAGTACTTTGTAAAATGTTAATCCGCTGGAATTGCATTCATTTACAAATGCTCTGGCAGTTTTTATTGCAGATTCTCTAGTAACCATATTTTTAACTCATTTGTTGTTTCCAACATTGATTTTGTAAATTCTTCGTTACAGATATCGTTCAATTTTGTTGAATAATCAGGATACCTTCCTTCTAATTGAAATCTATTTAAGCTAAGTAAAAATTCACTTTTTTCATCTGTCAATTCAATCGATGTTGTCGAAAGTAAAAAAATCAGATTATGTGTCCTTGGAGGAAAATTCTCTTTATTATGTTTTATCCAAATTGCCTTACAAACTTTTTCAATTACCAGATGAGCAAAAAATAATGCATGCAAGTATTTCTTTCCTGAAAACAATGTGTCAACAGCAGACCAATCATCTTCTGCTTGCTGAATCCAGAAATCTATATGTTCTTGTTTTGTTTTCATTAATTCAAAGATAATCTTTTTTTTTCCGGAGATGAAATCTTTATGAAATGTTTTAAGAGTATTTTGCCTACCTTATTATCGTCAGTAAGTGCTAAAAAAGTTGATGTATTGGATGAAAACCATAAAATACCTACCAGACGATTCTATATTTCCCTCATCGGCTTAACCTCCTTCTCTCTACTCAAAAACTCTCAACTTTAAACTTCCTCCTGACACAATACCGTTCAATTTTGACACAATACCGTTCGACATTGGTTTTTGCAGGGCGTAATTTTAGATAAGTTTTTCCCTGATCTTAAAATTGAATTTTTATAAAACTAAAATTTCCAGCTATGAGAAAGATTCTTTGCCTCAATATTTTTCTTTGCTTTCTCCCAATTCTCTCTGCTCAGGATCTACCTGATAATCTTCAAATAGGAAAGCACACAGTTGCCGAGTGGAAATATATTGTAGACACTATATGGGGAGATGGAATGCCAACAGAAGACAAACTCATTCTCTTCGACAACTTCTGGGATGCTGTTGATAAATACTATCCAGGATTTGTAAACAATCCTGTTAACTGGGATTCTGTAAGGACCCACTACCGGCCTGAAATTGAAGCGGGTGTAAGTCATGGAAGATTTACAGGAATTATGTATAAAATGGGCGATATTCTGAAAGAAGTACACAGCTTAGTTTCTAATGACGAAGTTTTTATGACTCAACCGGGTCCGGGAGTGCCTTTACTATTAGTATCCTTGCAAGAAAATCCGGATTCTGTTGTATTGTTTGATAATGGTTGGTTTGGCGCTGTAATAACCCCGGTCAATGAAAATGAATTACTGGTTTTGAGGGCTGTACCGGACCATCCTCTGGGCCTGGAAGCAGGGGATATTATCCTGGGATATGATGGAATGGCATGGAAAGATCTCTTTCCCTTATTGCGGGCAATGGATTTTCCTTTGGTAAACTTTTATGGAAGTTCAGATGAAAGTGTAAGGCTCCTATTGCTGGCATCTGTAGGATTAAACTGGCATTTTTTTGACACACTTGATTTTCAGAAATATGGGTCTGCAGATACGCTGCATATGCCAACATCCCTGCTGGAAGGGAAAGAAATGTATATCCCGGGGAACGAACAGATTCCCCTTGAAGGAATAGCATTTCCCGGTTCAATCAGGGATGAGGATTATCCCGAGTTGTTCTATCTCACCCCTATCATTTATGATACTTTATTCGATAATTCCATTGGTTATATTTATTACACTCATATGCCTAAAGGCGTTGAGTCCACATTGTTTGATGCAACAACAAAGCTTTCAGGCGCTGATATTAACGGACTTATTCTCGATTTAAGATTTAACATCGGGGGATGGATGGGTTGGGAAACAGGTTTTAATCCGATTTTCAACCAAACCATAGATTCCTGCGCATATTATTCAAGAGCCTATGGAGGTGGGTATAGTGACCTGGTGGCTGTTCAAAGTAATGTATTTAAAACACTTAGTAAGGACTTTATAAATAAACCGATTGCACTGCTTACAGGCCCCGAAGCCGTTAGCAACGGAGATTATGCTTCTTATTTTATCCATACCCAGCCAATGACCAGGAGTTTTGGAAGATTTACCAATACAGGATATACACATTATTCTCCTTCTTTAACTCCAAATACACCAACCACTTTTAATAATGCATCCATTTTATGGGATTTTGGATATGAAGACTGGCATATCCAGATTGCTCCCCGAAATTTTGGACGTTTTATTGACGGAGAGCTTATATATTTTATCCATAATCCATTTGAAATTGATGAAGAGATCTGGTATACGCAGGATGCTATACACCAGCAAAAAGACAATATGGTTGAAAGAGCAGTTGAATGGATTAATTCCGTTGCCTATGCCGATATTTGCAGGCTGTCAGATACATACCTTGATACAGATAAGACAGATCCATTATACATTCATTCTGGAGTTATTAATCCAAAAAATCATTCCGTTGAATTAAGTGCAAAGCTGTTTAATAAATCAGGGATATATCTCCAGGATGTTAGCATGCAGGAGAATACTACAGGAGATATCCCTGATTTGCAAACCCGGGAATGGTATGGTAACTTTAGTATGGACAATGATGGCTTTTATTTTGCTGAAGTTTCAACCAGGGATCTTGATGAAGATTCTTTCCTGACTTATCCCGGTTACCTTCATTTTACGACAGTCAGAAAACCTGATATATTCCCCAGGACTTTCAATCTTCAAAAAGGTTCAGAACAAAGCATCAGCCTTACAGTTATGAATACTTCTGAAACCGATCTGGAGAAGCCTTATTTAATGCTTTCATCAAAAGATTCCCTGGTGGATATCAAGTACCCTAAAATAGACCTTGGAACAAAAATACTTGCTGGAAGAGGCAGGGTAAAGTCACTGGTTTTTACAATTGATTATTCCGCGGAAGTGAATTCGGAATTCTGGATTGATTTGGACATTTATGCAGATGGTGTTCACTACTGGAATGACAGTATCCAGTTAAGCGAGGCAACAGATGCTGAAACTTACTTTAATGACTCAAATCCCGAACTAAGAATATATCCTAATCCCATGTCGGAATACTGCATGATTCAGCTGAGCGGACCTGTTGCTATAGAAAAAATCGAGGTGTTTGATCTTTCAGGCAGAAAGGTATTCCAGGAAAATTCCCTGGGAACTAATTCGTACCGGCTCGAAAAAGGAGATCTCAGGAAAGGAATGTATGTTGTGAGAATTACTGCAGATAGTGTATACGATAGAAAGCTGGTGGTGAAGTAGTGCTGACGGGCTGAATTGCTTTTCGATTTTGCAACTCTTATATGCCTCAATGGGGTAGAATCAGATTTTGAACCCGGAAAGAGTAAAAGTAATCCGGATGGAGCGATTGGATAGAGACTTTTTAAAAAAGTGTGTCAAAGTGATTATTAAAAACTAAACTAAATATCCCTGACATGAAAAAGAAGATTATTTTTTTTATTTTCCTGCTGATGACTTTTGTCATCCATTCACAAATCATCCACATACCCTCTGACTATCCTTCCATACAGCAAGGAATTGATGCTTCAAGCAATGGCGATACGGTTTTGGTTGCTGAAGGAACCTATTACGAGAATATTAATTTTAAAGGCAAAGCCATTACTGTAGCGAGTTTGTTAATTACAGACGGGTATGTTTCTCATGTCTCAAAAACCATTATTGATGGAAGTCAAGCTGTACATCCGGATACAGCTTCAGTGGTATTATTTATTTCCGGGGAGGATTCAACCTCAGTATTAAATGGATTTAAAATAACCGGGGGAAAAGGAAGTAAGCTTGTAATGGAAGGGGTAGAAACCTTTTTTTTGGGAGGAGGAATTCTGATAGATTTTTCTGGTGGCAAAATTATTAATAATGAAATAGTCGCAAATAGCCTTTCCTCGGCAGAGTATTCTGTATTTGGGGCAGGAATATTGGGAAATGTGGGCGAAAATTTAAACCTGATAATACGGAATAACCAGGTAAGCAATAATGTTGCAAGCAGTGAGAAACATCCCGTAGGAGGGGGAATGGAGCTTGAATGCCGTGCTGGATATTTATTATGTGAAAACAATGTAATCAGCAAAAATGTATGCACGGGATTGGGATCATATGCTGCTCTGGGTGGCGGTATATCTGCATTTAGTATTTCGCCATGGAAGGCCGATTTTATTATTAGAAACAACAGAATATTTGAGAATGAGATCTCAGGGATATATGCAGTCGGGGCAGGTATATACAATTATACACCCTATGACAATTCGTTTTTTATGGATGCAGTATCAAAGTATCAAATCTATAATAACCTAATTACAGGCAATATTTCGGAGCATTATGGCGGAGGTATCGCTTTATGGGGAGAACTTCAGTATGCTAATGCTGTAAATCCTGCTCCCCTGATTTATAATAATACCATTACAGGAAATAAGGCACAGTATGGTGGGGGACTATTTAATCATAACGCAAAACCACTTCTTTTCAATAATATAATATGGAATGAATCAACCTTAGCAACCGACGAAGAACTTTATAATGGTAATTATAGTGGGACACATAAAGGAACATACATTACCCAGAACAATTTAATAAGAGAAGCCTATATGGGTGTGGGGAATATCTATTCAGACCCTTTGTTAGATTCTGAAACACTTATGCCAACTGAAGGAAGTCCTGCGGTTGGCAGAGGAATGGGATTCCATTCACTATAAAGGTACATGGTATAATGCTCCGCAATACGACTTATCCTGGGTTATAAGGAAAGATGCCGCAGCAGATATGGAACCAGATCTCGGAGCCATAGAATCGCCCTTCAATAAATCTCTAATTACTTATGATTCTGAAACAGTCATCAATGTCCCTGCAGAACAACCCACCATTCAAGCCGGTATCAATGCTGCCAAAGCGGGTGATACTGTCCTGGTGAATGAAGGTTATTATTATGAGAATATCAATTTCAAAGGCAAAGCGATTACGGTAGCGAGTAAGTTTATCCTCGACAGGGACGATATTCATATTGCACAGACTGTGATTGACGGGAGTATGCCTGCTCACCTTGATACTGCTTCTGTTGTATTTATTGGTGGAGGGCTGGATTCGACTACCGTTTTATCCGGTTTCACTATTACGGGTGGCAAGGGTTCTAAAAGAGTAAGGCCGACCCGAACTTTAAGAATAGGAGGTGGAATTTTTGTTGAATTGTCAGGTGCAAAAGTTGAAAATAATATCATCACAAGGAACTCTGTTACTGATCCAAGTTTTGAAGTAAGTGGAGGAGGTATTTTTGCTGTAAATAATACAAGCAGCCAGAATTTGGTAATTCGAAATAACAGGATTTTTAATAACCATATATCGGGAAGTACCTATACCCAGGGAGGAGGAATTTTGGTGGCTGAGCCATACGGCATGAAATTGATAGAGAACAATGATATCTTTCAGAACACCGCAACATGCATAGGGAACTATAAGGCCAATGGAGGGGGCATAAACATTGGGACATGGGAACCTTGGAATACGCCAATTATTGTCAGGAACAACAGGATATATGAAAATGAAATTCATTGTGTTGCCAGCCAGGGAGGAGGTATATTCCTGACTTTTCCTGAATGGGGTACTGAGACGCATTCCGGGAAAGCCCCAATAGAGATCTATAATAACCTGATCGCAAATAATTCTTCCGAAGACAGGGGTGGAGCGATTGGTATATGGGATCAGGGAAATAAGGCTTATGACATAGAGGATCCAAATCCGCTGATCTATAACAATACCATTATTGGCAATACTGCAAAGGAAGGAGGTGGAATTTTTAACTTTGAAATGAATGCCCTGTTGATGAATAATATTATGATAAACAATGGATCTGTTGCATCGGCCCGCGAGATCAGCCTGAGAGACATAAATTATATTTACGGGTATTTTGCCAATCAGGGAAGATTTCAATCCTATAACAATGATATACGTGGAGGCTTGGCAGGAGCCGGGAATATAGATAAAGATCCGAAAACCGACGCTTATGATTTTAGTCTCAAGGACATTAGTCCCTGTATTGGCCGGGGCATCGATTCGGTACATATAAATGGAAACTGGTATTATGCTCCTGCTTACGATCTGAAAGGAGTGAACCGCTTAATGGCTTCTGCAGACGGAGAAATCGATATGGGAGCGCTGGAATCCACGTTTGAAAGATTGAATCCCGCATACGATTCGGAACACATTATCAATGTTCCCGAAGAAGAGTACACCATACAGGCGGCCATAAATGCTGCCGCCGAAAGCGATACGGTACTTGTTGCTCCGGGATTGTATTACGAGAATATCAATTTCAAAGGAAAGGCGATTACTGTGATGAGTCATTATGGGATGGATAAGGATGTAGATCATCAGACGAATACGGTTATTGATGGGAGTATGCCTGCTATTTCTAAAAAAGCTTCCGTAGTGACATTTAATTCGGGAGAGGATACAACATCTATTCTAAAAGGCTTTACTATAAGGGGTGGGGTGGGTTCTGAAGTTGAACCATTTCCTGGAGTAATTGCAAAAGGAGGAGGAGGAATAATGATGTTTTCTTCCGGGGGCAAGATTGAAAACAATATCATTAAAGAAAACAAAGTTGAATCTGCCACCATGGAGGTAGCCGGAGGAGGAATTGTTTATGGGGAACGAGGTAATAATGTGATCATCAGAAATAATAAAATTCTGAACAACGAGATCAAATCTCCGTGGACTATGGGTGCGGGAATTCGCGTCAGCAGCGACAAAGGCTATATCCTTATTGAAGGGAATGAGATTAACAATAATATTAATACCTGCACGTCATGGTTTAAGGCAATGGGAGGAGGACTACTTGTTCAGAAAGCCTATGGGACAGATGTAAAGATTGTTGTTAACAAAAATTATATTCACCACAATGAACTTCATTGTCAAAGTACCGTGGGTGGAGGTATCTATAATGTATTCTACAGGGATGCGGCAAAGGAGAATTTAGAAACGAACATACCGGTAGAATACACAAATAATATTATTTCAGAGAATTATTCTGAAGATCAGGGAGGCGGTATTGCAATATGGAATATGGCAAATTATTATGGTCTGAAGCAAACTGTCCCTGATCCAATTTTAATAAATAATACAATCATTAATAACCGGTCTGCCAATGGGGCAGGAATCTTCAATTATGATGCTGAGACATTACTAATGAATAATATCCTTTGGGATGATCTGTCAGCAAATAACTGCAAAGAGATATTTAATGAAGATGTGAATTATCCGGGGGGATGGGCGAAAAATGAAAATGTTGGAATCCTTCACTCCTTTCACAATGATATTCGCGATGGATGGGAAGGAGGTGAAAATGAAACAGTTGCAGATCCCCTCTGTAAACTGACCACTTTTGCACTGGAAAGCGGAAGTCCCTGCATCGGAACAGGAACAACCATGGTTGAGGTAAATGGAACAAGCTATTACGCCCCTGTAACAGATTATAACGGAAATCCACGACCAAATTCAAACAATAATTTGGTCGATATAGGTGCCATTGAATCCATGATGACAGGATTTAGGCAAACTGTGATTGACAGTAACCCACTCCGGATTTATCCCAATCCCGCAAGCGATTTAACGACCATCAGCTTTAACCTGCAACAGAAAACCAATGTAAGGCTGAGCATCTTCAACCTTCTCGGACAAGAAGAAATGATATTGCTGAATGAAGAAATGCTTCCCGGCGCTCAGGAAGTGAGCTTTAATGTAGCTGAATTAACGAAAGGTTTGTATATAGTTAAACTATTAACTGACAGGAATACAAGTGCTAAGCTTATAGTAAAAGAGTAGTTTAGTATTTGTTGTTTTTCTTTCCTTTTTTCTTTTTAGTTTTTAGTGGAATAGGGGCCACGGAGATTCGTCTCTGTGGCCTTTGTTTAAGGATAAAAATTGCCTTGTCGCGGTGCACACCGGTATTTTGTATTGTCCAATTAATCGTCCAGGTACCAGTACTTATGTTTGATTCAAATAAAATTCAGCAAAGAAATTCCAGAAAATTATCTTTATCTATTAGCTTAAATTCAGAATCGGGATAAGTAGTTAACCATAGTTTAGGAGCTTTTTGTTTTCCGGAGCTCCATTTGAATTCATAAGCAAAAATATTTCCATCCCGCTCCTCAATCAAATCAATTTCTTTTTGATCGTAAGTACGCCAGAAAAATTCATTTGCATATATTTTTTTATAGTGCCTTGTTTTAAGCCTTTCAGAAAAGAGAAAATTTTCCCAGAGAAGGCCTTTATCATTACGCATGTTAAGCGGATTGAAATTGTTGATAATAGAATTCCTCACTCCGTTATCCCAGAAATAATATCGATGTGTTTTCGTGATTTCTTTCCTCAGATTTCTTGAAAAGCCCTGTGATTTTTTAATAATGAATACTTTTTCGAGCAAATCAAGGTACCTTTCCACCGTTTGCTTTGCGATGCCCAATTGTTTACTTAATTCATTAAGAGATACTTCATTGCCTATCTGATAGGCCAGAAGTCGTAACAAATCAAAAAGCTTAGATGGATTTCTGATATTATCCAATTCCAATATATCTTTAAGCAAAAAGGAGTTTCGAAGATTTATCAGGTAATCTATTCTTTTTTTATTGTTCTCAGCCGTAACAACTTCAGGATAGTTTCCATAAATCAACATGGTATCCAGCCGATTCAATATTTCCAATCTTCCATACTGATTTTCCAATTCAAGAATGGAAAGAGGGTATAATGTGTTGACAGTCTGCCGACCGGTAAGCGGTTCACCTATCTTATTTGACAGATCGAATGAGGAAGAACCACTTAAAATTACCATAGAACCAGGAAGGTGATCGACAATAAGTTTTATGGCTTCACCGATATTTCTGATCTTTTGAGCCTCATCTATAAATATTAAGCTGTAATTGTCTAAGGCACTCTTTATTAGGGATAATCTTAGGGAATTTAACAGCTCCTGAAGATCAAAATCGTTTCCATCACCTTTAAAAACATTCTCCCGTTCGCTGATCATTTTCTTTATCAGAGAAGTCTTACCGACCTGCCTTGCACCTAGCAATACCATTACTTTTCCCTCCTGAAGCATACTTGCAAAAAGGGACTCATAATACCTCCGGATCCAGTTCAGATTATTCATAATTCTAAATATAGACAACAAACTTAACAAATTAATATAAATATAGCAAGTATATGGGCCAAATAAAACATTGTAATTATTCAGGCATAATCCTACAGGGTGGGGATGGAATTCATGTGCCAGCTTTTTTCTGAATAATCGAAATATATAGCATCTGAAAAATCCACAAGAATTTTTCCATTCTGTAATACTCCCCACCCGCAAACTTCCCTATGACACAATTACGTTCAATTTTGACACAATACCGTTCGACATTGGTTAGGATAGCTGGTAATTTTATCCAAAATATCACTATCAGCTTTAACCTGCAACAGAAAACCAATGTAAGGTGAGCATCTACAACCCTCTCGGACAAGAAGAAAGGGTATTACTTAATGAAGAAATGCTTCCCGGCGCACAGGAAGTGAGCTTTAATGTAGCTGAATTAACGAAAGGTTTGTATATAGTTAAAATACTAACTGACAGGAATACAAGTGCTAAGCTTATAGTAAAAGAGTAGTTTAGTATTTGTGGTTTTTCTTTTCTTTTTTCTTTGTAACTGGTTCAGCACTGGGGTTATTGGGGCATCTTATTCCACGGGTTAATCCCGATAGCCATCTGGACCGCGGCTAATCAATTGTTACCACTCCGTGGTAAATATCCACACCATTCTTTGGGCCTTCGGCCCTTCGGCAAGCTCAGGGATCTCAGGCTCAGGGACCTCAGGCTCAGGAACCTCACACCATCCTTCGGCATAAGATACAGAAATTTTTCCGCTAGGTATTTTTATAGTAGCCGAGCCAGATTTCTGTTGCAGTTTTGTGATTTATCTCAAGCCAGGCTCGCCATTCTTCCCGGTCTATGAAAAGTTGAAAGTCCATAAATGCTTTTTTATAATGCAAAATACAAAAAAGTATTTATTTCGTCGTTATACTTAAAAACCTTTCCCAATCCGAATATTAAAAGAAGGCAAAACATCATATTGGGATCCAATATTTGAATACCAATCCATCATAGGACCTACATCTAGTGTAAACCTTATATTTTTATTGTTGATATAATCCAGTCCGAATGGGAAGTAAGTTTGCCACGATTCTCCTATAAATACAAAAGCAAAATAGTTATGGCTTACTCCTGTATGGAAGTTTATGCTGTTCTTTTTAAGCTTTAAAGGATAAATTTTTGTACCTAATCCTGCGCTTATAATTCCAAGTCCGGCCTCCACACCTATATAATTATTTAAAATACGTTCATATGTAAAACCGGCAACAGGGGTGGTTGCGCCAATGGAAAGAGAAACATAATTCTTTTTCTCAAGTTCTAAGCTTTTGTCCTCAGATCCGAATTCCTGTCCAAAGCGATATCCGATCTTCCCGCCAAACCAAGGTGAGGGCATGGGCTCAATGGCTTCTGAATACATGATGCCGGCATCGAAGCTATACTGAAAATTATTTTTTGACACATAAGATATTCCGAGTGGCAAATAAAACATGGCGTTCGGAGTATCATAATAAATCATAAAATTGGGTTGGGTATAGTAGTTAAATCTTCGGGTACCTGGATCAGATAAGTAATATCGAACTCCAAGTCCACCGGAAAATATGCCGGCACCAACCTCAAGAGAAATTCTTTGGGTAATCATTTGATCGAGGGATAAACCTACCGGCCATTGGGGTGCACCCAATAGTCCTATTGAAATACCGTTTGTTTTATACGACAGGCTGCTGCTTTGGTCAGGCTGGGCATTTGATTTTAGAGCAATAATGATGAGCAGAGCAAATAATGAAATGTTTTTCATGTTTTTTTTTGATTTAAAGATTTGCCCAGGGATTTGATTTTTCAAATGGCTACAAAGCAATCGGATGTTAAAACGCACAGTCTTACAATAAGTTCATTTTATTTAAAGATTAACTAATTAGAACTATAAGGGGGGGATATATGTGTTTACAGATTAAAGCTTATTGAATGTTTTTCAATTTAAAGAGTATATGTACGATAAACTTCCTTTTTTAGGTCAGTCATCTTTTTGTTTGATCTAAGAATTTAGTAGTCAGAAAAATATAATTACTCTAAATTTTGAACTAATTGCATCATCTACGGTTATTATGAATGATAGTGTCGAAATAGTTATTATTCAGACAGCTAACTGAGCATAGTTTGTTCAGGTATTTATTATTAAATTAAAAAAACAACAATTATGAAAAACTTACTATTTATTGCTGCCGTTGGACTTCTTGTTTCATGTAATTCACCAGAGACTGAATCAGTAGCAGTTGACAGATCGATTGGCTTTAATACTCAATTACCTGAATTAAAATGGCAGCTTGGTACTGAAGATGCTGTTCAATTGGTAAAAGATCTCGACAAATTGTGGGCGGCTGAAAATTATGAGGCCATGCGACCATTCCTTTCTGATACGGCAGAGTGTTATTTTGAAGATGGCAGGGTTGCAAAATCAGGAGATGAGTTTATTAAAATTCTATCGGAAGATGATGAAGGTGAAGATGTTTCCTGGACCTTTGATTATGCCTTTTCTGTTGATCTGGATCCAAGCAGAGGTGGAGAGCATGTTCAGGCCGGATTCACCGGTACTGAAGTAAAAGAAGGCCTTACAACCAAAAAACGTTATCATGAATCATACTATATAGTTGATGGTAAAATAGTAATGTGGAGTCAGTATTCCATGGACATCAAAGAGTAAAAGTAATTACAGGATTTAGGCTGTCTTGATTTATAAGGTATTTATAATTTGAGGCAGCTTATTTTTTTCTTTAGTTTTTCTGAAACCTTAATGCTCATAAAAAGCCAGTATTAATATTTTGGCTATGTAAAAAAAATATTTATGCTAATAACTATTGAGCTTTTATTAGTTTTACATATCCGACTTTAACACCATTTTGTCCCATAAATAATGAGTAAACCCCGGGATCAAGTTTCTCGTTGATATTCCAATCCAAATAGCCTTCTTCGGTTTGATTATTAACAATTTCCTTTTTTTCAATCAGCCGTCCCTGCATATCGTAAATTGAAAATTCAACAGGAGAAAGATCGCAAAGTGAATATTTAAGTTTGAAGTTGCCGTTAATTGGATTTGGGAGGATCATTATCGAATTGGTTTTGGTTGATTCGTTATCAAGGATAGAGGTCACATCAACTTTCTCAAATTCCATCCAGTTAAAATTCCATCCCCCTGATAAAACATAAAATCTAAGTATTTGTGTTCCCTCGGCCAATACTATTATATTTGAAATAGTAGTCCACGATTGCAGCCCTCCTGTTGCATCAACTGTATTGGCTGAAAGTACAGCCTGGGTTGGTTTTCTTATCTCAAATTTCCCGCCTCCTGTGCTGCTGGCAACTCTGAAGCTAAGCCTGTAGCTCCCGGATTCCTTAACAGACACTGTGTATTCAAATCTGTCGCCAGCATCGAGAGAAGTTAAATTCAGGCCTCCCAACGAATCGCTCGTTACCTGTGTCTCTATACCTGTCATTGCAGAGAATTCTTCTGCTTCAATTTTTCCGGGAATTTTAAAAACCTGATAATAGCTGAATAGATTTGTTTGCTCTGTGGTGAGGCCGTAACTATCATAGGCCAATATACTTACCGAATGTGTGCCGAATGAAAGCGAATCTAATGCCCATTCAAATGAACCACTTGTAATTTCTCCAATAAAGTGGGCGTTGAGGTATAGCTCTACTTTTGAAATACCATCGGAATCGGTTGCAGTGCCTTTTACAATTACAGGTGAAGCGGAGCCTGCTGTTGAACCGTTTGTTGGGCTGGTAATTTTAATTACCGGTGGATTATTTGCACTTGTTTGCACATCAAAATCCACATCTGAACTATCGCCCATAACAGCATCGATTCCTGCTAATAATGCTGTAAGAGGGGAGTTCCAATTAATGCAAACCTCATTTGAGGCATAACTGCCTTCCACATCAACATAACATTTTGCAGGTGCATCAAAAGGGTAAAAGGAGTTATCCTGCTTCCCGCCATTTGGACCTCCTGCCACAAAACCCGGTACAGGCTGAATAATTCCGTCTGCGCCTGAGGCCCGATGATGAAAATTCATTGGGGTTTTATATCCGTAGGAAGATACAAAAGAAAACCCGGTAGCATTTTTTCCAAGAATATAATCCGCACATTCGGCAGCTCCTTTAATGTATTTTATATCCTTGGTAAGGAGATAAGCATAAAGCAATCCGACACCATTATTTGCAATCCCGCTGTTCGATCCCCAATTAAAGCTAAAATTAGGTATTCTGCACGGACTTACGTTTATCTGGCTTAGCCAATTATCTGATGTAGTGATAATTGAGTTTTTAATAGTTGTTTTCAGAGATTCCGATAAGCCATTTTCCTGTGTAGCCAGTGAAAGGGATGCCAAAGGTTGAACATTAGGCCATCCCGGTGCGCTCAAATATCTGAGAGCGGTGCTTTTGCTTTCAAGGTAAGTTTTGTATTCTGCTTCATCAGTACTTATGAACAATTCGGCAGCTGCCCAGATAAATTCATCTGTTACATTTCCGTCACCGTATTCACCGGTGGAAACATCGGAAGGATTTTTGAAATAAATTGCAGGATTCGATTTAGCCCAACTCCAGGCATTTTTTGCCCGCAAAATGCAGTCTGCAGCATAATCAGTATCATAATCCTTGTAAATCCTTCCGGCCATCGCCATCATTGCGGCAAAATCGAGAGTGGAAGCAGTTGATTTCCCAATTACATACCGAACTCCGGTAGCTGCAGCCGGCATAATAAATCCGGTAAAATTTAGTGTAGTGAGTTTAACAAAAACACCACCATCCTCATCCTGCATGGTTTTAAGCCAGTCGAGCTCATATTTCACTTCATCCAAAAGATCGTTTATGCCATTTCCCGATTCAGGAATGCTAAGAATACTATCTTCAAAAAAGTCGCCGAAGTTTTCGTAAAAGGATAGTAAAGTGGCCACGGAGATTCCCGCATTCACCACATATTTCCCAAAGTCACCTGCATCGTACCACCCTCCCGGAGATGACATGCTGCCTGTTTTACCTGAGGAGGTATGCATCTGGCAATTGGTGTCAGGATGTCCGGCAGCTCTCGCCCACAGACCTGCATAATCGTGAGTAAGTTCGTATGAAGCCCGTTGGTAGTAAAAGGATTTTAATGAAGCATAAGCAGGTTTGCGCATTACTGTATTTGAAATCTCAAAAGGGTAGGACTCTCCAAAACCCTGGATTCGGATCTGGTAGGTCCCTGTTTTTGTCAGGGTGGAAAAGTCACATAGTTTTACACTGTCGCCCGCATTACTCCAGTAAATCTTTGGACCTAGGTTTCCGGAATATTCAACGCTGCTATCAGCTGTATTTATTACTTCGAAAGTGCTGGCATCTGTAAAAACAACCACAGCAAATTTATTCGCCGAAGGATAATATCCCAGTTGATTAATTCTAATGCCTCCGGTTTGGGCATAAATATTCGACAAGCCAAAAAGCAATGCAATGAAAAAATAGCTTTTAAATAATTTCATATTCAGGGTTTTAAATAGATAAATTATAGAATCTAGATCAGGCTAAGATAAGAAAAAACAGCTTTATTGAATTTTAGCCGTTAAAGTATGCTCCCACCGCCACACCATCCTTCCGCCCTTCGGCAAGCTCAGGAACCGCCACACCGTCCAAGAGCCTCTCATGGGACTCGAACCCACGACCTGCTCATTACGAATGAGCTGCTCTGCCAGCTGAGCTAAAGAGGCATTTTTTATCTTTATACCTTTATCTTGTATCTTCCAAAATAAACTTTCCTGTACCAAGAATTTCATTCCGGATTTTGACCTGGTAAAGATACATTCCTGGTATCAATTCCGGAAGAGAAATTTCTGCTTTTATTTTGCCCGATTCCATTTGGAAAAAATCTTTCCGAATGATGATTCTTCCACTTAAATCAAGAATGTTAATACTATAGTCAGATTGCGAATCGGAGGAAAATTCTATATAAATATTTTCTGAAGCGGGGTTGGGGAAACAGCGGCTTTTTTCCCGATCAGTTTCCCGATAATTTACAGTTTCAGGATTTCCATAATCTGTTTCAAAGCAGCCAAGATCCGGGGCCAGCCCATTAAAAAACAGACCCAAATCAACACCGGCATCTATCAGATCGCTTCCTTCAGTAATATGCATATAGCTAATATTGGGTAAGCTGCCATCGGGATTTCTGGCTCCATAGGCTTCAATTGCATTTATGCTTATGAAGTCATCTTCACTTACTAAATAGGGAGGCAACCAGCTGTTATTTACCTGAATGGCAAAATCAGCAATGTTTCCTGCATCACCCAATGCCAGACAGTTTTTTATGATCAGTTCATTCCCTTCAGCCAGGGTTTTATATATGACATAATTACCACCTAAGTTGTTATAACCGGTACAATTATAAAGTTTCATCGATCCCATATTACTGTTCTGGTCGAAGCCCTTGGCTTTATTATTAAAAGCAAGGCAATTCGTCAGGGTATAATGATGACTCAGGGTTTTATCATCACTTCCTCCCATTTTAAAACCATTCCCATTGGCTTGGGCTCCCGGATCACTGCCGTCTTCGAGGTAACCGTTTTCAAAAGCCCAGCAATTTTCGAGAATGGTCGAGGCATTGTTAGCATCTCTCATGTATCCATCCCAGCCGTCGTCGCAATTTTTCCACGCCCGGCATCCATAGAAATAATTCTCCACACCAACATTTAATTTAGCCGCAAATCCGTCTGCATCGCCGTAATCTGTAGGATCTGCATTTAAATAGGAGTCGCAATTTATCACCTCATTGTAGGAAGCTCCGTTTCCCATTTGAACTCCGGAATCCCGGTTTCGGTAAAAGGCGCAATTTACAATGCTATTATAGTTTCCGCCTTCTATTTTCAATCCGTTGTCACCGGCTCCATAAACATCAAAACCTTCGATATGCCAATAATTACCGGTAAGTAAAATACCTCTGTTTGAACCTCCCATTGTCTGGGCAGTAAAATTGAGCTTTGCCCTTTCTCCGGGAAAAGCGATTAGATGAAAATAGTTTTCTGCAGACCCATTTTTGCTTATCAGGATAGTTGAGGTCAGGCTGTAAATCCCTCCTCTTACATACATGGTATCACCGGCTATAGATACGTCAACTGCTTTTTTAATGCTTTGAAAAGGGAGACTAAAACTTCCGGGATTGCTGTCGCTTCCCTGAGGGGATACGAAATATGTATTGGCTGAAAGTTTTATTATAAGCATTATACTTATAATAAATGTAGCCGAGATCCTAATGAGTAATTTCTTCATTGAGGAATTATTTATTGATGTTGTAACTGTATAAAGATGATCGGGCAGTTATAAAAAGTGTTTTTCCCTCTTTCCCCCCAAACTGGACGCTTGTAGGTCGTTCGGGCAATTCGATTTTCCCGGTCTTATTTCCGTTTTTATCGTAAATATAAATGTGACCGTCTGCAACATACAGATTTCCTTCGTCATCAATGGCTGAACCAAACTCAGCTTGTTCAACAAAATAGCTGAGGTTTGAAAGTCTTCCTTCATTGTCTACATCCATTTTCACCATCCGTGTATCGTATTCGTCGGCGGTATAAAAGGGTTCTCCGGGAATAGCTTCCAGCAAAGATGCCGTGCGGGCAAGATCGTAACATTCCGGAATGATGGTCACGCCATCGGGTGCCACAAAACAGTTCTCGGGAACCAAAACGGAGATTTCGTTAAAATCGTGAGAATCTCTCCAACGGTTGGAAGGATAGAAGGCTTTTGCAATATTTTTTATCGATCCCATGGGAACCCTGGGCAACAAAGCAATGCTTTCCTCCGGATTTTCAGGATCGATGGAATATACCCAGGAGCCAAAACCTGAATTTCCCCATCCACTGAATGATGTACCGTCGGCATCGGGTAAAGCCGGGACAGATTCCTGCTCGCCATTTATTTTGTAGCCCGGTTGAGGATTATATTTAAACAATACCAGTAAATTATCTTTGGTATCGCAGGCGAGTGACATGGGTTCCCATGGGAACTCAGAAATCATGGAAACAACATTTTTTTCAACATCCCATTTGTAAATACGGCGCATGCGTTGTTCGCTAAAATAGATGTTCCCTTTACTATCGCGGGTAATTCCTTCAATGAATTCAAATCCGGTTGCCAGCTTTTCGAGTTTGCCCGGCTGATTGGTCAGAGGGTCTTTTCGCGTTTCGTTCCCTGTTACAGTCAGCTTTGTAAACTCCCATGGTCTGACATCAAGATTTGTATTTATATCGTAAAAAGTCAGAGTATTGGTGTATTTAATCTGGGAATAATTATGGACATTCAGGAATTCAATATTCTTGCAGTTCCAGGTTCTTACAGCATAAGGATAAGGTGTTTTAACCCTGATTACCCGGAACATATATAAATTGGCAAAAACCATATCGCTGCAATCCTGCAATTCGATTGGCTGACAATCTAGTCCTTCCCGGCTTTCTTCCTCAGTTTGAAAAGCATAAACTTTCCAGTTTGAAACATTCTTGAAACGGGCTTCGTTGCGGACATGGTGCTCTATCGACATGGCATAAATCCTGCCCGGAGTAGAAGTATTATTCACATAAATTCCATTAGCGCTATAAGTGCTTGCTGTCCATATATCTTTAAATGTACCTCCGCCACCGTTTGTAATCCACAGACTCCAGTACTGATTGTCCCAGGCCTTATCCTTTCCCTGATCAGTTACCGGCTCATCGGGTGTACTTATCCTTCGATCCCCTCTTGACCATGGTTTTTCAGTACCCCGGGCCATAGACCCATGTCCACCGATAAATTTCACATCATTCATATAAGAATTTGCACCCGCCATCCATTTACATCCTACCGCCCGGTAATTGTATCCACCGGTATTTATCCCGATTCCCGATACAATATTTTTACCTCCTGCCGGAGTCTCCAGCAAAGCTACCGGCGTTCCGAATCCGCTGAATGCAGGCGTACTTTCCCTCAACATAAGTTGTGTGGCAACCGGATTAAGACCAAAGAGGTTTGTATTTGACTTAAGTTTTAAGGGTTCTGAAATTACATACCATCCCTGAGGGATATAAATGGCAGAATATTTTTCAATGGCCTGAAGGAAAACTTTGGTATCGTCAGTAACCCCATCACCAAGGGCACCCAAATCTTTAATATTTACCCATGTTTGCATATCTGGCAATGCAGGAATATCATTTGCAGGTGAATCAGGTAGTTTTTTTAATTCAATGATATCAGCTAAGGTTTTGTTTTCGGGTTCAGCAGCCATATCGCTCATGTGCAATCCGTGGGTATAATTAACTACTTTGTAGAGTTTTCCTTTCCCATTGGTTTGAGTGTTGCTCCGTCTGTAGTGAACCAATACCGGCACCTCTTCGCAAACAATATTCCTCAGGCTGATCTGATTGGTATGGTTATTCTCATTACTCACAATGAGAGCCGGTGCGCTAATATTTTTGAAGCTACAATCCTCCATGAAAATCCGGTCGGAATAATTCGGTCTGATTTCAATTACAGATGGAACATTGACCGCTTTCAATCTGACTATGGTAAGTCCGCCTTCCTGCGTGAAAATGGCTGCCTTACTCTGTCCTTCAAAATAGGTGTCGACCATCATCATTTGCCATCCGGGAGAAGTTTTGGTGGTATAAATGCCATATTCACCGCCATAAAAACGCACATTTTCCATTTCATTACCCACATCATAAAGTCCGGCTTTTCCATTCCCAATCTGAATATCTACATGCGATACAAAACTATGCTGAGCAAAGTGTGTTCGCAGAGCTACAGCATAAGGATTTCCGTCTTCAATTTTCAGATTTATATTTGAAATAGCGCTGTAAAACGTGCCTGCACTGGCATCGCGCGGCTCTTGTCCGGCTTCAACAATGTCACTAGTAAACCAGAACATATAATTGGCTTTTCCTTTATCGTTTACCACTTCTTCCTGGTAGCCGGGTGACTTTTTCCCCAGAAAAATCAATGGTCGTTTACTACCGTAGCCTATCAAACGGATAGCTTTCGGAACATAAATGGTTTTAGTGATCAAATATTTTCCTTCAGGAATAAAAACGATTCCGAAATTTTTGCTTTGTTTTAACTGGTTTATGGCTTGCTGAAGTTCATCCGACACATCGGTTTTGCCATCGGCAGAGATATTAAAATTCTCCGGTGTGAAATAAACAGCTTCGGTATCGTTGGGTTTCAGAGTGTACATGGATGTTCCCGGAATATTTTCAGCACTTGCTGAAAAGAATATTCCAAATATAAGAAGAGTGGGCCATATTTTTGATCTTTTCATGGGGGATACCTCCTGTTTTTTTTACAGATTGAATATTTAATTTAAACTACCAGATATACGTTCCAACGGCTCCCGGACTAAGCCTCAGGTATGCAAATTGGCCGTTGTATTGAACCCGGAAGGAATAAGATGAAAATGAATCATTTGCCACAATCAACACAATTTTACCCTCAGGGGTTTTGAAGGCCACATTGGGCAGAATATCATAATTTTCATAAACAGCCATTCTGACATCTCCGGAGCCCCTTCTTTCCTCATCTTCGGTTAGACTAACGACTTTTTCTCCTTTCTGAGTTGAATGAATCCTGTACGATCCGGGTCTTACAAATTTTGATGCGTGAGCTATGGTGTAATATGCCAGATTGCGACTTACTTTATCTCCGTCGATGGTAACGGCACCCTGACACATAGTACAGCCACCATCGTCGGTATGCGGATCGTTTTGCGGATCGGCGGCAAAATTCCATAAAATTACATTTCTACTCCAGTTTTGAGTAGCGCCAATAATTAAACGTTTTACTTGAGCGGCGATATCAATAGTTTGAGTTCCGGGTTTTTCAATTACCATTTGCTCAGTAAAATACAAGTTTTTTTCAGGATAAGCCGTATGCAGAAGGCTCATGGCTGAAAAATCACCGCCGTAATGATGAAAACCTGAACCGTCGACGAATTTTGCTGCTTCAGGGTCATTCAGAATGCTAAGGGGATAATCGATGCGGTCAAGATTATGATCAAAAAGAACAATTTTGGTTTTTA
The DNA here is from genome assembly GCA_021740585.1 of Bacteroidales bacterium. Classification (GTDB taxonomy): domain Bacteria; phylum Bacteroidota; class Bacteroidia; order Bacteroidales; genus JAGLSB01. Next base: position 70,702 of record JAIOZM010000005.1, read on the forward strand.
TATTGGCCTTTTGAAAAGCAGGTCCCAGATGATCCCTTATGAATTCCTTCTGATCTTTTGCCAACATTTGCATACTTGGAGTATTATTGGAATTTAAAGGTTCATTTTGAACAGTGACAGCGTCGATTATAATGCCATGTTCCGCCATCGCTTCAATATATTTCACAAAATAAAGTGCATAAACGCTATAATACTCTTTTTTCAGATTACCGGCTTTTATTATATTATTGGTTTTCATCCATGCAGGAGCAGACCATGGTGAGGCCATTATTCTGATTTTTGGATTTACAGCCAGAATTTCTTTCATAACAGGAATAACATCAAGGAGATCCTGAGACAAGTTAAATTTCTCAAGTTTCAGGTCGGTTTCACCATCTTTCAAATCATTGTATGAGAATACAAAACTATTCAGATCAGAGGCTCCGATGGTAAGCCGTATATAACTTACGCCGATATTATCGCCGTCGGTTCTGAATAATTCGTTTATCAATTTACTCCGCTCTTTTGGATTCATTTTCATCATTAATTCGGCACTTCCACCGGTAAGGGCAAATCCAAAACCATCAATGGTTTGCATTTGATGATTATCATCAATGATGATGGTTGAGCCATAACGGCCGCGATGAGAGCTATCTCCAAAATCAGCAGATTTTTCATTTTTAGTGAATAATTCACTCCGGTCGAAAGTAGTCATCCAGGCTTCAACAAAAACAGGGCTCTTTGTTTGTGCTTGTATTAGAATGGAGGGAAACAGACAAAGAATGAGCAGGAAATTTTTCATATATGGTTTTTAAAAATTACGACAAAATGTATTTTTTTGAAATATAATTTCAATTGATTGGACTTGATTATTAATCGACCATAAGACGAAAATATACTTTGCCTTCAGGAGCACTAAATTATACAATTTAAAATAAATAGCTTAAAATCTAAAATAAAATAGAAACCGACAGACAACAAAAAAGCCCATGAACTCAATTCCATGGGCTTTCATAATTTTATTTCTTATGAATAAACCTAAAATAAAAAAAACAAAATCTGACTAATCATTTAATCTGCTGAATCCTGTCCAGACATTTTTGAATATGAGAAGCCAAATCCGGGTACTATTTCGGTTGCCAGAAGCAATTTTTAGGAGAAACAATGGCACCCTCTGTTTTAAGTATCTTCATTGCCTTGTCAACATCTTTACGTTCCAAACCCGTTAACTCGGTAATTTTTCCGGCATTTAAGGGAGCACCGGCCTTTTTCATTGCATCCAGCACTTTTTCTTTATTTTCCATGGTATGTTTGTTTATTATTTTTAATAATGGAGTCCTATAAAAATATAAGATTTCTCTCTCTCAACTCTTGCGCCCCACTTTCCCTCCAATACCCTACCTCTTCGCTACCTTTAAATTGTAGTTTTTATCATTTAAAACATAGGAAATGAAGTATAGTCCGGTCGGAAGCTTATCTAAGTCTTCAAGTTTAATGACCTGATCAGCATTCGGGAAAGTATTTGTTTTTATAAGTGCGCCATGGCTATTATAAAATCTTACAAGTAAATCCTGATTTGGAACCTCACCAAGATCAATACTTACCTCATTTACGCAAGGATTTGGGTAGCATACAGGATTTTTGAAATCATTTGACGGTTGAATTGATACCGGAGGGGACTGGTATACTCTCACATAATCAAGGACCATTGCACTTTCGGTAAAATTAGCAGATATTGAGGGTAGAATGGCTACGTTCAGCAGTAAATACTGATCAAGATCAAAAGGCCAGGTATTATCGTCTTTCACAGCCGGACTATAAGTAAAATGAACCTTATCGTCAACACTAAATACGAGACTTTCGGGAGACCAGACAAGTTTATAAATATGGAATGCTGTGGAAGCATCGGGAATGCTTTGTCCGCCTACATTAATGGTTCCACCATAGCTCGATGGAGTGTGAGTAGCGCTCGACACATAGTTTTGGTTCGTACCCCAATGTTCCATGATATCAATTTCACCACATGCGGGCCAGGAAGTAGTCCCAAAACCCTCGGTGTACCAATATCCGCCATTTTCCTTTACATTTTTACCGAGCGTCCATAAAGCCGGCCAGGTTCCGACTCCTGTTGCGAGTTTTGCTCTGAATTCAACTTTCCCATAAGTAAAAGCAAATTTGGAATTCAATCTGGCAGAGGTATATTGTTTGGTTACATTCTGGTCGGTAAATTCTTCTTTTTTTGCAACAATAAACATGTATCCGGTATCAACGAATGAATTCACTTCACGATTGGTATAATGCTGAATTTCATTATTATACCAACTATATCCATTTGGAAGCTTGGTTTGATGAAACCATTTACTGTCATCTAAAGCTCCATCAACATCAAATTCATCCGACCAAACCAGATAGGTATAATCTGCTTCAGAAGTTGTTGTCTCTGAAGGATTTAGGAGAACTGCATTATTTGAATATTGCGCCTGTAAAAACTTGCCGCCAAAAAGAATTAGTGCAATTATCATTGGCAAGATTCGCAAATTTGATTTTTCCATCGGGTAAATTTTAAAAGTGATTAAAAATATTTCTCAGCAATTCTTGATAGCTTAATCTTTTGAGAATTGACAGGAATCAAGACCGCGTGCAATATACAACCTAATGGTTTGTGAATCAAATAGCGGAGAGTAAAATTTTTTATGGGATGTGTTTTCGTCCTTATTTGTCATTTCCGAAGCTGTAATTACATAGTTTAGTTTCTGAAGGAGTGAAATTGTTTCTATGAAAGTTATTTCTATAATTGTAATGTCTAAAAATTTTCCTAATATCGATTTCTGCTACAATAGGAAAAGTAAGATCAATGCCATCATTCTTATTTATTTTTTAGGATTGAATTTTTGTAATGAGATTATTTTTTTACAGGCAAGGGTTCCAGTTTGTTATATACTAACAATGAAAAAATTTGCTGGTAATTACCAGAACCATTTTCATAGGTATATTCTGTAATCTCTTTTTCAGCTTGTCCGATATATGTTTTTTCCACCCTTATCAGGTTCCCATGAAGATCGTATATGTAATCTGAGGAAATTGATTTATCCCAACTATCCATATTTTTATAATAATGGGTGATATTTGAAATCGCACTATCTGTAAAAATGAAGGTGTTTTTTTCCATTACAAACCATCCCTGATCCGGTGTTTCAATATATTCGACAATTTCTTTCAGCTTATTGTTTTCATAATAATACTCGGATTTCGCGCCATTTTGATATCCCGGACTTTCTTTGAGCACCTGAATTAATTTCCCTTCCTCATAAGAATAGTTTGCAATTTCAAAAATAATTCCAATTTCAATATAAGCGCTATCTACTATTTTATTAATTGTTCCGTCAGAATTGTAATAGAAAAGTTCCCATAACCCCGTATTGTGATAAATATTTTTCACCTTTGAATCTGAGTATGAAATCTCCAGCGTTTTTTGGTATGTGCCCGCCTGATCGTATATTCTGGTTTCTGATACGATAATTTTGTTTTCTTCCGGATAGCTTATTAATGTTTCTTCCGACCAACCATCGCCGCTTAGAAATTTTCTGATAAGCTTATCACCATTGTATTCATAGCTTGCGGAGGAAGTCTGTTGTTGTCCGGTTAAAATTTTTTCAGAAGATAGCCTGTAGAAGGAGTTTGAAGGTTTCTCTTCATCTTTTTTGCATGCTGATATCACCATCAAAAATGCAAATACAGCTGCTAATAATTTTATATTTATTCTTTTCATAGTGAATAAATTAAAATGAGTACTTATTGCAAAACCGATAAACCAAAGTTAAGGCATTTTTTGATGTTAAATACAAGGATATTCTTATTTCTTCATCGAAATACAGACTCATTTATTTAACTAATTCGCTTTTTAAATCATTAAAGATTTTCTAAATATGTATGGGTTTAAATACTTCATTTATGAGAAAGAGCAATTTGGACAAAAAAAAATAAAATTATGTTAATGCGCAGAAGATGAGTGAAATAAGCATTTGAAATTATTGTTCTCCCCCCAGATTTAATATTAATTTAAACCAAAAATATTTACGAAAAAGTTAATCTTTTTTAGCATTTTTTCTATTCTGCCAATTGGAACTGCCTGTGGATTCATTTATGAAAATGAAAATCCATTCCCAAAACGGAACGCATTTTATATAGGCTTATTTTGAAATAGTTTTATTATCCTCATATATCTTATGACAGAATATTGTATGCTGAAGAAAAATTTCAATGGATTGCAGGAAGCGGATTCTGGGTTGGTGGAGGTAATTATGATAAAAGCAAGGATCTGATCTTGTCGCCACAGTTAAGTATTTTACCCGGCAGGAAGCATCATTTTGAAGCAGGTCTTGGTTACTCCCTTGCATGATATGATTTTTTAAATTATCAAAATAGTTCGGATTATGCAGTTTTAATGCGACTCGGATACAGATATCAGAAACCGGATGGAGGATTACTCTTACGAGCCGGATTTACACCATCCTTGAGAAACAGCATTTTTAGCGCCCAAATTTTTCCATGGGGTGGTGTATCTATCGGATGGTCTTTTTGATTTTGTCTCTGAGGTCTGGGCAATCACCATCCTTCGGCAGGCTCAGGAACCATCCTTCGACCCTTCGACAAGCTCAGGGACCTCAGGCTCAGGAACCATCCTTCGGCAGGCTCAGGAACCGCCACACCACCACGCTACTTCCTAAACTCATGCTTCACCCAATCCACTTCCATAACCCATTCTCCGGTCATAGGCGTGTCGGTAATCTTAGCATAGTTTAAAATGGCGAACATTGGTTCGGGGTAGTTATCTCCCAGTCCAACATTACGGTAAACTTCTGTTCCATCAACGCGATAAACAAGGTCGCTGGCTTCCCATTCAACAGAATATTCGTGAAAGTCATTTAAGCTCGCTTGTATACCTGTACGAGTACTCCACCAGTCGCCTTCGCCACATCCGCCTAAGTTTTTGATGGCACCGGCTGTAAAATGATCATCCTCTCCGTCGCCATGATGCTCAAAAATGTCAATTTCGCCTGATCCTGTAGTTGGCCAACATACAGTTTCATCGGGTTCCTGAACCGGCGGCTCATTATTTTGTGCCCCCAGAATCCACCATGCAGGAAACATACTTGGTTCTCCATTTCCCCAGAGTTTTAAGCGGGCCGTCCATTTTCCCTTAATAAATTCCTGTCTGTTCTTTGAGCAAATACGGCCTGCAACATACTCGGTATCTGTATGCTGAACTCCGTGTTTGTCCATATTATCGCACGGACATTTCTCACCGATATTGATTACTTTAATTTTTATAGAACCATCGCTCACCTCTCTCGTTCCGTACTTATTATCGGGGACATAACACTGTAATTCATTGTTTACCCAGATCATCTGGTCCTGCCAGTTTTCGGGATTGAAGCTGTTGAAGTCATCGAAGAAATCCGTTTCCCATGCATCCACTTCAGTTGGGGCACTGGTATATACTGTATCTCCATCAGAATTAGTCATAGCCAAAAGCAGGAAGGATATTAGTACAAAAGTTAAAATTTGTTTCATATTTACTAAGATTATAATTAATAACCCGGTTTAAAATATAAATAATTGTTATAAAAGGGCTTGAATCTGTTAAAACTCAAAATCAGATTTTAATTTGGAAATCCAATTTTCTAACCTTTCAGAAGTTTGGTCGTATTCATTTTCTTCATCGATAGGTAAACCATAGAATAATCCATCCTCATTTAATGCTTCTGAATCATTAAAAGTGTAACCTTCAGCATCAACAAAGCCATATATATTTGCATTTTTATTTGCAATTTTCTTATGAAGATGTGCTATTCCGTCAGCAAAGTGTTCAGGATATAAAACACTGTTTCCGAGTCCGACTATAGCCACTTTTTTACCCTCAAAACTAATTTCTTCAATCTTCCTGAAAAATTCCTGCCATTCATCGACATAAATTTCATTTGTCCAATGATCTGCTCCAACCGTGGAACACACAAATATAATCTGACTATATTTATGTAAATCTTCTTTTACCATATCTTTAGCAGGAATTATATCAACTTTCTCATTTCCAATCACTTCTCCAAGTTGTATTGTTACTCTGTTTACGTTTCCGCCTTCAGGACTGAAAAATAGTGCAGTTTTATTCATAGTGTTAGAATTAGACGAATTATTTAAATAGTTGATATTTATATTGATATGGGCTCTTATATCATAGGTCAATAAGCCTTTCGATTTCAAAAATAGCTATTTTTCGGCATTTAAAAAATAGTGTTTGAAGTTAAAAAGGGATATTATTGGATCACAAAGATTTCTATAATATTCAATATTGGGACGTGAGGATTCAATCCATTTAATAACACCCTCCCCTGCAACCGTTCCTATCTCCAATTTATTCCTCTACAAATTGTCTAAACCAGGATTAGGCAGATTTATGGATTAACAGGATTGGATTTTGAATTAAACAATCGTCTGAATTCAAGACTCTTACTCCCAAAATTAATTAGTAGCCCTACTTCTATATTATAAGCTTCGAGGTAATTTTTTGCCTGAGCCAGATGCACGTCTTCCAGTTTGATAACAGCTTTGATTTCAACAGATATTAAGTCATTTATGAGAAAATCAACCCGACGAGTACCTATATGATTTCCCCGATAGTGAATAGGCATTTCAAATTCTCTCTTGAAGTCAATATTACTATGGATGAACTCAATTTTCAGCGCTCGTTGGTAAATAACTTCCTGGAATCCATTTCCTAGTGATTTATGCACCTCCATTGCGGCTCCAATTATTTTTCCTGTTGTCTCCTTGAACTTAAAATTATCTGTCATACTTAGGGTTTAGCTGATGAATTGGTTAGTGAGAGTTATATCCTTCTTTACTATTAATATGAAAAACCCTAAATAATCGCAGTTAATTTTATTGTTTTTTTAAGAAAACTCAATAATTTCAGAATCTGTACAATCCTTTAATCAGATTAATCCCGGTTAAGACAGTTTCCCTTACTTCTAATTTTACGTTTCCTAAGGTGTACTTGCATGGTAGTAACTTTAGGATAAAATTAAGGGACAAGTGACAACTATCGAAGGAATATGAGGTATATCTTAGTGATAAGGGTAGTTTCTAATCTGTTGATATAATAAAGAATACATGAAGAATATTTGGCTATAATATAAATATTATTTATATTTGCATCAACAATGTCCTCCACGCCTCTGAATCAAGCGCATCTGGAGGGCTTCTTGTTTATATACCTTCCATATTCCATATCTCATCGGCTTTATAATTAGATGGGAATCCCATAGACGTTTCATCTATATCATATTCTGATATAAGCTTTATGAATTCAGTCTTAAAATAATTCATAATTAGGAATGTGGAATAAGTGATAGATAAAAAAAATTTAAGTGACAAACAAGGTACAAAAAAAAGGCCTATGAAAAAATCATAGAACCTATTTACTTTTTAACGAGTTTTAAATCTTAATTCAAACCTACTCCACCCACAAGCCCCCATCATGTTACTCCCTGTGGTCGTGTGCTCGTCGTACCTCCTCGGTTCTCCACCTTCGCCAAACCATTTCCGGTAAGCCCCTTAATAGCTTTATCCCACTTTTTGTTGCTTATACCCAACCCCTAAAAACCAAACCCCACATGAAAGCCGGCGCCAATGTGGTATTCTTCAAATGTTGTGGCAAATTCAAGAGCAGGTCCGATATGGAAAGATCCGATTTCAAACTCATAGACTATTTCAGAATGAAGTGCAAAGTTGTATTCTGCATTCTCTTCGTTTGGGAAGAGGACTCCCGGAGAAACTGTTACCATTAATGGAGAAATGGGTCTGTAACTTCCAATTATTCCCAGGGTTCGGTGTTTGTGTTCATCATAGATTTGCTCATAACCTAGTCCATAGCCGAATTTTGAATGTTCTATCGCTCGCAGTAAGTGAATATGAAGGCCATAAGCATATTTCTGCTCCCCGGCAAGATAACTAAGCGAATTGCCGATGCCTATCTCATTCATTGGATGTTCATGGTCATCATGGTCATCATGATCATCATGAGATTGGGCTGTAAGATTATTTGAAAAGATAATTAGTGAGATTATCAATACGATGTTTCCGATTAAATTATTCATTTATTTTTATTTTGAAATCCATCCTGAAACAAGTTCAGGATGACATTGTTCACCCTACCAACTCAACCCACAAACCCCCATCGTCCTTCACCACCTTCGCCAATCCATTCCCGGTAAGCCCTTTAATAGCCTTATCCCACTTCTTATTACTAAGTCCGGTTTGACCCTTTAACTCGTTCAGGTCCACAGGCGACTTCTCTTTCAGAAGATTCAGCACCATGGTCTCATCATCAATAATCTCCTCATCCTCCGAAGCTTTTTCCTCCGAAGCCTCGGCGTAGGAGGGCTCAACCTCATGCTGCTGCCCTACAGCCTCCGGCTTCATCTGCGGGAAACATCCGAGTGGCCTTTGGTAATACAAATATAGTGAATGATTTGGAATAGTGTTGGAATATGGACTGAGACAAACTTGGAACAAAGAGATACAATAATGTCAACCAACTCTTCAATTAGTAATGTATATTTTCACCTGCTTTGGGAGCAGGGGGACGCAGGTTCGAATCCTGCCACCCCGACAAAAGAAAACCAAGGAGTTAGATTATAGACATCTAGCTCCTTTTTTTATTGGGTTGAATTAGGGTTGAATATTCCTGTTTGATGAGTAAGATTTACCACTTAAAACAATTCACTTTTATTACTCTCCTTCCATATACTATACTTACTAAGTGTATCTTCGACAACATTCTTATTCAAATTTTTCTTGAATACCAAATCCCAAACTGTTTCATTTTCAATTAAATAATATACTTCCCATCTCGAACTATATCTCTCAAGAATATCAAGATTCCAGTCTAAATTATTACTTGAGCTTAATCCCGGGTATTTTTTGTACATATCTAAAGACCCCCATTCCAATACTTCTTCATATCTTGTAAGTAAATCCAAGGTCCAATGAATACTTGGATTATGAGATAACTGCAACCAGTCCCATTTATCCTCAAATCTGCCTATTAATTTTTCATTCCAAGGCAATGAAGTATTCCTACTAAGTCTCTTCCAATCCCATTTTTGGTGTGTTTCTAGGATTTCTATTGACCAAGATATATCAGTCCTGTTACATATTAATCCTATAGTCTCAATACTTGGAAAAATCTTCATAAAGAAATCTGTTGACCAGACAGCAGTTTCAGATAATAATTTCGAATAATATGGATCAATGCTAATGTATTCTTTCAGGTCAACCTTACTAATGAAAGCTTTGTTAGTTAATAATTCATCGAAATAAAAATTTTTGAATTCAACATTAGATTGCTGTAATTCTTTTATTAATCCGATACTCCAGTTTAAGTTTTGATTACAACTAAGGCCACGTAAATCCCATGGGTATTTGTTCAAAATATCAACAGTTATTAATCCGTTATACAAATAACTTAAACTACGAAAACTAATTTTATTCTCGAAAAGCTCTAGTAAATCCTCATTCCAATCAACATTTTTTGCTGAACATAACTTATCAAAATCTATCATATTCTCAAATTCAATGATTATTTCTGGGGTCCAAACCATCTTTTCATTCCAAAATAACAATTCCCAATAAATAATTTCGCGAAATTCATTGAGTAGTTTTATATCAAATAGGATTTCACTATTTGTACAAATCTTTTCCCAATCCCATTTATCCTTATATTTCCTTATTAATTCAATCGTCCACGGAATATTCAAATTCTCACTTAAAAGAGTCCAATTCCATTTTTCAGAATAATTTCTAAATATATTTATATTAAAATCACTCAACCTAATATTCATTAAACTCCTATAGTCAATTTCGAGCCATGGAATTTCTCCTAAGTGCCATCCTATTTTAGTATGACTTGCTTCTGCTTTGTGCAAGATTCTCACATGACTGGATATAGCTTCATTAAAATACAATCGACTCCATACCCAATTGTTTTCAAATGAATTTATCAAATCTTCAGAGAACTCAATTGAATTATTTCTACTCAATTCACTCCAATCCCAGAAATTTTCATATAACTTTAAGAATACTTTAGTAAACGGAAATGTTTTACTAGTCGATAATAGATTCCAATTAATCTTATCCTTAAATCGGGTTAAAATATCAGCAGACCACAGATTTGAATTTCCATATTTTGATATTATATCCCAATCTAATATATCTGAATATTGAACCAATTCTAATATACTAAATGTATAATACCTTTCTATGAATCTTTTGGTTATAGGAATAATATTTGGGCTAATTGGGAATGTTACAGAATCTGTTTTTATCTCTTCAGACTTATTGATTCCAAGCCCACAATTCGAACAAAATTTCGAATCATTATCTATAATCACTCCGCAGTTTTTACAATACATATTTGGGGGTTTTCGAAAATATATTTAGATTATATTTTTACTACCTAACCTCAATAATCTGCTTTAAAAAATCCTCTCCCACTTATAAATGAATATTCCGGGCAAAGTGTACATTGATTTCGGAGTAAAGTGTACAATTTGATTTGGGATCAATTTGTAATGTAAATATATAATTATTTTTTCTTTCTAAGTGATTCTCCTTTTAAATCAAAGCGATGGGCATTTAC